>CAMAWN010000176.1 GCA_945861865.1 Candidatus Kuenenia stuttgartensis | reverse complement strand
GTATCCCGACGTCGCACCGGGCCACGCCAACAACTTGATCGGCTTGACGAAGATCGGCTTCTACAACGGCATCATCTTCCACCGAGTCATCTCCGGCTTCATGATCCAAGTCGGCTGCCCGCAAGGGACCGGTACCGGCGGGCCGGGCTACACGATCAAGCAAGAGTTCAACGCCAAGCCGCACGAGGCGGGCGTGCTTTCGATGGCCCGGACGAACGATCCGAATTCCGCCGGCTCGCAGTTCTTCATGTGCCTCGGCCGAGTGCCGCATCTCGATAACCAATACACCGTCTTCGGCAAGACCGCCGACAAGACAAGCCTCGATGTGGTGCTCAAGATCGGCAGCGTTCCGACCGGCTCCGGCGACCGCCCCAAACAAGAAGTGAAGATCACCTCCAGCCGAGTCATCGTCACGCCGAAGGACTAATTCGTCGAAATCGTAGCAGGCACATTCCGTGCGCCGTCGGACAAGACGGCACACGGAATGTGCCTGTTGCCATTTGGCGGACGTGCCACCGACTGAGTGAGTCAGCGTCACCGGGCGCACGACGCACTTTGCGAATTGGTGCTGATCGGTTGAGGGGGCGGATCGCGCAGGTCGCCGGGCACGCGCCCACGCGGGGGACAGGGGCCGATCGTTTGCCGGTCACGAGCGATGGCCTGATCCTACGTGAGCTGTTGCAGGTTCGGTGGGTTGGATCAAGAAGTCGAGCCGGGCATGAGACGCGCGCAGGGCCAGTTCGACGGCCCCAGACGTTGCGGCTCGGGCAAAGAGGAAGCCCAGATAAAGAGCACCCTCCGGCAGTGGAATCAACTCCTGGCCCAGGTGTGCGGAAATGGTCAACTGCTCAATGCCGACAACGGTTTGGGCCTCATCCAACCCGCGCACCTCGATCAGCACCCCCGCCCGAGGAGTCGGGATCATCATGACACCGGCGGGTTGGTTTTCACGAGTGGGAGGGGCATAGTCGCCGTCGAGAGCATGACGGATGATCAACTCTTCCAGCGACAGACCGGTGCCAAACCGCAGCACTCGCGAGCAGAGGCCGCCAATCGACCGCGGGTTGATCTCAATGATCCACGGACCACCAGCATTGATCCGCAGTTCCGCATGGACCGGTCCCTCGCTCAGTCCCATCGCCCGACAGGCGTGGCTCGCACAGCGAGCAATGTCGTCTTGCACAGACACCGGCAAACGCGAGGGAGTGACGTAGATGGTTTCCTCAAAAAACGGACCATCGAGAGGATCCGGTTTATCAAACAGCGCGAGGACGCGGAGTGTCCCCCGCGTGAGCAGTCCTTCCAGGGCCACCTCGGGGCCGGCGACGAAGTCCTCGACGAGGAACTGCCGAGCGGTTTCTGGAAGCGAATGGGCTGGCCGACCTCGGGCCGCCGCAGAGGAATGCGACTGGCGGAATTCCGAGCGGAGAATGTGATCGAGTCGCTCGACGGCCCGAACAAACTCCACGTCTGTGTTGGCGCGGATCACTCCCCGGCTTCCGGAAAGTGTGAGTGGTTTGACAACGCAGGGGTATTCGACTTGATCGGCGATGTGGACAGAGTCGTCATCCAGCGAGCAGAGTTTGTATCGCGGCTGCGGAACTCCATCGTGTCCGAGCCGTTCGCGCATGCGGTGCTTGTTTCGCGCCGCCGTGACTGACTCGACCGAGTTATGGCGCAGTCCAAGAGCTTGGCAAATGGTCGCGGCGCAGATGGTCACCTGGTCATCCACCGGAACCACCGCGGCGATCGGATACTCTTGGGCAAACTGAATCACCTGGCGTGCGGCCTGTGGCGGATCATCAAAGTCGAGCCGCATCAGACCACTGGGATTCAGCCGGGCGAGCGTGCTGGCCTCTTCCGAAGCCACGGTGAGTTCGACACCCAACCGTTGCGCCGCCTCCATGAAGTCGTGAGTCCGATAGGTGGTCGTGGGCAGCAACAACAAAACCCGTGGCATCTACTTCCCCGATGGCTGGTAGTACGGGTTGCGACCGGCGGCATGGTCGGTCGTGTCCAAGATGTCGCCGACCTCGGGCACGGCGGCGTGGATCTCGACCTCAACCCCCTGTTTCAGCGTCACGTTGGCTTGACCACAACCTTGGCAACCGCCACCCATCTGAATAAAGATCGTGTTTCCCTGCACGCCGATCAGCGCCACACGGCCGCCATGCGCTGCCACCGAAGGATTGATCCGCGTGTCGAGCACCTCTTGTACCCGTTTGCGGATCACGTCGGCGGGCGGAATGCTGGCTCGCAGCTCTTCCGAGACAGCCGGCAGACCGGTCGCCAAGTGCGCCCGAATCGCCGCTCCGATCTGACGACCGGTCACCGGCCATTCTTCGCGTCCGGTTTTGTCCACAACCACTCGGTCGTGTGAGATCAGCGCGCTCTTGACGGTCGGGATCTCGAACAAGCGCTCCGCCAAGGGCGATCCACTCGCACGCTCTTTGCTGGCGAAGTAGAACGAGCGATCGGGGTAGACCGGCCGGTCCACGGTAAATTTGCAGGAGGTGTTGGAGGCGGAGTCGGCTGTAATCTTGATGTCTGCGGTCATCGGAATCTTTCCAATTGATGGAGTCGTTGTCTGAAGCGTGTCTGTTTTGCTTTTTGCGCGCGAGTCGTGCCGGACTGATGAACTCCGAATGCCAGAGCCGAATCCTCGCCGTCCCGGTCCGGCTGTTCTACAAGGCCGAGACCGCCTCGTACAGCCGGCCCCTCTCGTCTCCCTCGTCGAAGACCGATGAGATTCCTGACTTCGTGCCGGAGAAATGCTGAGACCGTGTCAGGCCAGAATCCAATCGCTCTGCAACCGTTTCACTGATATCATCCGGCACCGGTTCAGTCTGTTCCAAGAGCGAGGCGGCTCGGGGGTTGGGATGACGCAGCGGATTCTTCACGAGATTGACTTCGAGCGTCGCGCGTTTCTCGTCGCGGGTGGCGCGGGCTTTTGTGGAGTTAATCTGGCTCGCGCCGCAGAGACGCCCCCGACGAATCGCACGGCTCCACGCGGCAAGCAGCCGGCGAAATCCTGCATCATGATCTGGCTCAGCGGCGGGGTTTCGCACATCGACACCACGGACCTGAAGCCCGATGCGCCGTTGGAGTATCGCGGCGAATTCAATCCTGTCGCGACGAGTGCTCCTGGCTTGGAACTGTGCGAGCACTTGCCGTTCACGGCGAAGCAGGCGCATCACCTCGCTGTCGTGCGTTCGCTGGGAGACTTTGGCCGAGGGACCGGAGATCATCATCACGGCTACTACTACAACTTGACCGGCCACGCGGGCGATCCGTCGTTCCGGCAGTTGCTGAATGCTCGCACGCCGTACCCGACCGATTGGCCGTCGATGGCTTCGACCATCGCGTACAAGCGTCCGCCGCATCCGTTCTTGCCGTCGGTGATCTCGCTGCCTCAAAAAGAAGGCGCTCCCGAATACACGCGGCCGGGGCAGTTCGGAGCACGGCTCGGATTGGAATTCGATCCGGTGTTCGTCGATGGCTCGCGCGAGAAGCCTCTGAAGTTCACCGCTCCGGCATTGCAGCTTCACGGTGACATCGGCCTCAATCGGTTGAACTCACGGCGCGATTTGTTGTCGTCACTCGACGGCACGACTCGGCTGGTGGATCACTCGCTGGCGGCGGGCGGCTACTCGAAGCAGCAGGAGAAAGCGTTCTCGCTGCTGACCGCGCCGCAGACGAAAGCCGCGTTCGATCTCTCGGCCGAACCGGAGTCGATTCGCAATCAGTACGGCAACACGATCACCGCGACCAGCTTGTTGATGGCTCGGCGACTGGTCGAAGCGGGTGTGCCGTTCGTCACCGTCTTCTGGAAAGGGAGCGATCTCCTCAGCAAGCTCTGCAAGAGCGGCGGCGGCTGGGACACTCACGGCAACAACTTTGGCTGCCTGCGCGACCACCTGCTGCCGGAGTTCGATCGCCCCTTCGCCGCGCTGCTGGCCGACCTGCACGAGCGTGGGTTGCTCGACACCACGCTGGTCCTCGTCACTAGCGAGATGGGCCGCAAGCCAAAGATCGGCGATCCCCGTTCGGGCGGCGTCAGCGGAGCCGGCCGCGATCACTGGACCGCGTGCCAATCGGTGCTGCTCGCCGGCGGAGGCATCCAAGGCGGCCAAGCCTTCGGCACCACCGACAAGGTCGCCGAATACCCCGCCGACAATCCCGTCGGAGCCGAAGACATCGCGCACACCGTCTACCGAGCGATGGGCATCGACGACCTGAATGCCATCGACGCCGAAGGCCGACCATTTCGATTGATGGAAGAAGGCCAGCCGATCTCAGCACTTTTCTAATTCTGGAGTGCATCATGCTCTCGATTTTCGGACGACCGCAGCGAGTGTGTCATGGAGTTGCTCGGCGCAATCTGCTGCAAGCCTGCGGTGCCGGATTACTCGGCACGAGCTTGCCAAAGTTATTCGCGGCGGAAGAGGCCGGCGACCTGTTGCCCGCGCGAGCCAAGTCAGTCCTGTTTCTGTACCTCTACGGCGGGCCGAGTCAGCTTGAGACGTGGGACATGAAGCCGGAGGCTCCGGAGAATATTCGCGGGACGTTCTCGCCGATCGACTCGCGCACGCCGGATCTGCGCATTTGCGAACACATGCCGCGCATGGCGGCGATGTCGGACAAGTTCGCGGTCGTCAGGACCGTCCATCACACGCACAACAATCATCACGCTTGCCACTGGATGCAGACCGGCCGGCCGTGGCACTTGCCGGAGACGATCCTCAACGCCACGCCCGATAAAGATTGGCCGGCGATGGGATCGATCGTCGAGTACCTCGACCAGCGAGCCGCCGCCGGACGCTTCCGCGACATGCCCAGCTACGTTTACGTGCCGGCTCCGCTGGGTCACTTGCAGGGCTACGACTATCCGGGTCAGTACGCCGGTTGGCTGGGCCGATCGTACAACGCGCTGGCGACGAACTTCCGCCGTCGCGATGCGAAGGACAATCCGTTCTTCCGCGAAGTCACCGATCAGGAAATGGACCTGCGGATTCAAGGACTCGACGAGCAACCGACGCTGACGCTCGACCGGCTGAACCGCCGCAAGACGCTGCTCGAACAATTCGACTCCGCACGCGAGTCAGTCGAACGAACCCGCTCGATCGAAACGTACTCGCGCTTCCAACAGCGAGCGTTCGAGCTGGCGAACTCGGCCCCGATCCGCAACGCGCTCGACATCCGCCAAGAGAAAGCCGCCACGCGAGACCGCTACGGCCGGCACCTGTTCGGCCAGGCCGCGCTCTTGGGCCGGCGATTGCTCGAAGCCGGAGCACGCTTCGTCACCGTCCAGTGGGAATGCCCCGACGGCTACAGTTGGGACTCGCACATCCAGAACAACGACATGAAGAACATTCTGCTGCCGGGCCTCGACCAAACTTACACGGCAATCCTGGAAGACCTTTCGACGCGCGGCCTGCTGGACGAAACGCTAGTCGTGCTCACGAGCGAAATGGGCCGAACCCCCGGCGTCACTCCGCAAGGTGGCCGAGGCCACTGGTGCCACTGTTTCCCCATGCTCTTCGCCGGAGCCGGCATCCGCGGCGGCATCACTCACGGCAAGTCCGACAAACACGCCGGCTATCCGACCGACAAACCGGTCACCCCCGCCGACCTCTCCGCCACCATCTTCCGCTCGCTCGGCATTGATCCCAATCTCCGCATCCCCGACCCCGAAGGCCGCCCGACCCCCATCACCGAGGGCGGTCGCGTGTTGGAAGAGTTGTTCGGGTAGCCGGAGTATTGCTGGTTGGCTCAGTGCGTTTCTAATCCGGCACTTTCGCGGCCTCTTGCTGTCGGCGAAAGGTTAGTTGGTTGAGGACTGTGGCGACGGCATCGGCGACGGGGACTTTCGTCGGCGCGGAATCGGTTCTCCATTTCGTTTCGACGAGGCCCTCTTGCAGGCCCTTGCCGCCGATGACGACTCGCAGCGGGAAACCGATCAGGTCGGCGTCTTTGAATTTCACGCCAGCTCGCTGCGGGCGATCGTCGAGCAACACGTCGACGCCGGCCTTTTGAAGTTGCGAGTAAATCGACTCGGCGGCTGCGACGACGGCGGCTTCTTCTTGCAGCGGAATGACGACGACTTCGTACGGAGCGACGGCGAGCGGCCAGATCAGGCCGTTCTCGTCGTTCTTCGTCTCGGCGAGCGCGGCGATGATGCGGTTCACGCCAACGCCGTAGCAACCCATGATGATCGGATGCCGCGTTTCTTTTTCGTCGGAGAAGTACGCCTCCAGCGAGACCGAGTACTTCGTCCCGAGCTTGAAAACATGGCCGATTTCGATGCCGTGAACGAGTTCGAGGGTTCCTTCGCCGCGCGGACTCGGATCGCCGGCGGCGGCGTTGCGGAGGTCGTGTGTCGTCGTCAGCGCGTAGTCGCGGCCGACGTTGACGTTGACGATGTGGTGGTCGCCTTCGTTCGCTCCGGTGATCGCGTTGACGATCAACGGGACATCGTGGTCGGCGAAGATCGGGCACTTGATGCCGACCGGGCCGGCGAAGCCGACCGGTGCGCCGGTGACTTGCAGGATGACTTCGGGGGTCGCCATTTCGAGTTTCGTCGCGCCAAGTGCGCGGCGGACTTTGCCTTCGTTGGCTTCGTGGTCGCCCCGAATCAGGACCGCGACCGGTTTGTCGTCGGCCGAGTAAATCAGCGTCTTGACCATCTTCTCCGGTTTGCATTTCAGGAACTTGCAGACCGCTTCAATCGAGCCGACGTTGGGCGTGTGCAGTTTCGTGAGCGGCTTGGCATCGGGAGATGTCGCGATGGTCGGCGGCTGGCGGCCGGTGTCGGCGCGTTCGAGGTTCGCGGCGTAGCCGGTCGTGCGGCAGTGGACGATGCGGTCCTCGCCGTTGTTGGCGGGACACATGAACTCGTGCGAAGCGTCGCCGCCAATCGGGCCGCTCTCGGCTTCGACCGGCAGGTACTCGAGGCCGCAACGGGCGAAGATGCGGCAATAGGCTCGATACATCGCCTGATACGTTTCGTTCAGCGATTCGAGCGTCGCGTGAAAGCTGTAGGCGTCCTTCATCAGGAACTCGCTGGTGCGGAGGACTCCGAACCGCGGCCGCTCTTCGTTGCGGAATTTCGTTTGGATCTGAAACAGGTTCAGCGGCAGTTGGCGGTAGCTGCTGACATGCTTCGCGACGAGATCGGTGACGACCTCTTCGTGCGTCGGGCCGAGCGCGAAGTGGGTCTCGCCGTTGCCTCGGCGTTGCTTCCAGTTGAACAGCACATTGCCGAAGGCTTCCTTTCGTCCAGTCCGGACGAAGAGGTCGATCGGTTGCAGCGCGGGCATGTGGATTTCGATGGCCCCGGCGGCTTCCATTTCCTCGCGGACGATCGCTTCCGCTTTTCGCAGAGCCTTCCAGCCCAGCGGCAGGTAGGTGTAGCTGCCGGCCATGAGTTGCCGGATCAGGCCGGCTCGCAGCATGAGTTGGTGGCTGGGGACTTCGGCGTCCGCCGGGACTTCCTTCATCGTCGGGATCAAAGCCTTGGACCAGCGCACGTCATCATCCTCCTGGAATCGAAATACGGAAACGAGTTTGAGCGCGGGATTCTAGCGGGGCTGGAAATCGCGGACAGGGTGCGGTCGTGCCGGTTTTCAGGCTCCGGTCTCCAGGTCTCCGAGTTCCTGACATCGGTTCGGCCGACTGTTGAGCGCGGGTTCCATGTCTCTCAACCCTTGATCACTTTTTCCGCCGCGGCTTCTCCGCTGGCGATCGAGTCTGGAATCCCGACACCGGTCAAGAAATTACCAGCGAGAGCCAAGCCGGGAGATTGCTCGACGACTTTTTGAATGTGAGCGACGAGATCGAGATGACCGACGTGATACTGCGGCATCGCCTGCGTGTGTCGGTAGACGTTGATGAAGTCCGGTTCCCCGCGCACACCGAGCAGTTCGTTCAGCTCGCCACGGACCAGTTCCATGATCGCGGCATCGTCGAGGTCACAGAGTTCCGGCTGCAACGCTCCGCCGATGAACGTGCGGAGCAGGACGCGACCATCAGGTGCTCGGCCGGGAAATTTGCGGCTGGTGAACGAGACGGCCAGAAGCTTTCGGTGCTCGATGTGCGGGATGACGAGGCCGAAGGCGTCGAGCGGATGCTCGATGTCCGACAACTTGTGGCCGCTGGCCACAACGACGGTCGACGCGTATTCGATGCGGTTCAATTCGGCGGACAGCGCAGGTGATTCTTCGACCAACAAACTCGCCGCAACGAACGAGGGCACGGCGAGAATGACCGCGTCGAAGTCTTCGACGGCGTCAGTTTCGATCGTGAACACAGGCCGAACATCGACGTCCGATCGCTCGGACATCGGTTTCCGAACAACGGAACGCACTCGCTCACCGCAGCGGATGTCTGCAAACTCGGCGACGCGGCGGATCAATACCGAAACCAATTCACCGATGCCGTTCGGCAGGCTCACGAACAGGCCGTAGCGAGCTCCGCTCGTTCCTGACATCTTCGTTCGCGATTGCCGCAGCGCGGCGCGGATCAGGCTGCCGTGTTGTTTTTCCATCTCGATGAAACGCGGCAACGTCGCCTTCAGGCTGAGTTTCTCGGGATCAGCGGTGTAGATGCCTCCGACAAGCGGTTGAACGAGTCGCTGGAATGCTTCCTTTCCGCAGCGGCGGCGAACGAAGTCAGCGAGACTTTCATCTGCTCCGTCACGCCGAGCACGGACAAAGTATTCGGCGAGCAATCGCAGCTTGCCGCGCCAGCTCAGCAGCGGCGAGCAAACCATCGGCCAAGCTTGCTCCGGGACCATCAACTGAAAACCTTCGGGGACCGGATAAGCTCGGCCGTCGCGCAGGACGAGCGACTTGCGAAACTGTGCGTTCGTCGGAATCAGCCGCTCGGTGAGGCCGAGCTTCTCGCACAACCGCATCCCTTCCGGCTTGTTGGTGATCCACATGTCGGCAGCGTGTTCGACGAGGTATTCGCCGATGCGTTCAGTTCGCAGCACGCCACCCAAACGGGGTGATGCTTCGAGCAGCGTAATTCGCACGTCGCGCCGCTGTTCGGCCGCGAGTTCATGAACTCGCAGCGCGGCCGCGAGGCCAGAGATGCCGCCGCCAATGATCGCGATACGGCTCATTCTTCGGCCAACTCGCCGTCGGTGGAATCGAGTTCATCCAGTTCATCGTTGACCCCACATTTCGGTTCGGGGGTGCGGCGGAAGACCGCGACGATGTCAGCGATTGGAACGACGAACAGCACGTTGCTCTGCTCGAAATCGACCGGGATCGCGTTCTTTGGATGAAACAGCACTTTGTCGTACTTCTCGATGGGGAAGTCGTTGTCACGCTGAACTTGCACGCTGACCTCGACGACGCGGCCGGTGATGGTCGGAATCTCGGCGTGATCGGGCAGCACGATGCCGCCGCGAGTCTTCTGCCGGCCCTCGTCCTTGCGGATCAGGACTCGCATTCCGAGCGGTTCGACGTATTCGTTCACAGGAGACGATCCAAATTCAGGGCAAAGGAAAACAGTATCAAGGCTGCCGGCCATCGGCTCACAGCCATCGGCCAGACGATCACAGCACCGCTTCGATGACATCACCGCGGCTGATCGGGAACGGGCGGCCGACGGTGTCGTGCATCTCGGTGTCGGGCGCGTAGCCGAGGCAGTGATAGACGGTCGCGAGCATGTCGGCGGGAGTAACTCGGCCTTCGATCGGGAACGCGGCGTCTTTGTCGGACGTGCCGTAGACGACTCCGCCGCGAATACCTCCGCCGGCCAGAGCAATCGAGAAGCAATTGCCCCAGTGATCGCGGCCGGCATTGCCGTTGATCTTCGGAGTGTGCCCGAATTCGCCCAGCCACACGACCAGCGTTTCATCGAGCAGTCCGCGGTCGGACAAATCTTCGAGCAACGCCGAGTAGCACTGATCCATGATCGGCATCAGGAACGATTGCAGCGCCTTGGCGTGTGTCGCGTGCGTGTCCCAGCCGCCTTGATTCGGTTGGTCTTTAATCCGCGTCCAATTGATGCGCACGATCGAGACGCCCGACTCGACCAACCGCCGCGCCAGCAGCACGCTCTGCGCGTATCGCGAACGGCCGTAGCGGTCGCGCACCGAATCCGGCTCTTGCGACAGATCGAACGCGCGCCGCGCAGCCGAGGCACTCAGTAAGCCGATCGCTTGTTGCGTGTCGTCGTTGAAGCGTTGGACTTGTCCGCCTTGCAGCGTCGTGTCGAGATGTCGATTCACTTGTTCGAGCAGACTCCGCCGCGCATCGAATCGCAGCGAACTGATCTCGTCGGGGAATGACAAATCGGGGACTCGGAACTGCGGCGAACTGGGATCGCAATGAATCAACCACGGATCAACCTTGTTGCCGAGGAAGCCGGCATCTTGTCCCGGCCACGGGAAATTGCCGTCGTTCCAAATGTGTTCGGGCAACACGACTGACGGTGGCAAACCATTTCGCACAGGTCGCAAAGTACGAACGATCGAGTCCGCGCACGGCCACAGGTTCGGAGCCTTCGACGTCACGCTTTCGGCACTCAGCGGAATGTGCGGCACGCCGGTCAGCATCTGATAGCCGCTCGACGAGTGCGCGTTGTCGCCGGTGACGACTGCTCGCAGCGCGGCGATCTTGTCCGTCAGTTTCGCCGTCCGCGGCATCAACTCGCCGACGAACAGGCCAGGGGTCTTCGACGCGATCGGGCCGAATGAGCCGCGAATCTCGGCGGGAGCATCCGACTTCGGATCCCAAGTCTCGTGCTGTGGTGCTCCGCCCGTCAGCCAGAAGAGGATTACCGATTTTGCTTTGCCGAACGACGCCGCGCGACCGGTTCCGTTGGCCGCTCGTGCCGAGTTCTTTGCCGCCAGCAAATGCGAGAGTGACAAACCTCCCGCGCCGAGGCTGCCGACACGCAACCACTCGCGCCGATTGACGCGGTCGCACAGTGAAACGCCTTCATCAAGAATCGTCAGCATGAGCACCTCCCACGGACGAGCATCTTATCGGGAGGAACGGTCGCGACTCCAGCGTAGTTCGGACGCCTACGTCCGAATGATCGACCGGATGTAGGCGTCCGGTCGACTCGGCTTTAGAATCGGCACGACCCGAACAGGCCAGCTGAAGCCGGAACCACGAACTGAACAACGGAGTGCCTCCATGACCAAAGAAGAGATCCTGCAAAAAGTCGCCTCGGGCGAGATCACCCCTGTACGTCGAGCAATGGGGACGGCTACTCGAATTTGCTGACACTCTCAAACAATTCATGAAAGACAACGACGCGAAGCTGAAACGCAAAGGGCAGTAGCCGACATGACCACTCGACAAACATTCGCCGCGATCCTGCTCCTGCTGACGAGTTCATCCACTTCGTCAGCGGCCCCGAAGGACGAAGCCGTCTCGTTCAATCGGGACGTCCGGCCGATCTTGTCCGACGTTTGTTTTCAGTGTCACGGTCCCGATGCGAAGCAACGCAAGGCGGATTTGCGGCTCGACGATGTCGAACAACTCTTCGTTGAGCGGGAAGGCCATCGAGTGCTCGTCCCCGGGGATCCCGCGAAGAGCGAACTGTTTCGCCGGCTGACCGCGACCGATCCTGACGAACGGATGCCGCCGGCCAGTTCCGGCAAGAAGCTCACGCCGCAACAGATCGAGACCGTGCGCCGCTGGATCGAGCAGGGGGCGAAGTCTCAGGGGCATTGGGCGTTTCTCGCGCCGGTGCGGCCGCATGTGCCACTGATCTCAAATCTCAAATCTCAAATCTCAAATCCGATCGACCGATTTGTTCTCGCACAACTCGAACACGAGGGCTTGCCGCCGTCTCCCAGTGCGACGCGAGCGACGTTGCTGCGGCGCGTGACGCTCGATCTGACCGGCCTGCCGCCATCGATCAGCGAGATCGAAGACTTCCTCGGTGACGACTCGCCCGATGCTTTCGAGCGGGTCGTTGATCGCCTGTTGGCCTCGCCGCGATTCGGTGAGCGATTCGCTCGGCCGTGGTTGGATGCAGCCCGGTACGCAGACACGTCTGGCTATCAATCCGACGGCGAACGGAGCATGTGGCGGTGGCGCGACTGGGTCATCGAAGCGTTGAACGACAACAAACCGTTCGACGAATTCACGCTGGAGCAACTCGCGGGAGACCAATTGCCGAAGGCGACGATGGATCAAGTCCTGGCGACCGGCTTCAACCGCAATCATCGCGGCAACGCCGAAGGTGGGATCATCCCCGAAGAGTACGCTGTCGAATACGTCGTCGATCGCGTCGATACGACGGCGACCGTGTGGCTCGGCCTGACGCTCGGCTGCTGCCGCTGCCACGACCACAAATTCGATCCGTTCTCGCAGCGCGAGTACTACCAGTTCTTCGCGTTCTTCAACAACGTGCCGGAACGCGG
>CAMAWN010000175.1 GCA_945861865.1 Candidatus Kuenenia stuttgartensis | reverse complement strand
TCGACTTTCTCTCGCAGCTTGCGATGCTCGTCCCCCGACTGCCGCAACCGCGCGGCGAAAGCGTCCTGCGACTCGCCAGCCATCCGTGTCACCTTCGGCGGCTGAGCCATCTGTTTCCGCTTCTCATTGATCTGATCGAGCGTTTTCGGCCGAGGCTGCAACGGCTTCACCGTCAAGACGTCATCGTTCTTGAGGAAGACCCAATCGAACGGCGGCTTCGTGAGCAGATCCGCCTTCGACGGCAGGTTTCGCAGCACCTCGGCCTTTTTCGGGAGCGGTGCTTCCGTGGACTGTTCAGGCTTCGCGGGTTCCGTTTCGGTTTTCGCCGGAGCGTCCGCATTCTGAGCCAACCCGGACGTGGCTTGGGCCAGCACCAACGCGACGCTGACGAGCCAAATCCACGTCACGAGTTTCCGCTGTCGGGTGCGCTGTACTGCCATCATTTGACCTCCGGCCGAGCAATTTACGCGGACGGACCACCGAACGGAATCATCCGACGCCCGCCAAACACCGCATTTCTTGGCCTCGCAGCCCTTGCGGTTCAAAATCCCAAATCTCAGATTGCCAACCCCTATGACCATCGACCTGCAAGTCCACCTGTTACCCAGCTTGGTTTCCGAAGAGCAGCTTCGCGGCGGTGTGGCCGTCGTCATCGACGTTCTGCGAGCCAGCACGACCATCACCCAAGCCCTCGCCAGCGGAGCGACTGCCGTCGTTCCCACCTCAACAGTCGCGGAAGCACACGCGGCTGCCGCAGTGATCGCGGGAATTCCGCAGTCATCCGCCGACAGCCCGGTTCCGCCGGACATCCGCGCCAAAGCCGGAGTGATTTTAGGCGGAGAACGCGGTGGCACGCTGATCTCCGGCTTCGATCTCGACAATTCGCCGATGAAGTACGCTCCTGGCGTCGTCGCCGGCAAGACCGTGGTCTTCACAACCACGAACGGCACGCAAGCCCTGTTGAAGTGCCGACTCGCCAAGCGAACACTCATCGGCTGCTTCAGCAATCTGCATGCGGTGATCGCCCTCCTCGCGAACGACTCGCGGCCGATCCATCTCCTTTGCGCCGGCACGGATGGCATCGTCTCGACCGACGACTCGCTCTGCGCCGGAGCGATCGCAACCGGAGTCTGGGCGGCTCGCAACTGGCCGAAGTGGCACGGCGACGAGTTGCGTCTGGTCATGGACCTCTTCACCTGCCGCTGCCAACCGATGCGAGAAGTCGTCAACACACTCCGAGAAAGTCACGGCGGCCGCAATCTCGTCGCGTTGGGCCTCGACGCCGACATCGAGCGGGCCGCTCGTTGGGATTTGTTCCGCATCGTGCCGGAGTTCGATCCGGCCACTCGGCAGTTGCGACCAGCCACCGACGTCCCCGCCGAGCCGAAACAAATCCTGATGGCCCCGCGTGAGTAACCGGACTTGCAAGGATTCGTCCAGCCACGTCCAATCCGCCGCGTCCGCTGTCCCCCCAATTGAAATCTCAAATCTGAAATCTCAAATCGAAAATCTCAACATGCCCAAGTCGATGGATCAAATTGTTTCGCTCTGCAAACGCCGCGGGTTCTTGTTTCAATCGTCGGAGATCTACGGCGGGATCAACGGCTTCTGGGATTACGGCCCGCTGGGTGTCGAACTGAAACGCAACGTCCGCGCCGCGTGGTGGAACGACATGATTACCAACCACGATGAGTTCTCGGTGCTGAACGGTGCCCCACGCGAATTCCAAATGACCGGCATCGAAACGTCGATCATCATGCACCCGCAGGTTTGGAAGGTCTCCGGCCACTTCGATCTGTTCTGCGACAAGAAGGTCGATTGTCACACCTGCAAGGGACGCTTCCGAGCGGACCACCTCAAGTCCAGCCAGTGTCCTCAGAAGCCGAGCAAATGCCCTGGCGAGCACGACGCCTGCAAGCTCACCGAACCGCGCGACTTCAACCTGATGTTCAAGACGACGCTGGGAGCGATGGGGGGCGAAGATGACGCCGCGTTCCTGCGTCCCGAGACTGCTCAGGGCATGTTCGTGAATTACAAAAACGTTGTGGACAGCATGTCGGTGCGCGTTCCGTTCGGCATCGCTCAGATCGGCAAGAGCTTCCGCAACGAGATCACGCCGCGCAACTTCACGTTCCGCTCGCGCGAGTTCGAGCAGATGGAAATGGAATTCTTCTGCCACCCGTCCGAGTCGCGGCAGTGGTATCAATACTGGCGCGATCGCCGCTTCGCGTGGTATCAAAAGCTCGGCATCGCCAGCAACAGCTTGATCCTCCGCGATCACGCACAGGATGAGTTGTCGCACTACTCGGTCGGCACGGCCGATGTCGAATACGCCTTCCCGTTCCTCGGCCCCGGCGAGTACGGTGAACTCGAAGGGATCGCGCATCGCGGTGATTTCGATTTGCGATCGCACATGGAGGGGAAGTTTGTGAAAGGAGCCGATGGCTGTCTCACACTGGATCTCAACGCCGACGGTTCGCCGAAATACAAAGGCTCCGGCAAGGACATGAACTACTTCGATGACCAGACCCGCGAGAAGTTCCTCCCGCACGTCATCGAACCTGCCGCCGGTGCCGACCGCGCGACGCTCGCGTTCCTCTGCGAGGCCTATCACGAGGACCAACAGCCGGACGACAAGGGGGAAATGCAGTCGCGTGTCTATTTGAAACTGCACCCGAAGCTCGCGCCGGTCAAAGTCGCCGTCTTCCCGCTCATCAAGAAAGAAGGGATGCCGGAGAAGGGCTTGGAGATTTATCGCGAACTCAAGTCGGCCGGCATCGCGGCCGTCTACGCTCAGCAAGGAGCGATCGGCAAACGCTATCGCCGCCAGGACGAAATCGGCACACCTTGGTGCATCACCGTCGATGGTGACACGATGACCGCTGGCACGGTCACGCTTCGTGATCGCGACTCGCTGGAACAAATCCGTCTGCCGGTGACGGGCGTGGTCGATGAAATCGCTCGCCGATTGCGAGCGTGACATGACAACATGGTCCGTACTGCTCGAAGACGGCCCAATCCTGGCGATCAACAAGCCGGCGGGATTGCTGACTCAAGCTCCGCCCGGCGTGCCGTCGTTGGAGGCCGAGGTCAAAGCGTGGCTGAAAGAACGCCACGATAAGCCGGGCAATGTGTATCTCGGCATTCCGCATCGGCTCGACCGCAGCGTCTCTGGCGTGATCGTCTTCACGCGGAACTCGAAGGCCGCCGCTCGCATGGCCGAACAATTCGAGCAGCGTGAAGTTCGCAAAATCTATTGGGCCGTCGTTGAAGGGATTCCCGATCCGCCCGCCGCTGAACTGACCGACTGGATTCTGAAGCTCCCCGAACAATCGCGAGCGGAAGTTGTCTCGGCGGTCACACCGGGAGCGCGCGGTTGCCGGCTGTCGTACCGAGTGCTGGCCACTCGCGAGAACGCATCGCTGGTGGAAATCGAACCGCACACCGGCCGGATGCACCAGATCCGCGTGCAGTTTGCCAGTCGTGGCTGGCCGGTCCTCGGAGACACGCAATACGGCTCGACACGCTCGCCGTTTTCCGAGGAACAACGGATCGCGCTGCACGCGCATTCGCTGACCTTCCAACATCCCGTCCGCTACGATCCGCTGACCATCACGGCTCCGCTGCCCGACGATTGGCCAATGCAACTTTGATTTTCCGCATCCAGTATCACGGCAACGCGACTCGCTTCCGCAACATCTGGGTCCGCGAGGTGATCGCCCCACTGATCGGCAAGAAACCGTAACCGGCCGTATGCCGATCGCCGACAGCTATAATCCCGTTTTTGTTGTCCCCACCAACGACGACACACTCATGCGCATTGTCCAACTACAAACTTCCGATCGCGGCCGACGCCTCGGCGTCATCAACGGCGACAAGATCCTCGACGTCACCGAAATCGATGGCACGCCGACACTCCGTTCAACCTATGAAGCCTTTCGACTCGCCGATGAACGCGGCGTGTCGTTGCCGGACCTGCTCGCGCCGCGGGCGAAAGAGACATCGCGGCGGTTCGACTACAAATTCGTGCTGGCTGCCGAACCGCACGGTGAAAGGCCGTTTCTGTTGCCGCCGCTCGATCATCCCGATCCGTACCACATGCTCGTCACCGGTACGGGCCTGACGCATCTGGGCAGCATGAAGTCGCGAGACGAGATGCACGTCACGCCCGAAGCCGCTGCCGCTCCGAAGACTGATTCGGCGAAGATGTTTGAAATGGGACTCACCGGAGGCAAACCGGCTGTCGGCCAGCGCGGCGTCGCTCCCGAATGGTTCTACAAGGGGAACGGTGTGATCCTGCGCGGCCCGCGCGAAGCACTCGACATCCCGGAATTCGCACTCGACGGCGGCGAGGAACCGGAAATCGTCGGCTGCTACGTCATCAACAAACTCGGCGTGCCGACGCGGCTGGGCTTCTCGCTCGGCAACGAATGGTCGGACCACGCGACTGAGAAGATCAATTACCTGTACCTCGCTCCGTCGAAGTTGCGAACGTGCGCGGTTGGGCCGGAGCTCAACACCGATTGGGATTTTCAAGAGATCCCGCTGCGATGCACGGTGACGCGTGGCAAGCAGACGCTCTATGACAGCGGCCTGCTCTTCAGTGGCGAGCAGCACATGAGCCACTCGCTGGCGAACCTCGAAGACCATCACTTCAAGTACTCGCCGCATCGCCAACCGGGCGACGTGCATCTGCATTACTTCGGCACCAGCAAGCTGAGTTACTCGTCGCGCGACTGGCTATTCGCCGATGGCGACGTCGTGAAGATCGAAGCGACGGGATTCAGTGCGCCGCTCACGAATCGAGTTTCTCGACTCAGGGACGCCTAGCATGTCCGACCTTCGCATCGTTCGTGCCGTCTGTCCGCACGATTGTCCCGACGCCTGCGGGATGCTCGTCACGTTGGATGGCGAGCGTGCTGTGGCTGTGCGTGGCGATCGCGAACATCCCTTCACGGACGGATTCCTGTGTCACAAAGTCTCGCGGTACACCGAGCGGGTTTATCACCGCGACCGGTTGCAATTTCCGCTGCGACGAGTTGGGCCGAAAGGCTCCGGGCAGTTTGAACGCATCTCGTGGGACGCCGCGCTGGACGAGATCGCCGCGCGGTTCAAAGCCATCACCGAAGGTTCGCACGGGCCGCAGGCGATCTTGCCGTACAGCTACTGTGGCACGATGGGCAAAGTTCAAAGCGAAGGACTCGATCGCCGCTTCTTTCATCGGCTGGGAGCTTCGCTGCTGGATCGCACGATCTGCGCGACGGCCGGCGGCACCGGCTACACGATGACGATCGGCAGCAAGCAAGGGACCGATCCCGAGGCGTTCAATCAATCGCGGTACATCATCAATTGGGGCTCGAACACGGCGGTCACGAACATGCACCTCTGGGTGCGGATGGTCGAGGCTCGCAAGCGGCACGGCGCGAAGATCGTGACCATCGACCCGTTTCGTTCGGTGACGGCCGCTCGAAGCGATTGGCATCTCGCGCCGCGACCGGGGACCGACGCCGCGCTCGCGCTCGGCTTGATGCACGTCATTTTTCGAGACGGCCTTGCCGACGACGCGTACCTCCGCGACTTCTGTCTCGGTGGCGACGAACTCCGCGAGCGCGTCCTATCTGATTACACGCCGGTGCGCGTGGCCGACATCACGGGCCTCGACAGCGCCGACATCGAACGCCTGGCCCGCGAGTACGCGACAACTCCACCGAGCGTCATCCGCATCAATTACGGCTTGCAGCGACACGCAGGTGGCGGCATGGCCGTGCGGACGATCGCTTGTCTGCCAGCCGTCATCGGAGCGTGGCGGCATCCGGCCGGCGGGATTCTGCTTTCGACGAGCGGCACGTTCGCGTTCGACCTCGCGGCGGTGCAGCGTCCCGATTTGATTCCGTCGGGAACTCGCACGGTCAACATGACGCAGCTCGCCGAAGCATTGCACGGTGAGTTGTCCGGCCCGCCGGTCGAGGCGTTGTACGTTTACAACAGCAACCCCGCCGCGATCGCGCCGGATCAGCAACGAGTCCTTGCCGGCCTGCGACGCGAAGATCTCTTCACCGTCGTTCACGACCAGTTCCCGACCGATACCGTCGATTACGCCGACATCGTCCTGCCGGCGACAACTCAACTTGAGCACTTCGATCTGCACGGCTCCTACGGCCATCAGTTCGTGCAGGTCAACGTCCCGGCGATCGCGCCGTTGGGTGAATCGCGTTGCAACACGGAGGTCTTTCGCGGTCTCGCGCGGCGGTTGAACTTTGAGCCAGAATTATTTGACGTCTCCGACGAACAACTCGCTCGCGAGTTGCTGTGGGAAACGGAGCCGCTCGAAAACGTGCCGGCCGCGATGCGTGGAATCACGCTCGATCGGTTAAAGAACGAAGGCGCAATCAAGCTGAATGGCGACGCCTCGGCGACGTGGACTGCACCGTTCGCCAACGGCGGCTTCGCGACTCCCAGCGGCAAATGTGAACTGCGTTGCGAGCGTCTCGCACAACTCGGTCTCGATCCGCTGCCGACGTTCATTCCGCCGGCCGAATCGCCGGCTTCTGCACCGGAGTTGGCAAAGCGATTCCCGCTGCAATTGCTGTCGCCGCCGTCGCCGCATTTTTTGAATTCGACATTCGTCGAAGTCGATTCGCTGCGCCGCTCGGCGATTGAGCCGCAGTTGGAAATCAGCGTTGCCGACGCTGCCGCTCGCGACATTCAGCACGGCGATCTCGTGAACGTTTTCAACGACCGCGGTTCGTTCGTCGCGCGGGCACTCGTTGGGGACAACGTCCGCTCCGGAGTCGTCGTCTCGCCTAGCATCTGGTGGAACAAACACAGTCCCGGCCATCGCAACTGCAACTCGACCACGCCGACTCGGCTGACGGACCTCGGTGGCGGAGCGACGTTCTTCGACAACCTCGTGCAAGTGGAGCGATCATCGGCTCAGAACGGCACGGGCAGCAGCAGCGTGTGATGCTCGAACAGCACTCGCCGGCCGTGTTCGCCAATCGCGGGGGTGAAGAACAGGATGAAGACGTAGATCGCCACCAGGATGCCCAGCACAATCTTGCACAGCCAGCGCCACGGCCACCACGCTCGCTCGGTGCGGCGGATCGAGAGGCCGTAGGCCCAGCCCAACGCGATCTTCGTCGGAAAAATTGTCACGACGAAGATGATCGTGATGAACCACATCGCGTCTTGCGGCGGAGACAGCGCTTTGAACAAGTACAACGGCAGTGCGAACAAGTACGTCAGCACGATCGCGAACAGCCATGCAAACGGCGCGCGGCGAAACAGCTCGCGAACCGTGCCGAGTTCTTTGAATGCCAGCACGCGGTTCTCGGCCGCGAAGCGAGCTTGCAGCAGCGGTGCCCACATCAGCGTCAGCCACAAGCCAACGCCGCCCGTCAGCATCACGAGGACCTGCGCCGGTTTGTCAGGATCGTGCATCGAACCGTACATCGCCGATGGAATGAACAGCCAAGCGGTGGTGCCGAGGTAGCCTCGCCAGCCAGCGGAATAATACGGCCGAGCATTCAGGCCGGAGAGAAACTGACCGATCGCCGTCGAAGCACGATTCCAGTAGTCGTGGTCGCGCCAGCGAGCCAGCAGCCAGCGGACATTCTTGATCGGGCGGAAGAAGCACGGCAACGCTCCACCACGAGCCAACGCCAGACAGAGATGCGCGGCCATCCCCCACTTCGCGACAAACAAACCAAACTTCCAGCCACCAGCTCCGCCCGGATCAATCAACTGAGCGTCAGTCGCGGCTCCGGCCAATAATCTCAGCGGCAACACGCACAGCCACGTTCCCAAAACGATCGAGCCGAAGCGCGGTGCAAGTCCCAGCAACGGAAACGACGCTCGAATCTTGCCACTGCGAGCGACTCGGCCTTCGACATCCAGCAGATAACCCAGCACCCAAAAGTTGACGAGCGGCACAGCGGCCGCGACCGCCAGCAACAACGTCAGGCTCGCCAGCCCGAACAGCGTGCGAACAATCCACAAGGCACATTGAATCGGGTGCCGCCACGGAACCGGAAACGGCGGCAGTCGATCGGCGACGAGTTCTTCTTCGAGGACCGGTAGCGCGGATTCCGTCACGCTCTCGGCAACAGATTCTTCGGCCTCGAGGACTGACAACTCCGGCGGCTGCGCGGACCATCCGAGGAGCGGCTTGAGCACCACGGGCTGCGTCGTTGGCTCATCAGTCATGAGTGTCGGCAAGTCGCCGTTCGCAGGCAGCGAAGTGGGGCGACGCTCCGACGGCAACGGCGGTCGAACACTCGGGTTGGTCGATCCTGGATTGGTCACGGCCGCTTCCAAATGTGGGTTGCTGACATACCTCGACGCATCGGCCACGGTTTCGCGATGATCCCTGAAACGCCGCAGGGCGTCGAGTGGTACGAGCGTAGGTCAGCCTTTCCAGGCGGACACTTGAGTGGTCGTGATCTGAAGCGTTCGAGTCAGGCTGGAAAGCCTGACCTACGAGAGCCTCCCATGCGATGGAAACTGTTGCTGCCTGGCGTTGTGCTGCTGGCCGTGGTCTGGCTGGTGAGTTTTGTCACCAATCAGCCGCTCAAAGGGGTCGCGACCGAAGAGACCTCTCGGCCGACGACCGATCTCGACGAGTCGATTCAAAAGGTCAACTCGTTCTTCATGCAGCGCTGGGCGGGCGAAGACCTTCAGCCGGCCAAGAAAGTGGATGAGCTGTCCGTGCTACGGCGCATCACGCTGGCGTTGATGGGCACGGTCCCGTCGCTGGAAGAGATTCGGGCGTTCGAGCAAGACAGCGGGCCGGATCGGTTGTCGCGTTGGACCGCGCGATTCCTTCGCGACCGCCGCTACGCCGAATACTTTGCCGAGCGATTGGCTCGCGGCTTCGTCGGCGTCGAGGGGGGGCAATTCATCGTGTATCGCCGCGACCGATTTTTGAATTGGCTCAGCGAGCAGCTTGAGACCAATCGTCCGTACCCGGAACTCGTTCGCGAGATGATCGCTGGTGACGGCCTGTGGACCGACGAGCCAGAAGTCAATTTTCTGATGGCCGGCTATGACGACGGCGAGGGCTTCAACAACAACAAACTGGCTGGCCGCGCGGTGCGAGCGTTTCTTGGCCAGCGCATCGACTGTGCTCAGTGTCACGATCATCCGTTCGATCATTGGAAGCAGCACGAGTTCGCGGGACTCGCCGCGCACTTTGGGCAGCTCAAGCTCAGTCCGGTCGGAGTTCGCGAGGATCACGATTTGAAGTTCGAGGTCGAAGACCGCAACACGCTGGAAAAGAAAGTCGTCGAACCAGCGGTCCCGTTCGGCGAAAAATGGGAGCCAGCGGACGGCACACGCCGCGAGCGACTCGCGGCTTGGGTCACGCATCCGGAGAATCGCCGGTTCGAACGCGCGATCGTGAACCGAGTCTGGGGCCTGCTGTTCGGCCGCTCGTGGATCGAACCAGTCGACGACTTGCCCGATCCACCGGGGGACGAGATCGCCGGCCCGAAGGTCGAGGGTGCCAAACATCCGAAGGCGATGAAGCCCGGTGAGTCCGATCTGCTCGACCTACTGGGAGCCGACTTCCGCGAGCATGGCTACGAACTGCGACGTTTGATCGAAGTCATCGTTGCCTCGAAGCCGTTTCTCCTGGAGTCCAAGTCGGACATCGACGACCCTGCACGGCTCGATCGAATGAAACAGCACTTCGCGATCTTCCCGCTGACTCGGCTGCGGCCGGAGCAAATCATCGGCTCGTTGCTGCAAGCGTCATCGCTGACGACCATCGATCAGAACTCGCACTTGATCTCGCGGTTCATCAAGCTCACGCGGTCGAACGATTTTGTCAAAGAGTACGGCGACCTCGGCGAGAACGAACTCGAAGACCGAGCCGGCACGATCCCGCAAGCGTTGCTTCGCATGAACGGCAACTTGATCGGCGAGACCATCGACGCCAAGCCGTTCACGGCCAGCGGTCGCATTTCGCAGATGGCCCCGGACGATGCGACACGACTGGAACTGTGCTACCTCGTCTGTCTCACCCGTCGGCCCACGGCGGAAGAGTCCGCTTTCTTCTTGCCGGTCCTCGAAGAGACTCGACCGCAGCGTCGCGGACTGTTCGTCGAGGATCTGTATTGGACCTTGTTCAATTCGCCCGAGTTTGCATGGAATCACTGAGGAGTAGGGGCGAGTTTTTGAAAGGAACAACGATGTCCAAATCCGTCTCAACGAATTCTGCTGGTCCGAACTCGCCCCTCGTCTCCCGTCGCGATCTTCTCAAAGCCGCGTTCGCATCCGGCCTCTCCTTCACACTTCCCGGCCTCGATCTGCGAGCCGCCGAAACGCGCGGCGACGAGCGTCAGAAATCGCTGATTGTGATTTGGCTCGGCGGCGGTGCCAGTCAGCTTGAGACGTGGGATCCACATCCCGGGACGCTGATTGGCGGGCCGACGAAGTCGATCAAAACCAAACTGCCCGGTCTCGAAATCGCCGACCTGTACCCGCGCGTCGCCGAACAAATCCACGAGTTGAACGTGATCCGCTCGCTCGTCTCGAAAGAGGGAGACCACGAGCGGGGAACGTACATGCTGAAGACCGGCTATCGCCCCGACCCGACGCTGATTCATCCGTCGCTGGGTGCGATCGCCAGCCACGAGCTGCCGAACGACAAACTCGAAATCCCATCACACATCTCGCTGCTTGACACCCAGTGGCCGGCTCGCGGCGGATTCCTCGGCGAGATTTTCGACGCCTTCAAGATTTACGATCCCGGCAACGGCATCCGTAATTTGAAGGCTCGCGTCGGCGATGATCGGCAACAGCAGCGGCTGAAAGCTCTGGACGTCGTCTCGAAATCCTTTCAAGCCGGCCGCCGAGTACAAGTCGAGAACACGCTGCACCAACTGACCGTCGAACGCGCGCTGCGGATGATGACCTCCGAACAACTCAAAGCCATCGAGGTCGAGCATGAGCCGTCCGTGATCCGCGAGGCTTACGGCGACACGCCGTTTGGCCGAGGTTGTCTGGCGGCTCGACGGCTGGTCGAAACCGGCGTCCGCGCGGTCGAAGTGACGCTGATGGGCTGGGACACGCACGCCAACAACTTCACGGGACATGAGACTCAAGCCAAGCAACTCGACCCTGCGCTGGCGGCGTTGATTCACGACCTCAAGCAGCGCGACTTGCTGGCCTCAACGCTCGTGCTGTGCATCGGCGAGTTCGGTCGGACTCCGAAGATCAATCCGCTCGAAGGCCGCGATCACTGGCCCAAAGGGTTCTCGTGTCTCGTTGGCGGCGGTGGACTGCGCTCCAGCCTGGTCATCGGAGAGACCGACACCGAGCCGCAAACCGAACAGGACGCGAGTAAGTCCTCGAAGGGTCCGCACGATCCGATCGAGGTTCCCGATCTGTTCGCGACGATCCTGCGGCAACTCGGCGTCGAGTTCGACAAAGAAGTTCTGACGCCGATCGGCCGTCCGATGAAGTTCAGTTCCGGAAAACCGATCGAGCGGTTGATGGCGTCAACGTAGCCATCACACTCCGACGATTCCGCACGCGGAGTGTGCGGCCTACTATTTCGCGATGCCGCTGATTTCAATTCAAACACTCGATGACCCGCGCCTCGTCGTCTTTCGCGACGTTAAAGCCACTCGCCATTCCAAGTGGAAAGGCCGATTCATTGCCGAAGGTGCTCGGCTGGTGAAACGCTTGCTCTCGACCGATTACGTCGTCCAGTCGCTGTTGCTTACCGAAGGTCGCGTCGAAGAATTCACTCCGTGGTTGCGGCCGGACGTCCCGACATTCGTGATGCCACAGACGCTGGCCGCTGAGTTGATCGGCTACAACTTTCATTGCGGTGCAATGGCCTGCGCGCTCCGCAAGCCGAACCCGAGTCTCGACGAAATTATGGCTCGCGGCGGCGAGCGGATGACCTTCGTCGTCTGCCCTGACGTGAACGATCCCGAAAACATCGGCACGCTGATTCGCCTCGGAGCTGCCTTCGGTATCGACGCGATGCTGCTGGGGCCGGCATGTGCCGATCCCTTCTCACGCCGAGTGCTGCGGGTCTCGATGGGCAACGCGCTGACGCTGCCGATCGTGTGCTGTCGCGACTTGCACGCGGATTTGCAACGGCTGAAGTCGGAGTGGCAGGTACAGCTCGCGGCGACGGTCGTGGAAAATTCTGATCCGACGGACGAAGTGGTCGTCACGCGGACTCAATGGAACGCCGAACCGCTCAAACTTGCCCGCCGACCGTCACGAGTCGCGTTGCTATTTGGCAACGAAGCGAATGGCCTCGGCCCGGACTGGCTGGAGTTGTGTGACCGGCGGCTGACGATTCCGATGCAGGCCGCTGATTCACTGAATGTCGCGGTGGCGGCGGGGATTTTTCTGTACCACTTCACACATACGGCACTCGACGCTCCGGCAAGGGATCACGGCGTTTCAACGTCTTCGCGCGCGCTGGATGGGAGGCTCTGAGTTCGACTTTTGCAGTTTTCAGCGTGTTGATAACTGATCTGCGGAAATAGCGTGAGCCTCCACGACAATGCTTGGGACATCACTCTCAGGCATCGAGCAAGGAGGCTCACGATGGAACTTGTACCCAGTTTTGCGGCTTTGTTG
>CAMAWN010000174.1 GCA_945861865.1 Candidatus Kuenenia stuttgartensis | reverse complement strand
AACACCGTGAGGTGCAGATCCACCGGATGAATCGGGCGAGACGCGGGATAGCCGCCGTCGGCCGTGCTTGATCCGATCACCGTTCCGCCCGGAGTGCCGCCCCCCGCGACGACCAACGAGTAGCCGAACGGCCAATGTTCTCGGCCGCCAATGCTGCTGATTTCCGGACTGCGACCGAATTCACCCATTGCGATCACCAGCGTCGAAGCCAACAAGCCGCGCGAATCGAGATCGTTCAGCAGCGCGGTGAAGGCGCGGTCGAAGATCGGGCAGAAGCGATCCTGCATCCGCTCGAAGAGTCGGTAGTGCAAGTCCCAGCCGCCGTCGCCGCCTTGTTGTTCGTCTTCGGCATCACCGCTCCAGTTGACTTGCACGAACGGCACACCCGATTCGATCAGCCGGCGGCCGAGAATGCAGTTCTGGCCGAAGACCGTGTGCCCGTATCGCTCGCGCAGTTCGACCGATTCTTCGTCGATGTTGAGCGCTCGCTTGGCGTGCGTCGACGTCAGCAAGCCGAACGCCTTGCGTTGCAGATCGTCGAAGCGCGACGCATCGGCGGCTTCGGCGCGACGCTGAATTTCGTCCAATCCGGCGAGCAGCGATTTGCGATCGGTCAGTCGAGAACCGCCGACGCCGGCGATCGGCTCAATCGACGGCGGAATCTTGAAGCCGTCCTCATGCGTGAAGCTGTCGATGCGGAACGGATCGTGAGCGGCTCCCATTGCTCCGGCGAGCT
Source organism: Candidatus Kuenenia stuttgartensis (assembly GCA_945861865.1). GTDB lineage: Bacteria > Planctomycetota > Planctomycetia > Planctomycetales > Planctomycetaceae > SXKJ01. Next base: position 11,885 of record CAMAWN010000174.1, on the reverse strand, counting down.
GTCCGCGCAGGTCGGCTCCGCTGACTTTGCAGTTCGGCCCGATGGCCGTGAATGCCGGCCACTCACCCGAACGGCGTCGAGTCAAATACGACACCAGCGATCCCATGCTCGGCCGCACGCGACCGGGGAACGGCACACCGCCCGATGCCATCGAGCCATTCGTGCTCCCCGTCAGCGCGACCGTGCCACCCTGATTGTGGTCCTTCATGTCGTGAGCCATGCTGCGGATGATCGTGAACCGCTTCGAGTTCGCCGCGCACATCGGCAACAGTTCGCTGATTTGCATTCCTGTCGACGCAGTCGCGATCGGCGAGTAACAGCCGCGAATCTTCGCCGGAGCATTCGGCTTGGGATCCCACATCTCGTGATGGCTCGGCCCGCCCCACATCCACAACAACATCACCGACTTCACCGGCGAGTTCGATTCCGCCCGCGCGGCTCCAGCCAGCCACTCCGGCAGCGACAGCCCCAGCGCCGAGCACGCTCCCATCTGCAACAGCTCGCGCCGCCGGATGTGCTGGCAGTCCTGAGTCCGCAGGTTTCCGAGGCCGATCATCTCGCAATCTCACGTCACGGGGTGAGGAAACTGATCCGAGGCCGAACAATTACGGCAACACAGTGCCAGAATCGGCCGCTTCTCGCAAGAGTCTTCTGGATTCAGAACGTCGTGACCCATCAGTTGGCGCGACTCATCGGGCGCTGCTGCGGGATTCGAGCGAATCCCAGTCGAGGATTAGTTCGCCGCCCAGCGACAGATGCTGATGTTTCCAATTCGTGAGCAAGTCCAGGCAAGCGTGGTCGATGTACGAAACCTCTTCGATGTGCATGTGGACGATGGAGTTTCCGGGGAGCGATTCGAGGGCTTTCGCGATTTGAGGGACTCGGAAAAAGGTCGCGGCTCCGCGGAGACGCAGATTGATCGTGCGGTTGTCGGCGGTCTCTTCGCGTTGAATTTCCAGGTGCGACAGCGTGTAAAGCAGGTGGCCGCTCGCCAGCAGCAGGCCGCTGATAACACCGGTCAACAAGTCCGTGACCACAATCAGGACCACGGTGGTGAAGTAGATCACGATCTTGAAGCGGCCGTACTCGCCCAGCTTTTTCGCGATGCCGAAGTTCATCAGCTTGACGCCGGTGTAAACCAGAATCGCCGCCAGCGACGAGGTCGGGACTTGCCGCAGGACTCCGGTGAGCAGCGTCACCGCCAGCAACAGCCAAATGCCGTGCAGGATCGCGGAGAGCTTCGTCTTGGCACCCGCTTCGACATTCGCCGAACTGCGGACGATCACGCCCGTGATCGGCAAGGCTCCGACCAAACCGCAGAGCATGTTGCCGACACCTTGAGCGGTCAGTTCGCGGTCGTAGTTGGTGCGGAGCGTCGGCGTCATGCGATCGACGGCCGAGGCGGAGAGCAGCGTCTCGGCGCTGGCGATGATCGCCATACCGACGGCGGCGGCGAGCAGCGAACGCCAGTCTTGCCACGTTGTCAGGCCGGAGACGGCGGGCCATGCGACCGCATCGAGCAGTCGTTCGGGCAGATCGACTCGCTTGAGTTCGAGCCCAAAAGCAACGCACACAACGGTGGCGACGACCACCGCCACGAGCGGCGCGGGGACAATCTTCAGGCGTTTCGGAACGAGTGACTTCCAGAACACGAGGATCGCAATCGTCACCACTGCAACGATCGCCGGGCCGCTCAAACCGCCGGCCGCCACGATGCCGTTCCACGCGGCCTGCGGGATGCCGGCCAAGTTCGCCACGCCGCCGCCGATCGGTTTGCCGTCGAGCATGATGTGAAACTGACTGCCAAAGATCAGCAGACCGATCCCGGACAACATCCCTTCGATGACAGCGGGCGAGACCGCTCGAAACCACTGGCCCAGCTTGCAGACGCCCGCGAGAAATTGCAGTGCGCCGGCAAGCAGCACGATCAAGCCGATCTTTTCGTAGCCGTGCGTCCGAGCCAGTTCATAAACGACGACGCTCAGCCCCGCCGCCGGGCCGCTGACTTGAAGAGGGCTGCCCCCGATCAATCCGACCACAAGACCGCCGATGATCCCGGTGATGATGCCGACGCTGGCGGCTTTTTCCGGCGGAACTCCCGACGCGAGGGCGATTCCCATGCACAACGGCAAGGCCACGAGAAACACCACAATCGACGCCAGCAAGTCGGCGGCGAATGTCGAACTCGAACGATTGGACTGAGGCTCTGACATGAAACTCACTTTACTTGAAAAGAGAGACACACTCGACCGCTCGTCTCGTCACCAACTCCCGTCCGCGTGGCCCATCAGATCGAGGATGCCGTTGACGATCGACAGCGGATGCGGCGGACAGCCAGCGACGTAGAGGTCTGGCTCGAAGCGGCCGAGGAACGCGCGATCGAGAACGGGCGAATGCTCGAAGACTCCGCCGGAGATCGCACACGCTCCGACGGCGATCACGAATTTCGGATCGGGCATGCCTTCGTAGCACAGCTCCAAAGCCTCGGCCATGTTCGCGGAGATCGGGCCGCTGAGGATCAAGCCGTCGGCGTGACGCGGTGACGCCACGATGTCGATGCCGTAGCGACCGCAGTCGAAATTCACGTTGGCCATCGCGTTGATTTCCAACTCGCAGCCGTTACAGCCGCCAGCCGAAACCGAACGCAGCTTGAGCGACCGGCCAAAGATCTTGCGGATCGCCTCGGACGCTTCGACGGGACCGAGTCCGCGACCTTCATGAACGAGCAAGCCGTCGCGCGTGCACGAGGCGGTGCGATATCCGGCCGTGAACGTGATCTTGTCTTTCGGACAGACGCGCACGCATTCGTCGCACCACACGCAGCGGCCCAGGTCCAGGCTGAAATTCTGCAATTGAATGGCCGTGGTCGGGCAGCAGTCGGAGCACTCAGTGCAACCCTGCTGGCACGGAGCGTCATTGATGACCGGCAGGCCGCGAAACCCGATGGGATTCGCGGCGCGCACGTCGGGCACAAACTGTTTGCCTTGCGAGTCGCGGACCTTCAGGGCGTCCAACAAATTCATGATGTCACCGTTGATCGAATTTGACACTTATCGTGAGCGGCATGGCGCTAGCCACCGGTATCGCGGAGTCGATTTCCCCTGCGAATCACCGGCGGCTAGCGCCGTGCCGCTCACAAATCGTTGCCGCAGTACGAAAGATCGAAGCTCTTGTTACAGATCGGGAAGTCGTAGATCGCGTTGTTCTTCACGGACTGAGCCAAGCCGAACCAGTTGCGAAGCGACGGGTCTTGCACCTTGTAGTGCGCGATATTTCCGCTGGCGTCGGTCTGGATGGAGTGCATCACCTCGCCACGCCAGCCTTCCTCGAACGAGACGGCGACGCAATTCGGACGCGGCTCGGCTTTCGGCGGCGGCTCGGCTTCGACCTCGGGGATTGTGTCGAGTAGTTGCATGATCCAGTTCAACGACGTGTCGATCTCGTGAATGCGGATCAAGCCGCGCGCCCAGCAATCGCCGGTCGATTCGATGACTAGCGGGATCGGGCGTTGAGCGTACGCTCCGCCGCGCAATTCGTTTCGCAGATCGCACGGCAAACCGGATGCGCGGCCGGCCATGCCGACCAAGCCAATCTCCTGCGCGAGCGGCGTCGGGACTGTGCCGGTCGTGCAGAGACGATGCTGGACAGTCTTCGATTTCTGAAAGAGGTTGTTGATGATCGCGATGTCGGTCTGCACTTGCTGCACGGTCTTGCGGACGTCGACTTTGTGTGACTGATTGAACGGGAAACGCAGTTCACCCGGCCGAAACCAACTGCGACCGAAGCGGCTGCCGCAAAGCCGCATCGACAAATTGATGACCGACGTTCGCAATCGGCCGTAGGTCGAACTACCGGGCAGGAACGCGATGTCGGTCGCCAAGCCGCTCAGGCCGACAAGGTGCATCGCCACTCGTTCGAGTTCCAAACCGAGGCAGCGAATCGCTTCCACTTCAGGCGGCACCGAGAGGCCGCACAGCGCTTCCCAAGCTCGGCAATGCGCGAGGGCGTAACCGACCGCCGTGTCGCCGGCGATGCTCTCGATGAGTGGCGGCAGCTTGCGCGGCGCGGTCTTTCGCAACAGCGCTTCCGCGCCGCGGTGCTGATAGCCGAGATGAATTTCGAGGTGCTGCACCGTCTCGCCGTAGCACATGAAGCGGAAATGTCCCGGCTCGATCACGCCGGCGTGGATTGGGCCGACGCCGACTTCGTGAACCTCTTTGCCCTTCAACTTGTAGAACGGGTAATCGTTCATCCGCTTGAGGTTTGTTCCCTCGAAACGGATCGGCTTGAGCCACGGATGGCCGGGCATGGCCAAGCCGTACTGCTCGTGAATTTCGCGCTCGAAGCAGTGCAGCACGGGGAACTCGCTGGTCAGAGACAAATAGTGCTGCGTCCCTTGGCGACGTCCTCGAAAATGAATCAAACCTTGTTCGCGATCGACGAACACGGCGTGCAGTTCAGGCGTGCTGTCCGCAGGATCGGACGACGGACTGCCGAACAAACTGAGCAACCGCCGGCCGTTCGCGAAATGATCTTCGATTCGTTGGGCGAAACCGCCGAAGTCCAGCGTCTCCAGTTCGCTCAGCGGTTGCAGCAGTACGTTTGGATGAGACATCACCGTCCTCCCAGCGTTGCGGCGACTTCACTGACCAGCGAACTGACCGCTGCTGGCGAGTAAATGCCGAGCGACACCAGAATCAACATGAACAACACACTGCCCGCGTTCGACAGCAACGGTTCGGTGACGCGCGGACCCTCGTCCCCTGAGTCGCCCCAAATCATCGGAAACAACGCTCGGCCGCTGGCGATCAGCACGATGGTCAACACGATGCAAATGAAGAAAAACACCAGCAGATAGCCCCCTTCAACCATGTTGCTGAGCATGATGACTTCGCCGAGAAAACTGCCGAACGGAGCGAATCCCAGCAGCGCGAAGACGCCCAGCATGAAGGCCCAGCCGCTGAACGGCATCACGCGGATCAAGCCCCGCAAGGCCGAAATCTGTTTCGTGCCGAATTGGGCTTTGATGTTCCCGCAGGCCATGAACAGCACCGCCTTCACGAAGGCATTGCTGATCACATACAGCACGACTCCATAGCCGGCATTCTTGCCGACACCCAAGCCGAGCGCGATCATTCCGGCGTGATTGATCGAAGCGTATGCGATCAGCCGTTTGTAGTTATCCGTCGTGATGATGTGCATCGCGGCGACGGAGATGGACAACAAGCCCATGACGATCAGCTCTTCGCTGATCAAGTCGGGGTCGAATGACCGCAGCAGGCTGACCTCGCGAAACAGAGCCAGCATCACGCAGTTGAACTGCACGGCGGAGAGCATCGACGTGATCGCCGGCGGGGCGTGGTCGTAAGCGTCCGGCAACCAGGAATACATCGGAGCCAGCCCCAGTTTCGTCCCCAGGCCGAACACCATCAGCGCCAATCCGATCTCCCACCACAGCGTCTCGCCGAGTGACGGAATGTTTTGCAGTCCGTCGATGAAGAAAGTCAGCTCGTGTTCGCCGTGTGCTCCGCCCATCGCGCGGGCCAGGCACAGCAAGCCGATCAGATTGAAGCCCAGGCCGATCACGGAAAACATCAAGTACTTCCACGAGGCCCTCAAGGCGGCCGGGCTGCGGCCGTAATGAATCAGCGGAGCAATCGCCAACGTCCCCAGCTCCAGAAAGACCCACATGGCAATCAAGTGATTGCTGAGCACTGCGAGCACACACGTCGCAAAAAAGAGCAGTGCCCGCGCGATGAAGCCTTCAAACGCCACTGGCATCAGCCCGGCGGTGATGCGATGCCGGACGTAAATCGTGATGCCGAAGAACACGAGCGAAATCGTCAGCAGAAACAACAGCGAAGTCGCATCCACCACAAAATACCGGCCGAGCCAATACGTTTCCGAACCAGGGCTACGGTTCGCGGCGACCACGCCCGACAGCAACAGCTCCACCAACGCCGTTCCGACCAGCACGCTGCTAGCGGCTCGCCCGCGACAGGCGGGAACTCGCATCAAGCAGGCTCCGGCCAGCGGAACCACTGCGCACAAAAGGGCGATCATAGAGTGGCCTTCTCCTCTGCTTCTTCGCCGTTGGCCGGCATCGACAAGAGCTGGCCGAGGTATTGGCCGCACGTCAGCACGAGAATCACGAACACCAGCGAGATTCCCAAGAACACCGGCAACGGCATCGCGTGCGGCGAGAGCAACTCGACGAGCGTCACACCTCCCTCGAAGGTCAGCAGGCCGACGATCTGTCCGAGCGCGTGCGTCTGATTGGACAGCACCAGCAACCCGATCAAGATCGCCGCCGCCGCCGTGCCGACTTGCAACGATTCCAGTGAGTCTTCGGGCGACACCTTGCTTCCGAAGATGAACGCCAACGCGACCAACAGAAACGCGCCGACCCACTGCACCATGTTTTTGGCGATCAGCGAAAAGTCGCTGGCCATCTCGTGCCCGCGCATCGAGCGAAAGAGAAACCACGGCACAAACAACGCATGGATCACGAACAAATTTGCGTATTCGCAGAACAACGACAGGGACCACGGGTTGTGATGAGCCGCCAGGATCAGGCCCAGCAAAGCTCCTTGCACACCCAATCCGATCACAGCCACACGCCACGAGTGAAACATCAGCGGCAACAGAAACGCCGCCACATAGGCGATGAAGAGATTCGTCAATGGAACTCTCCTTGGTTGGCGGTGACCACGACTAGCGACGTCAGCACCGCCAGAAAGGCCGCGAAGGTAAACAACGGCAAGGCTCGAAACCGCAAGCGAGCGATCAGCGATTCAATCAAGCCGACACACATGGCAACCAGCACGATGAACGCGCCGGAAAACAACACGGCCAGAATCGGATAGCTCATGGCCGAAAATGGATTGAGCACCGCCGCGATGATCCCCGCCAGCATCGTCATCTTCATTGCCGACGCATATTGGACGATCGCCAGTTCGGGACCGCTGTGATCGAGGATCATGACCTCGTGAACCATCGTCAGTTCCAGGTGCGTCGTCGGATCATCGGCCGGCACGCGAGCCGCTTCGATCAACAGCACGACGAACATCGCGCCCGCGAACGTCACTCGCAGCACCGCGTCGATGGCCCACGAACCGTTGGGAATTACCAAGTCCTGAAACGAATGCGCTCCGCCTGCCCAAGCCAAAGTCCCCAAGCCCAGCAGAAACACCGGCTCGGCCAAGGCCGAGTACGTCGCCTCGCGGCTGGCTCCCATGCCCTCGAAGGCGCTGCCGGTGTCCAAGGCGCTCAGCATCAGAAAGATCTTGCCGAGTCCCAACAGATATGCGAACACCACGAAGTCGCCAGCAAAACCCAGCGGCGCGTAACCCGGCACGATCGGACCCAGCAAGCTGGCAGTGACAGTGGTCGCCAGGATGACCAACGGCGCGACTGGAAAAATCCAACTGGTGACTTGGCTGTAAACCGGAGTCTTTCTCAAGAGCCGCACCAAGTCGAACCAAGTTTGATACAGACGTGGTCCGCGTCGCCCGGCCCACAGCGATTTGACACGGTTCACGATGCCGATCACAAAGATCGGCGCGACGAACACAACCGCCAGATGAAACGCCAATAAGAGGTAAGACATCATTTCGAATTCCATCAGCCGGCACGCGCTAGCGTCCGGTTGCGTTTGATCTCTCGTGAACCGGTCGCTAGCGCGATCCGGCTGATTTCGGGAACTTCATTTCATCGCGACCAAGGCCACCAGGATCAGTAGTCCGGCCAGCCCGATTGCGAAAGAAAAGCGCGTGTCTTCCGGCAATCGGCGCATCACGTTGCCGACGACCTGCTCGCCATTGCCGAGCAGCTTGAACATCGTCTGCTCGACACCATCCACGCAGTGCGTGTCGTAGTGGCCATCCTTCGGGAACACGCCCTGCGGCAGCTCTTCCCGCGTAAGGAACTTCAGCAGATCGCGAAACACCGCCACCATCGGAGCCGAGAACGACGAACCGCTGTACTGCATCCGCGTATTCGGCAACGTGTAACCACAGCCCCACGTCACATGCCGACGATTCGACTTCGGCAACAACGCAAACCGCAACACCAGCAACACCGCCAACACACCGACAAAGATCGCCGCGACGAGCGTCAGCGAATTGATGAGCGCGTGCGGCACGAACGTCATGAGTTCCGCCGGTTGCTTCCGAGACAGACTCAGCAGCACGCGCGTCGGAGCCTCGATCAACTTCAAGCCCACCATCGGACACAGGCCGATGGCCAAAATCCCGATCAAGTGCAACACCATCGGCACGATCATGCAGGGATGCTCGCGGGCTCTCGGGTCCACATGATGCGGGTCACGCGGCAGTCCCAGAAATATCAGCCCAAACGCGCGAGTGATCGACAACGCGGACAGACCACCCACGATCGCCAGCACACCGGCGAACAACATCATCGGCATCCGCCCCAGTCCCAATTCGGGAGCCGGTTGGACCAGTCCGTAATACAGCAGGAACTCACTGAGAAACCCATTGAACGGCGGCAGCGCCGCGCTCGCCAAACTTCCCAGCAGAAACAACGGCCCGGTCCACTTCATCGACTTCAGCAACCCGCCGAGCTTTTCCAGATCAATCGAATGCGTGAATCGGTAGATCGAACCCGCTCCGTAAAACAGCAGGCACTTGAACAACGCATGGTTGATGATGTGCAAGATGCCGCCGCCAAATCCCAACGCGGCGAGGATGGGCCGATTCGTCGCCAGTCCGAGAATCCCCAGCCCAAATCCAATCCCACAGATGCCGACATTCTCGGTCGAGGAATACCCCAACAGCCGTTTGATGTCCCGTTGCGTGATCGTGTAGAGCACTCCCATGAACGCCGACATCGCCGACACGGCCAGCAGATACCAACCCATCCACAACTCCGGCTGCCCGACCATCAGGATGAATTTCAGCATCCCGAACAGCCCCGCCTTGTGAATCACGCCGGACATGAGCGCCGACACATGCGCGGGCGCGGCCGAGTGTGCTCGCGGCAACCAAGTGTGAAACGGAAAGAAGGCCGACTTCAGCCCAAACGATGTCATCAACAGCACGAACGCGATGTTCCGCGCATTGCTGGGCTGTCCCAGAAATGTCTGAAAATCCGCGAACTGAAAACTGTTGGTCGCCCCGTGCATGATCATGATGCCGGCCACCAGAAACAGCAGGCTCAGATGCGTCGAGACCAGATAGTTGAAGCCGGCGAATCGAATCTTCTGGTTGCGAGAATCCCAGATTACCAACAACCAAGCCGACAGCGCCGCGATCTCCCAACCCACGAGAAACGCGAAGGCGTTTTGCACCGTGTAGACGATGAGGTAGGAAAGCTGCACCATCGACAGCAGCGCGAAGTGCATGCCGACATGCCGAGGTCCACGAATGTCGTGAGCCAGATAGCCGGTGGCGAACACCGAACCAAGAAACGTCATCGGCAGCGAGAACGTCAAAAAGAACGCTCCGACCGCGCCGATTCGCAAATCAATCCGCTCGACCGGAAACGACCACTGCAACACGCCGGTCAGTTCCGGGCCACCGAACAGGATCGGAATCGTGTCCGACAGAATGCACACGCAGGCGATCGCTTGTGAGACAAGATTGACCCCAACTCGAACCCGATTCTTCGGCAGCAACACGGTCAGGATCGCGCCTGTCACCAACGCGACCGTTCCAAACAACATGCGATCCATGACGTCTCCGAAAAAGTGACGTTGCGTTGCCAGCAATTCGTCAAATCAAGATCGTTGGAAACCGGAATCAATGGGCGCGCGAAATCGTCCACTGGAAAAACCATTTGGAACGAACTCGGCAATGAAAAGCCTTGCCCGTCGCAAAGAGCGCGCGACGGCAGAGCAACGAGCGCGAGAATTCCGCTCAGGCAATCGGCGGCCCGCGCAAGAAATGAGCCTTGCGATGCCGAGCGCGATCGAACTCGCATTCCTCGGCAATGTGCGCTGCGTAGGTGCCCTCAAAGGCGAACACGCAGGGCTTCGAGTCCGCGAGCAACACAAATTCGCCGGACTCTTCGATCTCGCTTTCCTCAAACGCCTCGACGAGTACGAAGGGAACAAACACATCCGCGTCTGCTCGCGCCGACATTGCCACGGCGAGGTTGAGCAGCGACGAAAACGCCACGATCAGCAGCAACAGCACAGCCAGAGATCGGCGTTTCCAAGTGGTCATGGGCTGGGTGTGTATCAACCCGACAACACTGCTGACAAGCCCCAACAGGATCGCACGACGCAGTCTGCGCGAGCCAGAGCGCTCGCCCTCGCTGACGCTTCAGGTTAATTTGGACCTGTCGATCACTCGTGGACCTTTTTGGAATCTCCGATGACACTCAATTCCTCTCGCCGAGCGTTCCTCACCTGCACGGCTGGCTGTGCCGCGTGGGCGATCACGCCCTACACTTGGACCGCCAACGCCGACGAAAAGACGACTCCCAAATCACCGAACGAACGTTGGTGTATTGGCGTGATTGGATTGAGGTATCAAGGCTCGGTCATCACGCGCGAGGCGTTGCCGTACGGAGACGTCGTGGCGATCTGTGACGTCGATCGACATGTCCGCGAACAAGCTCGAGCCAGCTTCGGCAGCACGGCAACGCTGTTCGAAAACTACACCGATCTGCTGGCTCGCAAAGACATCGACGTCGTCCTGATCGGCACTCCCGATCACTGGCACGCGAAGATGCTGATCGACGCCTGCCGAGCCAAGAAGGATGTCTACTGCGAGAAGCCGCTCACGCTGACCGTGGCCGAGGGGCAAGGTGTCTGCGACATCGTCAAAGAAACTGGCCGAGTCGTGCAGGTCGGAACCTGGCAGCGCAGCGACGCGCGGTTTCGGCTGGCGGTCGAAATGGTGCAGTCCGGCCGCATCGGCAAGCTGCGGCGGATGGTCGTCGTCATGGGCAAGAACAAAACCGGCGGCCCGTTCAAACCGCTGCCGGAGCCGGGACACTTCAACTGGAATCTCTGGCAGGGACAGACGCCCGACGTGCCGTACCTCGCCGAACGCAGTCACTACACGTTCCGCTGGTGGTACGAGTACTCCGGCGGCGAGATGACCGACACGGGAGCACATCATCTCGACATCGCGCAGTGGGGCGCGGGCTTGCAACACTCCGGCCCGGTCGAGATCGAAGGGACTGCTAAGTACCCGACGGTCGAGAACGGCTACAACGTCGCGCTCGATTACCACGTTCGCTACCGCTACGCGAACGGCGTCGAGTTGGAAGTGCTCGACTCGCCGCGCGGCGAATACAACCGCGATGGCATCATGTTTGAAGGCGAGACGGGTCGCATCTTCGTTAACCGCGGCACGATCGCCGGCCGTCCTATCGAGGAGTTGAAGTCGCAGCCGTTCGGCCGCATCGACTTTCGCATCTACGCGAACGACAACCTCGATCGCCCCGAACGGATGGGCAAACTCGACGCCATCAAAAACCACATGGGCAACTTCTACGACTGCACGCTCAGCCGCAACACGCCGATCTCCGACGTCGTCAGCCAGCATCGATCCGTCAGTCTCTGCCACCTCGGCAACATCGCCATGCGCGTCGGCTCGAAGCTGACCTGGAATCCAGAAACTGAGCAGTTCGCCGACTCACCCGCCGCCACCAAACTGCTGAGCCGGGAACAACGCAAAGGCTTCGAGGTCGGCTGACGCTTTTCAATTCGCTTCCGAATCGGGGATGTGAATCGCGACGAACGCGCACAGGCCGAAGCCTTTAGTTTTCATCGAGGTTGGACGCACTTCATCGGGAGCATGGCCGTTGAGGTTTGCGAACAGCGTGCGGCCGTCGGAACTAAGTTTCACCCCGTAGGTGCCGCCGGGGACGTACCCGCATTCTTGCTCAAGCGTGTCGGCCAGAAAGGCCAG
>CAMAWN010000173.1 GCA_945861865.1 Candidatus Kuenenia stuttgartensis | reverse complement strand
CGTCGAGAACAGTTGGGGCGAGACCGGCTTCACCTCGACCGAGCGTCGCTGGGTGCGGCCGACCTGCGAGATCAACGGCCTCACCTCCGGTTATCAAGGCGAGGGACCGAAGACGATCATTCCGTCGTGGGCGTCAGCGAAGATCACTTGCCGACTGGTCCCGAACCAAGACCCGCACAAGCTGACCAAGTCGCTCGGCCAATTCTTGCAGCAGCAATTGCTGCCCGGTTGCCGAATGGAGTTCCTCGAATCTCACGGCTGCCCCGGCTTCGTCGCCGATGCGAACAGCCCGTTCATGGACGCTGCCAAGAGCGCGATTCAAGAAGCCTTCGGCACGAATCCCGTGATGATCCGCGAAGGTGGTTCGATCCCCGTCGTCGGCACACTGAAAGAACTGCTCGGCGTGGACACACTGCTGCTCGGCTGGGGACAAAACACCGATAACCTGCACAGCCCCAACGAACATTTCGCGGTCGCCGACTTTCATCGCGGCACGCTGGCCAGCGCGATGCTCTGGCAGCGGATCGCCGATCGCTGCGCGTAGTTTGAACGTCCACGTCCGAAAGAGCGCTGAGGAATTTTGGTGACACCGCTTGAAGCAAGCTGCGTCACCCGAGGAAGCTTCGAGTCACGGAGTGACTCGTCTACAGCCACTTCGGCTCGAAGCCTTTGCGATACGGTTTCGTCAGCAGTGCGGTCGCTTTGTCGTTGTTCACGAATTTCAACTCGGCGGTGTTCCAGCGCAGCGTTTGAGCCGGGAGCCGAATCGCAATCGTGCCGAGTAACACCGTCTCGGTCAGTGGGCCGGAGTAATCGAACAGCGAGGTCGTGTGCCCTTCGCCTCGGCAGGCGTCCGCCCACGAGACGTAATGGTCGCGAGCCGGAACCAGTTCGATCTTGAAGTCCGCGAACTTCTCTTCCGGGAAGAGCTTCGGAGCCGCAACGTGCGGGATCAGCAGCGAGCCTTTCTCGCCGACGAGCACCGAGCCGGAACCCGGCAATTGAAATCCCGCCGGCACGCCGACGAGGTCGTTCGCCGGCTTATGGCCTTCACCGTCGAACCATGTCACGGTGATCGGTTTGCCGCCAGTCAATTCTGTGCCGGGGAACTCGTAGATGACTGTCGACCACTTGTGCCAGATTTCTTTGTTGAGCTTCGGAGCGTCGCCAAACACGCTGGTCGGTGACGTCAGCTTCAACGCCATGAACACCGGATCGAGAATGTGACAGCCGAAGTCGCCAAGCTGGCCATTGGAAAAATCTTGCCAAGCTCGCCAATTGAACGAGTGATAGATTTTGTTTTTGAACGGCCGCGGCGAAGCGACTCCGAGCCATTCGTCCCAATGCACGGTCGATGGCAACGGGTCTTCGCCCACCGGCCGGTCGTCGGCGAGTATCCAGCCCATCGCACCGCTCTGCCACGAGTAGACCTCTTTGACTTTGCCAATCGCCCCGCCATGCACCAGCTTGACCGCTGTGCGATAGAACTCGTGTGATTGGATTTGGTTTCCCATCTGCGTGACGACGTTGTACGCCTTCGCCGCCAACCGCATCTGCCGAGCCTCATGCACCGTGTGCGTCAGCGGCTTCTGACAGTGGACGTGCTTGCCAAGCTGCATCGCCGGCAGCGAAATCGGAGCGTGCATGTGATCCGGCGTTGAAACGATGACCGCGTCGAACGTCTTCGCGTTCGCATCGTCGAGCAATTTGCGATAGTCGAAAAACTTCTTCGCCGCCGGAAACTTCTCGGCAGCGCGGCCGAGATGATTCGTCGACTCGTCGATATCGCACAGCGCGACGACGTTGACATGGGGGCTCTTGGCCGTCTCGACGAGGTCCGACCAGCCTTTGCCGCCCGGCCCGACCGACGCGATGTTGAGCTTCTCGTTCGCCCCGTAAACTCGGCTCCAACTGGCGGCGGTGAACGCGGCTGACGCTCCCGCAACAACGCTGTGCTTCAGGAAATCACGACGAGTGAATTGAGCGGTCATTGGGAGACTCCAAAGAAATTTGGCATTATGACTTGGCCGCCTCAGCCGGATCGGCTGGCGGCGGGTCGGCTTTGAACTCGCAGACCACGATCTTGTGGTGGCCGACAGCAAACAACGTATCGCTCGACTCGTTCAACGCCAACTGATGGACGTGCATCGGCAGCTTGTCTTGATGAATCGTCTTGCCAGTTTCAACATTCGTGAACGTGACGAAGCCGTCGCCGGCCCCGCCCGAACTCAGCAGCCACTGGCCGGACGGATCAAACACGAGATCCTCGACCAATGCTTTGAATTTGTCGTTGTTCAGTTCGTGCTTTCGCTCGCCCTTTTGCCAATCGAAGATCTCAATCCGAGCGGGCGCGTCGAGGTGGTCGATGTTTCCGATCTGCCCGATGCCGCCGACCGCAATCAGCTTGTTGTCGGGCGAGAATGCGAGTGCCCGGATGCCGCCGATCGAATGCCGCCGTTGCTTGGGATCCCAAGTGTAAAGTCCCGGAGCTTCGACCGTCGCGACCTTTGAGCCGCTGGTCGTTTCCCAGATCGCGACGTGTCCAACTTTGTCGCCAGTCGCGATGAACTTGCCGTCGGCTGAAAACGTCACCGCGTGCAACATGCTGGGAAAATCGTGCGGCGTGATTGGCTTGTGATCGGAGAACTGCCGCAGCATCTCGCCGGTCTCGGCGTTCCACAACTTGCACTGCATGTCGTCAGCAACGCTGGAGATCGTCTTGCCGTCCGGACTGATGACGAGCCGCCGAATCCACAACTCGTGTGCCTTCACCTTGCGAGTCGGCTCGCGCTTTTCGATGTCCCACCAAATGAGTTGGCCATCGTAGCTGGCGGAGACGGCGATGTTCGGCGCGGTCAGCACGACGCCTGTGACGTAGCTCTGATGTCCTTCACCACCGAACGTTGTCGGCTGCGGCTTCTCGGCGAAGACGTCGATCTCGTGCAACTTGAAATCTGAACTGCCGAAGATCAGCCGCCCGGAATTCGGTACGCGCGCAACGCACATCGCGATGCTGGGGATGCCGATGTCTTTCGTCTTTTGCAGCTTGGTTGGGTCTGAGGCCATATTGAGATTCCTTTTTTCCGGCCGACGGCTGTTGGCCGAAAGCCGTGATCACAACCTCACGCCGAATGTTTTGAATTAACGGCCATCGGCTTTCGGCCGGACGAAGTATCACACCAAGACATCTTTGATCGGCTTTGAACCGAAATCCGACAACGGCACCGGTCGAGCACCGACGTGGTATTCCTTGTTCGGATCGATACCGAGCGCGGTCAAAATCGTCGCGAACAGATCACCCGCTCCGACTTCACCATCAGCAACTTTGTGGCCGTCTTCATCGGTCTTGCCGTAGCACGCTCCACCGCGAACACCGCAACCGGAGAGCGTCGCACTCCAAGCCGCTGCGAAGTGATCACGGCCGAGACTCGAGTTGATGCCCGGAGTGCGGCCGAATTCACCGAACGTCAAGACGAGCGTGTGTTCCAACAGGCCGCGATCTTTCAGATCGTCGAGCAGCACCGACATCGAGTGATCGAGGTCCGCGCACAGCTCGCGATGCGTTTCAAAATTCTCGCCGTGACTATCCCACCACGCGCGAGCGACCTTCACAAACGGCACACCCGCCTCGACCAATCGCCGAGCGATCAAGCACTGCTGACCGAACTGCGTCGGGCCGTATTTGGCTCGCATCTCGGCCGGCTCTTGTTCGATGTCGAACAGTTTTTCGCTGGCCATCAACCCGCGCACCCGCTGATACGCCTGCGTGTGACTGCCGAGCGAATCGCTGTGCCGGTTCTGAGTGAACTTCTTCGCGAGCAAATCTCGCAGAGCCAATCGATCTTGATGATCGAGGTCGCTGATCGACTCCAGGCGGCGGATGTTTTCCGGCTGCATCGACTCGGACAGAAACATTGGAGCGTATCGCGAGCCGAGAAACCCGCTGCCCCCCTTGCGACGGCCTTCCGTGGACGTGTACATCGAGACGTAATCGGGCACGGCACTGTCGAGCCGGCCAAGTTCTTTCGCACAGACCGCACCCAAATCGGGGTACTCGATGCCGGGATCTTTGATGCGTCCGGTTTCCATGATCACCG
This sequence comes from Candidatus Kuenenia stuttgartensis, assembly GCA_945861865.1. Lineage (GTDB taxonomy): Bacteria > Planctomycetota > Planctomycetia > Planctomycetales > Planctomycetaceae > SXKJ01. Next base: position 8,646 of record CAMAWN010000173.1, on the reverse strand, counting down.
CACCGCCACCGTGATCGGCGTTCTTCGTGTTGAGCGACCGAACAATCGCGGTCGTCTGCTGGATTCGCGCCGCCATCTTCGGCAGCAGTTCGCTGATGTGAACTCCGGTCGCCGAGGTCGGGATCGCTCGATACGGCCCGCCGGTCGGACGCCCCGGTTTTGGATCGAACGTCTCCAATTGACTGGCACCGCCAGCCAACCACAACAGGATGACTCGCTTGCCTTGCGTCTTGACCTCATCGGCCCACGCTGAGTGCCGCAGCGTGTCGAGTCGCGTCATGTCGGCCGCAAACGTTCCCGTTGCGCCGACGGCTGCTGCGTTCAAAAATCCACGCCGCGAAAGTGTCATGGTTCATTCCTTCCTCAAAAACTGAATCGCATCTCTGGCCCGGTGAGCAACACCCACACCAGTTGCTGAATCGCGGTCACGCGGTCGGATCGACTTTTCAAGAACTCATCGAGAGTCGTTCGCTCGTCGTCGCGTGGCGGTCGTGAACAGATCGATTGTATCGCCGTTTCAATCACCGCTTGATTGTCGCTGAGCGTCTTCAAGTGTCCGACCAACCGGTCGCTCGAATCGCGGAGGAATTCATCTTCGACCCGCTTGTTGTTGTTGAAGAGCAGAGCCTCATCGACGGCGACTTGAAAATTCTCGCCCGGCATCTCGAATTGTCCGGACCAGCCGTTGGAGGCGTTCTCCAATTGTTCGCGGCGAGTTGCCCATTGTTCCGCCTGATCGAGGAGCGGCCACTGCGTCGGGTTGTGAGTCGCGATCAACAGCGACAGAGCGTATTGGCGAGGCGTCAGCGGCTTGACCTTCGCGACGGCGAACAGGCCCGATTCAGGTGGCAGCGCCCCGGCCGTCCATTCGCTCGAGCGCGAGTACGCTTGGCTGAGCACGATGCCGCGAATCAAACGCTTGAGGTCGTAGCCGTGAGCGACCGTGTCGCGTGTCAACCAGTCGAGCAACTCCGGATGCGATGGCGCGTTCGAGGCATGCAACTGATCGACGGGATGCACAATCCCGCGTCCAAAGAAACGATCCCAAACCCGATTGACAAAGTTGCGAGCAAAGAAGCGATTGTCTTCCGACCGCAAGGCGACCTCGACCAATTTCTCACGCGGGCTGAAGGCCGGCTTCTCGGGGGGCGGAGCGTCGTCCTTTTGCATCGCCGCCTTGATGGTCTCTTCAATCTTCTTGAGGTCATCTGCCGAGCGTTCGACGACCGGCTCGTCGATGATTGAGCCGGTGAGGAACTCAAACTTCGCGGTCTGTTCGCCCTTCGTGTCGTCCTTCCGCTTCGATTTGAACTTCACCTCGCCGAACGGCCGTTCAGCCAGCAGGTTCTTCTTTGTGACGTACGTCCGGCTGAAGAACGACGCCATTCCGAAGTAGTGATGCTGCTTCCAATCGGGCGTCAGCGGGTGGTCGTGACACTTCGCACAGGTCACGTTGACTCCGAAGAAGACGATCGCCGTGTCATTCAGCATGTCGTCGAGATCGCGTGCTCGCGACTTGATAAACGTCAGCGCGTGCTTGCGGTTCTCGTCCGCTTCATCACCGACGAGCATGTCACGGAACATCGCCTCCCACGAGCGATTCTCTTTGACCGCCCAGAGCAGGTACTTCCGAAAGTCCCCGTCGTTCGGCTTGTTCGGCAGCAGCATCCGATCGAACTCGTTGCGCTGATGCCAGACGAAATCAGGACTCGCCAGCAAACGATCGACGAGTTCGACTCGCTTCGCTGCCGAGCCGTTCGCGACGAACCCCTTGGCTTCCTCGGAAGTCGGAATGCGTCCCGCGACGTCGAGCATCAGCCGCCGCAACAAATTCGCATCATCTGCCTGCGGAGCCGCCGCGACTTTTTCCGCATCCAACCGCTGCTGAACGAATTGGTCAATGACTTGCTCAATCGGCAAATCGGCCGAAGGCAGTTCGGCACCGTTTGAGGCAACGGCGATCGTGAGCAGCCACAGCGCGGCGAAGTTGATGCGCAGGATCCATCGCATCGGCAGGTCTCGTAGGAGGGCGGAATTCAGGCGGGAGTTGGCCGAGGGCTGTCGATCCCTTCCGGCTGTGGCAACATGCGGGACAAGCTACCGTAACACCAAGAAGCCATCAAGCACTTCTGATGTTATCGACCGTGTCTTTGAGTGAACTCAGCCGGATTTGTCCGTCGGCACTTTCGCGCTGATCGTCACCGGTTGAACAAGAATTCTTTGCTGCTGAGTACGCTCCAGTACAAGTCCTCGACGGCCTGCCGACGTTCCTCCGGGCTGGCGACGCTCAGGATCTCAGACATCTTCTGGCGTTCTCGGTCCGTCGGGAAGCGGCTCAGTGCGGCGAGAAACAATTCTTCCGCCAGCGGCTCCGGTGCGACGTTCGCTTCGAGTTGCTTGCTGAGCCGGTTGTCTTTCGCTTCGAGTTTTTGAATCAGGGTTTCGCCATTCAGGATGTGCAGGACTTGCGTCATGCTCGGCTCATCGGAGCGTTCGCACTCGCAGGTGAGGATGCGTTCGGGACGTCCGAACGTCTTGAGAAAGTCGGAGGCGATGTTGGCATCCGGAAGCTGCATCGCGCGCGTGCCGGCCGGAAAATCTTTGAACGCCGTCGGCGACGCCGTCACCTGCGACATGATGTCCAGCAGCACTTCGGCCTTCAGTCGCTTCGGATAATACCGCGAGTAGAATCGCTCATCCGGTTCGTTGCCTTTGGTGGCTTGGCTGCTGCGCTGGTAACTCTGTGAGGTGAGGATCAGCCGCAGCAACTTCTTGAGATCGTAGGGGCGTTCTCCGCCGACCAAATGCGCCGCGAGCGCCGACAACAACTCTGGATTGCTCGGCGGATTCGTCAGCCGCAAGTCATCGACTTTCTCCACGAGTCCGACTCCGAAGAAGTTGGCCCAGACGCGATTGACGATCGCTCGGCTGAAGTACGGATTTGTGGGGGCAGTCAGCCATGATGCAACGGCGACACGACGATCGTCCGTGCTCTCGAGCGATAACGCTTGGCCGTCGAGCGGCTTGGGCGGCTGGGGTTTACCGGTGCGCGGCTGAATCAACTCGGACTCGTCATCCAAGAAGATGACGCGGTGCCCGTCGCCGCTGCGGAAGTCGCCGCCCCAGCCTTTGCCGCGTACGCGAGCGAACAAACTGGCGAAGCCGTAGTAATCGTTGTTGGTCCATTTCTCCAACGGGTGGTCGTGGCAATGGGCGCATTGAATCGACATGCCGAGGAATGCCATCGAGGTGGTTTCGGCCATGTCCAGCGGGTCTTGATGCAGCGAATAAAAATTCGCGGCTCCATTGTCGAACGTGCTTCCCTTTGCGAGCACGATCTGGCGGACGAACTCATCCCACGGCGTGTTGTTGGCGACGTTCTCGCGAATGAAGGCATAGAACGACTTCAGTGCTTGAGGCCGCAGCTTCTCGCCCGACAGCAGTAACAAATCGGACCATTTGTAGGCCCAATAATCGACGAACTCTGGTCGCGTCAGTAGTTGATCGACCAGACGATCTCGCTTGTCTGGCGACTCGTCGGTGAGGAAAGCTCGGACTTCATCGACCGTCGGCAGCACGCCGATCGTGTCGAGGAATGCTCGACGCAGGAACTCCGAATCGCTGCATCGCGGCGACGGCGGAATATTCAAACTCTTGAGCTTTGCGAGCACGGAATCGTCGATGAAATTGGATCGTTCGGCACTCGCGAAGACCGCCGCGTCCACCGGCGTCTCATACGGCGAGCGGACCGTCGCGATCACGTTCTGACTGAGATACCACGCGCTGATCGCTCCTTCGCCAGAGCCGATGATCTTCACGAGGCCTCGGTCGTCAACATTGGCGACCGTTGCGTTGGCCGACGTGAACTTGCACCAGCGTGTCACGTCCTCGACATGTCCATCGGAGAAGTGTGCTCGTACCACCATTTGTTGACTCGCGCCCTTCTTCTGCTGCGAGGCCGTGGGCAGGATTTCGAGTTGTTTCAGCCGTGCGTCATCATCGCTCGGAGCCGGATGCCCGGCCGCGATCCATTCGGCGATCGCGCGGTATTCGAGCGAATCGACATCAAACCGCAGCCCGCCCTTGTGAGGAATCGCGCCCGACGGCTTCGTCAGCATGAGGCTGCGCCCTGGATCGCTCGGCACAACACGACGCCCGCGAGCCTGCCGAGTCAGAGTTCGGAAGTCCGCATCCGGGTCGTAGCCTCGCAGCGAGAGTTTGAAGCCACCTTTGCCAGCCAACGCTCCGTGACACGATCCCATGTTGCAACCCGACTTCGACAGCACCGGCTGCACATGATTCCGAAAACTCCACGAGTGCGCCTGCTCGAACTTCTCGACCGTCACGGCCACCGTCGCTGTTTGATTGCCGGCCTTCGCGGTGATCGTCGCCTTGCCGTTGCCGACGGGGACGACGAAGCCGTCCTCGATTTTCACCACCTTGGCGTCCGATGATTCCAACATCGCGCCGCTCGTCACCTGTCCGACAATTTGAGTTCCGAACGTCGTCTGTACGAGCACTCGCTGCCGAGCTTCCGGGCCAGTGAGCACGATCTCTGAGGGAAGCAACGTCAGAGTCTCAGCCGCCGCCGCGAATGCGTGCGGCATCGCGGAGACGGTCATCAAGCTCAGCACGGCAATGACACGAACCATCGAAAGTCACCTCGTTCGGAAGACCTGAATGACAAAGGGGCCGACGTCAGCGAATGTAGCGTAACGCGGTCGCTTGGCGAATCCGCTTGGCCGTCAACTCGGCCCGAAAGTCGATCAGCTTCTTGCCCAACTCGATCGTCTTCTCGACCGGCGCGAGGTCCACGCCGTTGATCTTGAACTTGCCCGCCTTGACGCGCTGCTTCATGCGTACGCTATTTGGATCGATGCTCAGCATCATCGCTTCCATCGCGAAGTCGTCGTGCAGGCCATCGTCCGTCTGTTTGATGCCGCGCTCTTCCAGCCAGCCTTTGAGATCGCCGTAGTTGTAGTACTCCGAGATGAAATGGAACTTCGTCTTGCCGTCCTTCCACTTCGCGTTGAGTTCCGCGGCGACCGCCTTCATGCCGTCCTGATTGCCACCGCTGTCGCCGATCAGCACAACGTGCTTGAATCCGTGCGTCCGATAGCACGAGCAAACATCGACCAGCAGTCGCCGATACGTGTCCTCGGTCAAGCTGACGGTCGAGGGATACTTCATGTGAACCGTTGGCGGGTCGATGTCTCCTTCCGGGACGAAGCCAATCAGCGGCGCGACCAGCGTGTTCCCCAATTTGCGAGCAATCGCGTCGGTCGTCCCACGCAGCACGACTTGGTGTTTGTTGGCGGCCAAGTACGGCCCGTTTTGCTCGATGCCGCCCGTCGCGATCAGGACGGTGTCCTTGCCAGCGTTCATCGCGTCACGGACTTCCATCCACGTCATGTCCTCGATGAAGACCGAGTCCACCGCATCGATGGGACGGACTCCATTCGGATCAGGATTGACGGGACCAAACTTCGCCGCTTGAAAACCCACGGTCGTGCCAACAACGAGTGACAGGCTGAGCAACACCAATGTCTTTCGCATGAGATGCCTTTCGTGAAAAGAGGTCGTCCAACGCGAGACATCTTGGACACGAAACCGCGAAGACGCAAAGGACTGCACTGCGCGAACTGGCCGACACCGGCCGCGAGCCGCCGATTGACTCCCGTGAACGATCGGGATAAACCGCTCGCCCGGTCGTTCTCCGCGAGCAAGCGGAAACGAAACCCGCTGATTCAAGTTGCCGAGACGCGGTTGTTCGCTCGCGTCCGGACAACGATCTACGGCGACGAAGTGCAGGAGGTCATCAATGCTCTGGTCCTCCAAGAGGCTCGTGACTGGCGTTCTCATCCTGCCGTTGCTGCTGCTGCCGGTTGTGCTGCAAGCGGAAGATTGGCCGCAGTGGCGCGGGCTGAACCGCGATGGCGTGTGCGGCGAAGTCGGCCTTCTGAAATCGTTCCCGGCTGAAGGTTTGACGGTCCGCTGGCGTGCCCCGGTCGGTTGGGGATTTTCCAGCCCGGTGGTGGCTCAAGGCCGGGTCTTCCTCCACGATTCCGATTTGTCGGACTACCCGGGCAAGGAACGTCTTCACTGTTGGGACGAGACGACCGGCAAGGTGATTTGGACTCACATCTACGACGTTGCCTACGAGGACTGGGCCTTTGAGCCGACGCAGGAAATTGGTCCGGTTGCAACGCCGATTATCGAGAACGGAAAGAGTTATTTTTTGGGAAGACTCAGCCATCTCTTCTGCATGGATGCTCGCAGCGGTGTGGTGCTCTGGAAGAGAGACTTGGAGAAGGATTACCAAGTTCCGTTTTCTCCCGGCATGCCGTCGCCGTTAATCGAGGGCGACTTGCTGATCCTGTTCATCGGCGGGAAATCGGGTGCCGGTGTCATCGCGTTGCACAAGGACACCGGCAAAGAAGTTTGGAAGGCGCTCGATGAAAAGCTGACGTTTAGCTCGCCGATCGTGATGACTTCCGGAGGCAAAAAGCAACTGATTGTTTGGACGCAAGAATCAGTGACGTCCTTGGACCCAGCGACGGGCACGACGTACTGGCGGCAGCGGCTTTTGACGGGCAGCGATTATGCAGTCTCCACTCCGGTCGTTCATCAGGACCGATTGCTGATTGGCGGGTTGATGTTCCAACTGGACTCTGACAAGCCGGGGGCGACGGTCTTGTGGCCGAAGTCGACAGCTCCCGCGCGCAGAATCTACAGCCATACATCGACCTCGCTGTTCCGCGGCGACCATCTGTTCTCCGCGAAGTCGTCGGGGGAATTGGTCTGTATCGACGCACGGACCGGCGAGCAGGTTTGGGAAAACGACAAAGTCACCGATCTGAGAAACGGGGCGAGCATCCATCTGACTCCGAACGGCGATTCAGTCCTGCTCTACACGAACAAAGGGGAACTGATTCGCGCTCAGCTTACTTCCGAGGGCTACAAAGAACTCAGCCGAGCCTCTGTGATCGAACCGACGATGCCGTTCGGAGGAAGGAAAGTCGTCTGGGCTCCTCCGGCTTATGCCAACCGTCACATCTTCGCCCGCAGCGGCAAAGAACTGGTCTGCGCTTCCCTGGAAGCGAATCCCTGAAGAACGAGCCATCAAGCAGCACGACGCGCCAGCGAGTGGTCATCTCGAATAACCACTCGCTGGCGCGTCGTGCCAAATGAGGAGACAGCATGAGACTCAGCGATTCATTCGATCGGCGGCAATTTTTGAAGCACTCGCGGAGACAGTTTCTCGGCGCGGCGGGTGTCGGAGGTCTGTCGCTGCTTTCGGGAGTCTGGAGCACGGCGGAAGACAACAAGGATGAAAAACTGCCGCTGCCCAAGTTCCTGCTGGAGTGGGGGCAGCACGGCAAGGGCAAGGGCGAGTTCGACGCCTGCGTGGGTATCGCGATCGGAAAGAACGACGAGGTCTACACCGCTGAGTTCCGCAACCAGCGCGTCCAGAGATTTACCTCGGACGGAAAATTCCTGAGCACGTTTGCCGTTCAGCCACATGCGGGTGGTCTCGCCGTGGATGCGGACGGAAACGTCTTCGTCGCTCATTGGAATAGCAACAAAGTGGCGGCCTATTCGCCGACCGGAGAACTTCTGCGGGAATGGGGCCAGAAGGGAACGGCAGACGGCGAGTTCCAATTGCCTGGATCGATTGCGATCGGTCCGGACGGTTTGATCTATGTCCCCGATCAAGGCAACAGTCGCGTCCAGAAATTTACGCGTGACGGAAAGTTCGTCAGCAAGTGGGGTGAACTCGGCAAAGAGCCGGGACAATTCGGTGGCGGCCTGGCCGCTGGAGGTCGCTTCGCCGGCCCGCAGTTCGTGGCCTTCGATCGAGCCGGTAACGTCTACACGACGGACGCGGCGATGGATCGCGTCCAAAAATTTACGTCGGAAGGAAAGCTACTCGCGTTCTGGGGCAACGAGAGTGCCGATCCCGGCGGCTTCGGACCTCCGCCCCCGAACAAGGACGGGACACCGGGCATGGGCGGCCCGATTTCGCTGTGCGTGGATCGACACGACCGAGTCTGGGTCGGTGCCACCAACAACCGCGTCCAGCAATTCACGAACGATGGCAAATACCTGCGAGGCATCGGCGGCGAGGGCACCGACCCCGGCCAATTCCATCTGCCGCATGGGCTCGTGTTGGACAGCCGCGACTGCCTCTACGTCGCGGATACGATGAATACTCGGATTCAGAAGTTCGCGGTCGGCTGAAGCCAGTGCCGGTGTGGTTCTGGAAGGCATCCCCGCCGTATCGAATTCCTGATCGGACGAAACGATGGACGCACCAGACGTCATCACGGTACCAACGGAACATCGTCGAACGCTTGATGAGAGGACTCAAAGAATGTCGTCGCATTTTCTCGCGATTTGAGAAGACCGCCAAAAGCTTTGGTGGCATGCTCAAGCTGGCGTTCATTCAACCGTCCCTGCGGACTTCAGCAGGAGAAAGGTTTTCTGACAAAGCCTAGGTTCGACTTTTGCACTTTAGGTGGCCAAGGCCACCGCGTTTTCTAGGAGTTGTTGGATTTTTCGAGACCCTGGTCCTGCGAGGGCCAAGGTCAAAACCTGTTGTCGGACGCTGAGCCGACGGAGCGTGCCGAGCATGTCAGCGAACGA
>CAMAWN010000172.1 GCA_945861865.1 Candidatus Kuenenia stuttgartensis | reverse complement strand
GAGGTCTAGTCGCTCGCGGACGAACTCTTCATTAACAGGCAATGAATTCGTGACGGGAGAAACTTCCGCCAAGACGAACGATGTCATTTGTCATTTCCTTGTCGTCAAATCAACTCGCGAATCGGCGTCCCGCGTGTCAGCGGAATTGGCCGGCCTTGCGGATCGAGGAATTCTTGGGTGTGGTCGATGCCGAGGTGCTTGTAGATCGTGGCGAGGATGTCGTGCGGGTCGTGTTGCAGATCGACGGGGTGCTCGCCGAAGCGATTTGTCTGGCCGAGGACTTGCCCCATCGGCATGTTGCCGCCGCTGACAAGGATCGACATGGCTCCGGGGTAGTGGTCGCGGCCGATGCGGCCGTCTTTGAATTCGAGACGCGGAGTGCGACCGAATTCGCCGGTGACGATCAGCAGCACTTTCTTGTCGAGGCCGCGAGCAAACAAATCTTCGATCAGCGTCGTGACGACGTGATCGTAGCGCGGCGTGCGAGCGACCATCGCGGTCGGCATGTCCCAGTTGACCGCGTGGTCGTCCCAGTCGTGAGCCTTGGAGTTCGGGCCGCTGCCGGGGACTCGGATCGAGACGAAGCTGACTCCCGATTCGACCAAGCGCCGAGCGAGCAGCACTTCGCGGCCGAAGTAGTCGTCGCCGTACTTGTCGCGCAGCTTCGGGTCTTCCTGCGAGATGTCGAACGCCTTCTGAGCTTTGCCGGTCGTGAGGATGTCGATGGCTCGGCGGTTGAAGGCGTCGAGCGCGTCCATCGAGCCACCTTGATCCAGTCCGCGGCGCAGCGAATCAAAACTCTCTTGCAACCGGACACGGTCACCGAGGTGACTGGGATTGATGCGGAGACTGGCGTCTTGCAACGAGAAATTGCAGATCGGCAAACGGTACTGCGAACTCCAATACCCCTGAGCGATGCCGGGGCTGTAATCCGGTCCGTTGACACACACGCCGTTGATGGCGACCGCCGCCGGCAGGCCACGATGTTTGTTCTCCAGCACGCGATTCACGACCGGGCCGACCATCGGATAATGCGACTCGCTGGTGCCGGTCTTCATCTGGCCATAACCGCTGAGGAACCGCGCATGTCCCTCGAAGTGATTCGCCTGATCGTGGCTGACCGAGCGAATGATCGTGTACTTGTCAGCGATCTGAGCGTGTCTCGGCAGCAGTTCGCAGACATCGAGACCGGGAACGTTGGTCGGGATCGGTGAGAACGGCCCGCGAATATCCGTCGGGGCGTTCGGCTTCATGTCATACGTTTCCAAATGACTAGGACCACCATGCACGAAGAGCAAAATGACCGCCGTGTCTTTGTTCTCGGCAATGCCGTTCGTCGCGGCTGAGGCTCGCAAGCGAACAAGTTCGGCCAGCGTCAGTCCGCCAAGTCCCAGAAAGCCGGCGCGCAGCGAATCTCGGCGAGTCATCATTCGTCGCAGTCGCAGCGGATCACACAGCAGGTCGAGCATGAAAGCCTCGGCGATTCGGGATTTCAAATTTCAGATTTGAGACTCAAGGCGAAATGATTATCGGCAAGCTCGTCGCCGTTCGGCAACGCAGAAGTTGTGGAACAGCGAGTCGCGAAGTCGGTTCTGTTGAGTCCCTGCTCCTCAGCGGAATTGCGAATTGATGAGCGTGGCCGAATAATGGCGACCAAGTACTCGATATCGTTGGCTGTCTGACCCAATGAGCGAATTGATGTCCGCACCGCAACTCCCGCAACCTGAGTCAATCCGCGGCGAACAGCCCGGCGCGGGCGAATCGGCCAATGAAACGCCGGCGATGCCCCCGAACTGGGTGCCGCCACCAACGCCGGCCTCTCAGCGTGACTCTGCCGTGACGGAGGAATCCGTGCGTTGGATCGGCCGCTTTCGGGTCGAGCGGCGACTGGGGCAGGGTGGATTCGGCGCGGTCTATCTGGCCCTGGATGAAGAATTGAATCGTCGCGTCGCCATTAAAGTCCCCAAGCGGATGGCGGCGGCTCAAGTGGCTGAGTATCGCGAAGAGGCGCAGAAGCTCGCCAAGCTGGAGCATCCCGGAGTCGTGCCGATCTTTGAAATCGGGCACACCGATCAATTTCCGGTATTCCTCGTGACGAAGTATCTCGAAGGGGGCACGCTGTCCGATTGGGTGCAGCGCGTGCGGCCCGACTTCTTGACGGTCGCGAAGTTGATCGCCGAGGCCGCCGACGCGCTGCACGCCACGCATCTCAAAGGCATCTTTCATCGCGACATCAAGCCAGCCAACATCCTGGTCGATGCGCACGGAAAACCGTGTCTCGCCGACTTCGGTCTCGCGTTGAAAGAAGGACACGGCCTCGACGCTGCACCGGAGATTCTCGGCACGCCGGCATACATGAGTCCCGAGCAAGCGGCTGGCGAAGGGCATCGCGTCGATGGGCAGACCGACATCTTCAGCCTCGGCGTCGTTCTGTATGAATTGCTCGCCGGAGTGCGGCCGTTTCGAGCCAGCGAAAAACTGTCGCCGCGCGAGCAGACGGCACAACTTTTGGAATTCGTCAAGACCGCCGATCCGCGACCGCCACGTCAAATCAACGATGACGTGCCGAAGGAACTCGAACGCATTTGCTTGAAAGCGCTGGCCAAGCGCAAGCCGGATCGGTACACGACCGCGCGCGACATGGCCGAGGACTTGAAACACTTCGCCGCGAACCCCGCTGCGCAAGAGGCCGCGTCGGTGCGCCTGCAACTGCCGTACGCGCGTGACCCCGGCACGCAGCCACAAACTCCGACACCCGGTGCCGCCAGCACGCCGCAGGTCATCTCCGATCGTGAACCGCTCAAGATCGTGCCGAAGGGTCTTCGCTCGTTCGATGCCGGCGACGCGAGTTTCTTTCTCGATCTGCTCCCCGGCCCGCGCGATCGGGAGGGGCTGCCGGAGAGCGTTCGCTTTTGGAAGACGCGTCTGGAATCGTTCGATCCCGACGTGACGTTCGCCAGCGGCGTGTTGTACGGCCCGTCCGGCTGCGGCAAGTCGAGCCTCGTCAAAGCGGGTTTGATCCCGCGCCTGGCCGAGCACATCGTCCCGATCTACATCGAGGCCAGCGGCGACGACACCGAACAGCGACTCGCGCGAGCGATCCGCCGCGCGTGTCCCGAATTCGGCGACAACCTGTCGCTGGCACTGCTGTTGAAGAATCTGCGTCGCGGAATTGGCTTACCCAGCGGCAAGAAAGCCGTGCTGATTCTCGACCAGTTCGAGCAATGGCTGCACGCCAAGCGCGGCCAGACGAATCTCGAACTCCCCGCTGCGCTCCGGCAATGCGACGGCGAACGCCTGCAATGCCTGATCCTCGTCCGCGACGATTTCTGGCAGGCCATCAGTCGGTTCCTGGAAGAACTTGAAGTCTCTCTAAACCAAGGCCGCAATTGCGCGATGGCCGACCTGTTTGATCCGCCGCACGCGCGAAAAGTTCTCGACGCTTTCTTAGTCGCCCACGCGGCTCGCGTGAGTCCGTCTTCATCTCCCAACACACCCTCCGAGCAGGCGAGCCGTCTGCTCTACGATCAATTCCTTGAGCAATCCGTTGCCGCCTTGGCCGAGGAAGGCAAGATCATCAGCGTTCGCCTCGCGCTGTTCGCCGAGATGGTCAAATCGAAGCCGTGGACACCGCAGTCGCTCAAAGCGATGGGCGGCGTCGAAGGAGTTGGTGTCAAGTTCCTGGAAGACAACTTCGGAGCTGCGCACGCGCCGATCGCTTACCGTTCGCACGAGAAATCCGTGCGTGGCCTGTTGAAAGCGCTGCTGCCCGAATCCGGAACTGACCTCAAAGGCCACCGCGTCACATGCGAGCAATTGCAAGAGTCCGCCGGACTGTCACACGATCCGCGCCGCTTTGCGGAAGTCCTCCGTATCCTCGACCCGGATTTGCGCCTGATCACGCCTGTCGGGGCCGAAGCGGTAAGCAATCTGGGGGCAGGGGTGAGCGATGAGGAAAGTGTCACTTCCAGTTCCCCGATCCCTGGCCACCAACCCCTAGCCCCTGCTTCCTACCAACTCGCTCACGACTACCTCGTCCCCAGCATTCGCAACTGGCTGACGAAGGGGCAGCGCGAGACGCGCAAAGGCCGGGCGGAATTACGGCTCGATGAGCGTTCGGCGCTGTGGCACGCGAAGCCACTCAATCGCCACCTGCCGGACTGCTGGGAACATCTCAACATTCGCTGGTACATCCACAGGAAATCGTGGTCGCCGAAGCAACACACGATGATGCACCGCTCGGCGCGAGTGCATGGGACGCGCGTGTTGCTGAGTTTGCTGTTGCTCGTCGCATTGACAGTCGTTGGGCTGCGCGTGCGGCACAATTTGGAATTGCAGCGGCAACAGGATCGCGCGGCCGCGTTGGTCAAGGCGGTGGCCACGGCCGATCTTGCGCGCGTGCCACAGTTGGTCACGGATCTGGCTCCGTATCGCCAATGGGCCGATGCTGAGTTACGACAGATCGTCGCGCAGGAACCGGAGTCTTCGACGGCGGCGTTGCAAGCGCGGCTGGCGTTGTTGCCGGTCGATGACCTGCAGGCTGAACCGATCCTGCAACGCCTGCTGTCGGCCGAGCCAACGCAAGTGGAGGTGTTGCGGCAGGCGCTCGTCGGTCATCACTCCGGGCTAACCCAGTCGCTCTGGACGATCGTCGAACAGCCAAATTCGGTGAACGATGCCAAGTTGCTGCACGCCGCCAGCGCGCTCGCGGCGTTCGAGTCCGAAAGCGACCGATGGTCCGCCGTCGCTCCGCGGTTGGTCGAGCGGCTGGTCAACGAGAATCCCTTGCGTGTCGCGATTTGGATTGAGACGTTGCAACCGGTCAAAAAGCACTTGCTGCCGTCGTTAGCCGCAATCTTCCGTAGCCACGACGGACAACGGACTCAAACACAAATCGACCTCGCGACCAACATGCTGGAGAGGTGCGCGGCCGACGATGTGACGCTACTCAGTGAGTTGCTGTTCGACGCAGAGCCGAGGCAGTTCCGTGCGTTGTTCGATGAATTTGCGAAACACGCTGAAGCTGCGGTGCAAATATTGGATCGCGAATTGGACAAGAAGCCGGACGGAAACTGGGACGACAAGCCGCTCGATCCCAACTGGCCGACGATCGAGGGCGTGACACGGCGGAGAATCGAGAATGCTCATGGTTTGGTGGCCGAACGGTTCGCGTTTTGTCAGACGCTGCCATTGGAACAATTGACGGAAGTCGCGGCGGTGCTGGCGAAGTCTGGCTATCGTCCGATCAGTGTGAGGCCAACCGCCGCGCCGGCCAACTCGGTGATCGTTGCCATCGTGTGGTGGCGCGACGGGCGCGATTCGCGACTGCTGCACGGCTTGACGGTGGAAGAAGTCCTGGCGCGGGATGAAATGCTGCGTAGCCAAGGTTGGACCTGCCGTGATGTGGCGGGGTATGTGACGCAAGTTGATGGCAACCAGTCGGAACGATTCTCCGCGGCGTGGGTCCAGCAATTCGACGCGAGTGAAGAGGTCCGAATTTATGTGGGGTGGACGGGAGCGACGGTCCCATTGTCTGAGTCTCAGGGGTTGGAAGAGTTTCCATTCCTGCATCGGGCGCAGCAGTATCGGGGAGCGGATGGGAAAACGAAAACCTGCGGTGTGAAATGGCGTTTCAGCCGCGCAAGCGTCGAAATTTGGGAAACGGTTCCAAGCAAGTTTAATGAATTGAATTATCCCGACATGGTGCATTGGGATGTCGCGCTCAGTCATGCCGCCGACGAAGCGCCGGACGACGAGCGGCAGAAGAGTGCGCTTATCGAGGCCGAGGCGGCACACAGCGAAAACGGCGACAAATTCACCGGCATCCTTGGACTTGACGCCCTCTTTTACCAACGTGGCTTGGCGCATTTCTATTTGCGAGACGACGCGGCCGCCCTGGCGGACCTGAATCGATATCTCGAGAAGACTTCGGATGTTGTGAGTGGAAGAGAGAATTTTTGGCGAGCATATGGGTATCAGCTTCGCGCCAAGATTTTGGCCCGGCTGGGAAGGCGCGATGCGGCGTTGGCGGATGTCCTCGCCTATCGGACACAACTCAAAACGAATGACCAAACACCCTCCCCCAATGTCGGGACCACTTCGGAACTCGACGACTTCTTTGTCGAGTATTTGAAACAGACAGTCGCGATCTGGAAATCGAAAGCGGCATGCCTGGATGTCGTCGTTGCGGCGTTCTTGGGAGACGATGTCGCGGCGATACGAATCGCGGAAGCTCGCCTCGATGCGAAGGAACTCGGACTCTACGACGGCGCGTGCGGGTACTCGCAAGCGGCAGGATTCTACCGTCAGAAGGACGAGGCCAAGGCCACTCGGTACGCCGATCGCGCCATGCAACTATTGTCGCAAGCGGTCGCCAAGGATCCTGCCCTCATCGAGGCGGTCGCCACTGATCCTGATCTCGCGGCGATTCGGGAACATCCCGAGTATCGCGCGCTCTTGGTGCGCAACGGACGTGACATTCGCTATGCAGCCGTTTGGAAATATGACGCATACGAGTCCGCCGAGCGGCATGGCATTGATCCGACTGAGCACTTGGAGGAAGCCCAGAAATTGACCGCGGCTGGGTATCGGCCGGGTGGCTGGGCGAGCTTGGTGCCGGGGCCGGATCGAGCGACGATCACCGCTTCGGTTTGGCAGCGGCCAATCCTGCTTGAAGACCAAAAGGAACGACTCGCCAAACGCCAAGCCAATGCCGCCGTGGCACTTCTTCGGATGACCGAACACGCGCCTGAAAAACAGAAGCGAGTCTGGACCTTGTTGAAGCATTCCCCCGATCCACGCTTACGGTCGTGGTTGATTCATCGTTTCGCGTCGGCGGAGGCGGATGAGGCGGCATTGGTTGAGCGATTGAAGTCGGAAACCGATGTCACCATCCGCCGCGCGCTGATCCTGTCGCTGGGCGAGTATCACAGGATGAACACTCCCGCTCGTCCTGTGGTTCCAAGTAACGATGGTGAAGGACACGACGACAGGACGAGCAAGAGTGCCCATCCGACGACGGCACTGTTGCTCGGCTGGTATCGCAGCGATCCCGATCCGGGAATTCATGGCGCGGCGGAGTGGGTGTTGCGAAAATGGGGGCTAAAGGACGAATTGGCCAAGATCGATCAGGA
Source organism: Candidatus Kuenenia stuttgartensis (assembly GCA_945861865.1). Taxonomy (GTDB): domain Bacteria; phylum Planctomycetota; class Planctomycetia; order Planctomycetales; family Planctomycetaceae; genus SXKJ01. The sequence goes on along the minus strand of CAMAWN010000172.1, from coordinate 5,618 downwards.
GTTGGCCACCGGTCAGGCACAGGGGAGACGGCAGTGGTACGTCACCAAAACGCAAAACCATACGCTGGCAGTGATCTCCGATCCCAACGAGTTTCTGATGGGGGCACCAGCGACGGAACAGGGATATCGAGGCGACGAGCCGTTGCATCGGCGGCGCATCTCGCAGCCCTTCTGCATCGCGACCAAAGAAGTCTCGATGCAGCAGTTGGACTCGTTTTTGACAACGGTTCCTGAGATCGCCAAATTCAACTTGAGTCGGCACAGCCCAGAACCGGATTGTCCGTGGGCGGCCGTGGATTGGTTCGACGCCGCACGCTATTGCCGCTGGCTCAGCGAGCAAGAGGGGATCGCGGAAGAGCAAATGTGTTTCCCTCGCATTCCGCAGATCACAGAGTGGATGACGTTGCCGTTCGACTACGCGGAACGGACTGGCTATCGCCTGCCCACCGAAGCGGAATGGGAATTCGCGTGCCGATCCGGAGCGGTCACCAGTCGCTACTACGGCAGCACTGACGAGCTGCTGGGGCAATACGCCTGGATTCTGGATAACTCGTCGAAGAATCGTTCGTGGCCATCAGCCATGCTCAAACCGAATGAGTTCGGATTGTTCGATATACTGGGGAACGCTCTCGAATGGAATTTGGAGGTGTATCAACCCTATCCAAATAGCCGTTCGGGCAGGCAGGAAGTGCTGGGAGCAGAGAACGACAAGTACGTCATGCGCGGAGGTGCGTTCAACTCTCAGCCTCAGTATGTCCGTTGTGGCTATCGGTTCCCCATCCGACGCTCGGATCGGGGTGACTCTTCTGGATTCCGCGTAGCCAGGACTCACAAAAAATGAGTGGCAGGCCGACATCCCACTCCATCCGCTCATTCAGAACAACAGGATGGTTTCGGGGAAACCGACTGGTTTGCTCGACGGGTCTTTTGAATAGGCAAGACGATTTGGAAAAGACGATGAATTTCTGATCCGCTCGTATGATGACACAACGGCCTCAACCCCGTTTGTTGAGTGACGGCTCGACCGATGTTGAGACTTCGTGATTTGGCTGGCTCGAAAGTCATCGGGCGGCTTTGATAGCATTGACCCAGTTTAACCAGCCTGACAACAACCTCACCGCGTTTCGTGGAGACCTGCCCGATGACACTGCTCACTTCCTCCTCCCCACTCACTTCTGATTCCACCTCGTCATCCCGCCGCGACTTCCTCAAAGCCGGGGCCGCCGCCGTCGCGATTCCGGCGGTGATCGCGACGATTGCTCCGCGAGCCTACGCCGCTGGCAGCGACAAATTGAAAATCGGACTCGTCGGCTGCGGCGGGCGCGGATCGGGAGCAGCTCGCGAGGCGCTGTCGGCGGACCCGAATGTCGAACTGGTTGCGATGGGGGATGCGTTCGGTGAGAACCTCAACGGCAGCCTGCGCAACCTGTTGGCCGTGGACACGATCAAGTCCAAGATCAAGGTCGATGACGAGCACAAGTTCGTGGGACTCGATGCCTATAAGAAGGTCATCGACTCATGCGACGTTGCGTTGCTGTGCAGCCCACCCGGTTTTCGTCCGGTGCATTTCAAGTACGCGGTCGAAGCGGGCAAGCACATCTTTACCGAGAAGCCGATGGCCACCGACGGCCCCGGCGTGCGGTCGATCATGGAGTCGGTCGAGGTCAGCAAACAGAAGAAGCTCGGCATCTGCGCCGGCTTCTGCTGGCGCTACGACAACGCCAAGCGCGCGTTCTTTGAGCAAATCCAAAACGGTGCGCTTGGCGAAGTGAAGGCCGTGTTCGGCACCTATCTCACCAGTCCGGTGAAGCCGATGCCTCCGGCAGCGACTCGGCCGGAGGGACTCAGCAACTTAGAGTGGATGGTTCGCAACTGGTACAACTACACGTGGCTCTCCGGAGATGGGCTGGTCGAGCAAGCGGTTCACACGGTCGATTGGCTGGCGTGGGTCTTCCAAGATCAGCCACCCGTGAGTTGCACTGCCATCGGCGGCCGGCAGATCCCACAAGAGGGAGGCAACATCTTCGATCACATCGAAGTGAACTATGTGTGGGCGAACGACGCTCGCGGCTTCTTGGCTCAGCGTCAGACCCCCGGCTGCCATAACGAGAACAACTTGTATGTCCTCGGCACGAAGGGGAGCGGCCAGATCGGCCCGCGCGGCACGGTCGTCAACGCTGAGGCCGAATGGAAATACAAAGGCCCCAGCAACAACATGTACCAGACCGAGCACGACGAGTTCTTCAAGTCGATTCGCGACGGCAAGCCGTTCAACAACGGCGATCGCATGGCCAAGAGCACGCTGATGGGCATCATGGGCCGCACCGCCGCCTACACCGGCAAGCAGATCACCTGGGAGATGATGCTCAACTCACAAGAGGCGATTGTTCCAGCCACCTACCCAGACGGCTGGAAGACGCAGGTCGAGCTCCCCAAGATGGCGATGCCGGGCCTCACGCCGTTTGCGTGAGGCAGACGACACCTAAAACACTTCCTCGGCCGGGGTCAGGTGTTCTGATTTCTGTTTTGGCCATGCAAAGGCCGTCGATTTCCGTTTTGAGACAGTCCTTCCGACCGCGTCTGACTTCATTTGTGACGCCAAAACAGAAATCAGAACACCTGACCCCTCGCTGGGAGTACTTTGCCCGTACAATCGCCGCACCGTTGGAACGACTGGGAGAATCCGAATCATCCCGAAAGACAACCCAACCATTGCCGTCGAGCGAGAAGCTCGGCACATAGTCTCAGAATCTGACAGCCACGATCCGAGAACACTGATGGTGGCTTAGACCCGCACCCTTTCCACATCATCCTCTCATTGACCCAAACCGAACGAGAGGCCCGGACATGTCCACCGCCACCGCACCCGAACGCTCGCAGACTCCCTACGCCGAGCCGGATGAGTACATCGACTATCAGCTTCGCAAGACGCAGGCCAGCATCAAACAGACGGACATGCTGACGGCGGCGGCGGTCGCGATCACGGTGCTGGTCGGGTACGTGCTGCTGTTCGTGCTGAGCGATCACTGGTTGTTTGACGGCGGCGTCGGCGGCACCGCGCGAGTGCTGATGTTTCTGCCGGTGATCGGATTCGTCGGCTGGTTGCTGGGAGCCAAGGTGATTTGGCCAGCGTTCAAAACCGTCAGCGGTTTGTATGCGGCCAGAACTCTGGAAGCGTCTTCGACGGAGTTTCGCAGCAGCTTGGTGAACCTCGTCGATCTCAGGCAGGCGGGGCGTGAGGTCTCGCCGGTGATTCTGGCCACGATCGAAAAACGTGCGGCCGTCACGCTCACGAAGCTGAATGTTGACGATGCGATCGACAAGCGGCCGTTGCTGCGGACGTTGTATGTGCTGTTCGGGATCGTGGTCGCGTTTTGTTTGTATTCGGTGCTCAGTCCGAAGCCGCTCGGCTCGTCGGTGCTGCGAGCGATCGTGCCGTTCACGGACATCGCTCCCGCCACACAGACCGAAATCGTTTCAGTCGTCGTGACTGTCGGCGACAAGCAGATGCGTGCGGAGGAAGAGGTCCAACTCCGAGCCGGTGGCATGCTGCCCGTCCGCGTGCAAGTCCGCGGAGAGATCCCCTCCGATGTCACGCTGCACTTCACGACCGCCGACCGCCGCTTCGTCGATGAGCCGATGCAGCTCGGAGTCACCACCGATCCGAATACGTTCGAGGGAACGCTCGGCCACGACGAGCACGGTCTTTTGCAAAGTTTCACTTACCGAGTCGTCGCCGGTGACGCGCGATCGCCGGAATACCGCGTCGAGATCATCACGCCGCCGTCGGCCACCGTTACCGAAGTCCGCTACGAATATCCGGAGTACACCGAACTCGACCCGCGCACACAAAAGGGGGGAGCCATCGACGCCTGGGAGCGGACCGCGATCACAATCACTGCCGCCACCAACGTGCCGGTCAAGCGTGCCGAGTTTGAGCTCGCCGACACCGAAGATTTTTCCGCCGCCTATCCCGGCAGCACGGTGAAGATCGCTAACGGCAAGAGTCTCGCGATCGCGTGGCGAGCCGACCCGCGGCAAGCGGATGGAAAATTCCCGAAGTTCTACCGCGTCAAAGTCTGGGACGCCGAAGGGAGCCCCGATCCCAAACCGGCCGTCTATCCGATCAACGTCCGGCTCGATCTACCTCCGCAAGTCGTGTTGGTCGACCCGACAACCAACCTCGAAATGCCGGCCAACGGCACCGTCCCGCTGGTCGTCATGGCGCGAGATCAAGACTTCAAGCTCCGCACCGTCATCTTGAAGATCGCTCGCGAAGCGGACGACGTCACCGACGAAACGCTGTTCGACGGCTCGCAGCAAGAGGTCTCGCTCAAGCACGATTTTTCGTTGGAGCCGCTCCGCTTGAAGGATGGTGATTCCATTCGGATTTGGGTGGAGGCTCAAGACAACAAGCTGCCGACGCACAACCTCGCGAAGACGGTCCCCATCGAGATCACCATCAAGAAGCCGCTGACCAAAGAGGAAGCCAAGAAGCAGCTCGAAGAACAGAAGAAGGAACAACAGAAGCGGATCGAAGAAGCCAACAAGAAGAACAACGAACAAGCCAACGATCCCAATGGACAACAGCCCGACGAAAAGGTCAAAGCGAACAACGATCCGATGCTCGCCGTGCGGCTGTTCGATGAGGAAACCAACCAGCCGATCGACGTCCACGAATATGCGCGGGACATGGGCTTCCGCGGCGGAGAACCAATGTTTCGCGGCTACGTCGCCAGCGACTTCAAGGGAGAGTTTTGGCACGTCAGCGCGATTGGATCACCGGACGGAGCGCGCCGTCCCGTCGTTCCTGCTCGGCAAAAACTGGCGATTCGGCAAGAGCTTCGTCAGCAATTGACGGCCGAGAAATTGGATGAGGGCATCCTGCATGCGCTCCCTGCGTTTGGTAACTGCCGGCTGGAACCAGGTGATCCGGGCCGAGTCCTGCAAGGCCGAGCGAGCTCCGCGCTGTATCGTGAGAAACCGATCTCGAACGGGCACGAAACCAAGTATGTGGTCTATTCCGCCAGGCCCGACCGAAACAACGCCCAACCGTTTCCGCTGGCCACTTTGGAAACAGACCTCGCCGCCAAGGACCAGGAGTTCTACTGCCAATTGCCGAACGCCTTGATCGACCTGCGAAAGTTCGCGCGACAAGCGGCGTTGAATCCCGATGGATCGCTCCCTGATCAAGTGGAAATCGCCAAGCGATTGCTGGCGAGTCTGGCTCAAGCAAAGTTCCGGTACAAAGACCCGGAACCCGGCCTGCCGCGCATTGATGATCTGGAAGAGTTCTTGCTGGTCGGCCGAGACGGGGACTGCAAGACGTTCAACTCTGCGCTGGCGTTGATGCTGCGTGAATTCAAAATTCCCTCGCGCATGATTTTGGGATTCAAAGGGGGCAAGGTTGAAAACGGCGAGTTCGTCGTGCGCGGAATGGGCCACGCCTGGGTCGAAGCCTACTTAAATGGTCATTGGCTGATCCTGGACGCCACGCCCACCGGCGGTTCGGGCAATGGCGAACAACAACCGAGTGAAGGCGACGATCCTCAACACAACCCGCCCAACGAAAACCAACCGCAGCCAGACAACAAGAATCCGAGAGACCAAAACGACGG
>CAMAWN010000171.1 GCA_945861865.1 Candidatus Kuenenia stuttgartensis | reverse complement strand
CTGATCCGCCAACGCCCACGGAGTCTGTGACAACGCCGGAAGTGGACCAATCCGGCGTCGTGGTCCACGATGACCGCCGTGTGTCCAAATTGGCAGACGAGTGCATCGGCGGAGAACTTCGGGGCCTTGGGTTCGGTGCGAACGTCCGGAGTTCCGCTCACCGCGATCCACATGGCAAGGCCTCCTATGAACAGGACACCGAGGCCCATCGCCCCGAAGGCCAACATCGCGAACGGGACAAAGAAGGTATCAATCCAATCGCGACCGAATTGAAAGTCTTTCAGGATCCCAACGAGCAGGACGAGCATCAAGACGGCAAAGGCAGCAAACAGCAGACCGAAGGCGAATCCGGTGATTCGACTCTTGAGCGAGAGCGACTTCGGCGGATCGACAAAGTGCGGTGGCCACGTCACGGATGCCTTGGGCAACTCCTTCCGCGTGCAACACTCCGTCGCATCCGATTCTTGAGCCGCTTTGTCGAGTGGTCGTTTTGAAGTTCGGGATCGGCGCAGGAGTAGAGCCAACAACTGGAGTGCATCCTCAATGAGCGGGCCGCGGTTGTCAGGCTCGACGGTGACCATGTCACGGTAGATCAACAGCTTGTTGCCACAGCACTCGACGATCAATTCTCCCTGCTGCTCGAAGAACCCCAGCACACTTTTGTGGAACAGCTTGCGGATCGCTTCTTCGTCATCGCCACGCAGCAAATAGTGGCGGGAGAACGCGGGATGACTCTCGAAATTGATGTCGGTCGATCCGGTGAACACCTCGAAGAGGTCGCGGTTGATCCAACTCTCTCCGCCCGGACGAAGCGCAAACTCCGGCAGTCTGGCCCCCGCTCGCCGCAGCCACACCACGGTTTCTCGCTTTGTGTGTCTGGCTTTCCCAACGGCGATCACCTGCTGGTAATCGAAGACCGCGACGTTGGTCCCCTCGTCCTTCCGACATTGCAGATTGGTCAGCAACGGAGCCTGCCCCAGGGTCGTCAGGTGAAACTGATCCAGCCCCAAACCCAACCTGCGGGAGGTTCGCCGCACGAGGTCGTATCGCTGCTCATTGAGACGGTTGGCCTTCACGCCGGAGTAGATCGCCGCAGGAAGCATGGCCGCGACTGCGAACGCGATGAGACCTGCCACGAAACCACTGAGGATGTCTCTCGAATCCTGATACACGAATCCAAAAGTGAACCAAGCCGGCACGGCGGACACGACTGCGATGAGGATCGGAACAACCATCTGCGACCTCGACCGCTGCGGCGGAGCGTCTGGATAGGAGGCCAGTTCCCGCGCCAACTCGGCGAGGTCACGCGCGTCTTGTTCCGAGGCAGACTCCCCCGGCGTTCTCGCGGTGTCCTCACCCTGTTCATCGTCCGCTGACTTGGAGACGTCTGCTTCAACTCTGAGCGACCGCCGACAACCTTTGCACTTGAAGGTTTTCCCGACCGCGTCATTTCGCACACGATGAGACTTCGAGCATTTGTCGCAGGTCACGATGATCGGCATGAACGGTTTCCTCAGAGCCTTCCCGCAGCATGATCTGGCTGTAGCCACGCTCGCCAAGAGCGTGGGTTTTCACCGAACAAACCCACGCTCTTGGCGAGCGTGGCGACCCAGCGATCAATGCTGGATTACTTAACTGCTCAATCGAGTTCCCGATCCGCCTGAACGGTTTCGTCCGTCACCTTGGCAATTCGGAATGCGCCTTTGAGGGCGCGATTCATCCAAGCGTTCTCTTTGCCGTCTTCGACGACGCCCCTGGCGATGTAGGCGGCATAAATCGTGGCCGCTGCCGTCACGATGGTCTGCTCACTGGGCTGAAGTGTGAGGTAGGGAGGTTTCTTCAAGATGCGTCTTTCTTTCGAGCACGGTCGGCGATCGACCACCGGGAATGAATGCCGGTATTGCTGTCATGCCCGAACGCCGCGCAAGCCCGACAGAAATTTTGTAGGAAATTGAACTCAATCTGTCCTTGAGGGGCAGGGCAACCTGTTGATCTTCAGGGCTCACGATGGGGCCGCCGGTTCAAACAGCAACAGCAACTGAAGAGACTCGTTGAGGAACGCCCGAATGTCGTCTGGCTCAAGGAGGACATCAGCACGATCGACAAGGAGGTTGTTGCCTGCAGCTTCGGTGCTCAGTCGCGAATACCGCTCGTAGAACGAGTCGGCTCTACGTTTTTTGCGCGGCTTGCAGAATCGGCTGGTGAATCAGATCGGGGGTTTCGTCATTGAGTGGCCCCAGGCCCGTGGCGAAATCCAGTTCGTTCATCGTCTTTTCGGTGTCGAGCAGGCTGCGGGCGACGGTGTCGACTTGGCTGGAGATGTAGTCCGGCTCTTGGCGATTGACTCCGAGTTCGGCCAGCGACTTGATTTTGTTTTCGAGTCGGTTGAGTTCATGGCCGAGGAACTCGTAATTGGCTTGGGCCTTATCAAAATTCGCCAGACGTTCCTGGCAAGTTTGCACGTTGTCTTGCAGTGTGCGCCGCATCTTTTGAGCGTGAGGCGATTCGTCCGCGGGCGGAATCTCACTGAGTCGTGTCTGGGCTAGTTCGATGTCATTCACGATTCGGTCGCGTTTGGTCCGCTCCAAAAACTTGCCTAGCGTGAATTGAGTGAACATCAACCGCAGGAAAATCCAGATCAGCCGATCCAGTCCCGCGATTTGAAAGGACTCCAGCAGCTGGCCGGATTCCAGCGTTCCGGATTGCTGCAAGTCTTTGGCGATCTGTCGCAGATCCTGACAACTGGTTCGCAGCCGTTCATAGCGGGTCAGAAACGGTGCGGGAAGTTGTTTGAGAATCTGACGCAGCACCACATTGGCTGATTGCGAATTCTTGTTTCGTTCCACCGACGCGTCTTGAGCGTCCATCGCGCGCTGGAACTTCGGGTGACTCGCCAGCATTGTCAAAAAGCCGACTTCGGCAGCGGCCACCAACGGCAATACGATGTCCGCCCGGCCGCTCAGAAGCGAGACGCCGACGCCGCCAAAGAGGGCCAGTAGATTCCAGCGAATCTGGAACGCAGATCGGACATACTTCAACAGGCTCACTGATTCGATTCCAACTTTGTGATCTTGTCGCGGATGTAGTAGACGGCTTCCAGAAACTTCGGCTGACGCTGCATCTCATTCGCGGAGCTGGTGGCCGGTTCGATTTTCAACTCTTCCAAAATCGTACCGGGGGAGTTGCTCATCAAGTACACTCGGTCTCCCAGAAAAACCGCCTCTTCAATGGAGTGCGTGATGAAAAAGACGGTGGCTTGCACTTCTTTCCACAGCTTGACCAACAGGTCTTGCATGTTCAACCGCGTGAGCGGATCGAGCGCCCCGAACGGCTCATCCATCAGAATGATTCGCGGTTTCAGGATGAGCGTGCGAGCGATGGCGACTCGCTGTCTCATGCCGCCCGAAAGTTCGTGCGGATATTTGTGAGCGTCGGTTCCGACATTTAGACCCATCTTATGAATCCATTCGCGGCCGAGTTCATCCCGCGGCTTTCGCGGCATGTGCAAACACTCCAACCCGAACGTGACGTTCTCCAGCACGGTGCGATGATCGAAGCTGGTGTAATCTTGAAAGACCATTCCGCGGTCCGAGCCAGGGCCAACGACCGGTTGGCCCAGTACCAGCACTTCGCCAGAGGTGGCAGGATGCTGTGGCTCCAATCCGGCTATCGAACGCAGGATCGTGCTCTTGCCGCAACCGCTGGGACCGAGCACGCAGATGAACTCTCCTTTTTCGACGACGTCTTCCACGACAAACGTCACATCGCGGATCGCGGTGAACTCGTCCGCCTTGCCGGCGTTGTAGGTCTTGGTCACGTTCCGAAATTCGACAACGTGCGGCCGCAGAACTTCCTGCGGAGTGCGAACGTGGTCCAGGACGGTTCCCATTCCGATGACTTGGGCTGGCGGCTGACTCATTTCAGTCTCTCTTCCGTTGCGGCGGACGAGAGGCTCACCGGCGTCCGATAGAAGACCAGCGACTTCAGGCTCTCCCAAGGGATGAGCGTGATTCGCACCAGCGAGCGAAGCATGCCATCGCCTCCGTGCATGTGCGGGAACAACTGCCGCTGAATCCAGGCCAGCACTTGATCAATGACCAGCGCGACCATTGGGATCACGAGGATGATCAAGTAGATGTGTTCGCGAAAACCGCGTCGCTGGAAGATCTGAATCTGATAGCCCAGCCCTCCGACTTCGTCGGCAATCTTGATCGACTCGGCCAGCATGATGTATCCGAACGCCAGGCCGAACATCTGGCGGCAGGCACTAAAAATCGTCGGAGCCGCCAGCGGCACGAGCACTTTCGAGATCGTCTGCCAGCGACTGGCACCGAGCGTGTAGGCGGTGTCGATGTATCGGGCCGACACATCCATGATGGCTCGCGCCGCATCGGAGATCACGAACGCGACCGACGCCACGAAGATGAACATCACCTTATTTTTCTCGCCCGCTCCGAAAATGAAGATCATCAGCGGCAGTACGGCCGCCAGCGGGACGTTGCGGCCGATCATGATCAGCGGCGACAGAAAGGCGTGGACTCGCGGAAAGCAGCCCGCCGTCACGCCGATCGGAATGCCGACCATCAGCGCCAGTGCGAATCCAATGCTGACTCGCCGCAATGTCACCAGCACGTTGCGAGTCAGAGCGAAATCATTCCACAGCTCTGAGAATTTGCTAAATGTTTCCGCTGGGCTGGGCAACGTCAGGGGACCGACGAGACGAGACTCGTTTGCCCCGTGTGTGATGAGCCACCAGCCGGTGAGGCAGAGCAGAATGCACGCCACTCCCAAGCCGACGGCCTGCAACCTCGATACCGGTTTACGCAACGTCAGCCAGTTGCGCAGCAGTCGGTCCAGAAAAGAGGAATTCATGCCGGCCTACTCCTGCTCCGCCGCGTAAATCTTGACCTCGACGCGGCGATTCTTGGCGTGGTTCAGCGGGTCGGTGGTATCGGCGGGGTGATCCCAGCCGAAGCCCTCGACGTTGAACCGGTTTTGATCCAGCTTGAACTGCTGGACCAGCGCTTGCTTCACCGCGTTCGCTCGACTCTTCGACAACTCTTTGGGCATATCGTCGGGGACTTTGCCGCGCATCGATCCGTCAGTGTGTCCCTCGATGATGATTCGGGCATTGCCAAACTGGCCAGCCAGCTTGGCGATTTCCTCGACGACAAACTTGGCCTTCGGGTCGTAATCGACTTCCAGTGTCTTGCCCTCTTCATCCTTCGTGATCTTTTTGAAGATTTCAAAACTGTTGGGATAGAACTGAATCACGACCGTGTTGGTGAGAATCTCTTCGGCCCCGCGCACCTCGGTGGTCGTCTTGGGGACGAATTGGGCAACCGACTCATCCTTCTGCGAACGATACTTGTCGTCCTCGCCCAGCTTGTCGATGACCGTGAAATCCATGACCTGATCGAACGGCACGGACTGATTCTTCACCTGCCGAATGGAACGATAGAGGTAATAGGATTGGTTCCAGACTCGCGCGAAGTTGGTCGGGTTGTTTTGGTTCTTGAAGAACTGATGGTTCTCGGCCCAGTTGGTACTGTGAGCGTCGCCAAGCATTCCGAGCGCGTCGGCCGGGGGCAGGCCATATCCGGCGGCCATCAGTTCGGACACCTTCTGTTTTTCGGCGTCCTGTTTGAGAGCCGCCATCGAGTCGAAGATGCCTCGCACCAAACCCTCGATCATCGGCGGATGATCGTGAGCGAAGTCGGCACGAGCGAACCAGACGTCAGCGATCAACTTGTTGGCGGTCCCGGTCGATACGAGCAGACGGTTCCCTTTCACCTCTGACAGCTTGTAGATGTCCGGAGCCCATGAGACCGCCGCCGAGATCTTTTGGTCCGCATTGAACGCCGCCGCCGCCTCAAAGGCCGTGCTGGTGAAGTTCAGCTTCACTTCACCGGGTTGAACACCGCCGGCCACGAGCATGTTCAGCAGGAAGTAGTGCGACGGAGAGTTCTCGGCGAGAGCGATGGACTTGCCACGCAGATCGGAGACAGTCTTGATGTTGTCGCGAACCACGATGCCGTCGCCACCATTCGACCAGTCGATCTGTTGGAAGACGCGCGGCATCACGCGGCTGTCTTTCGGATTGCCCGACGAATCGACGAAGCCATCGACGAACAGCGGCAGCATGTCGAGCGTAGCCCAGCCAATCTGCACATCGCCGGCCGCGTAGGCGTCGCGCATCTCGATCGGGTTATCGATCAGCACCAGCTCGACCTTGAAGTCTTTGCCGTCTGCGGCTTTCCAAATTTTTCCTGGCTTGAATCCGTTGTTCGCATGAATGATCGGAGCCCACCCGGCCCACACATTGAGCGCGAAGCGAACCGTGTTGTCGGCCAGTGGCTTGTAGGCCGCGATCCCCTTCACGGGAGGCAGTTTGTCTGACGGCTTGAACGAGTATTCCTTCAGCGTTGTGACGCTCGCATCGTCATGAGCCTCGACACCGCCGGGCTTCAACTCGTCGCCGCCACCACCGAGCTTCTTCGGATCAATCACTTCGTTGGGCTGATCCTGCTTCCCCTTCGGCGCGAAGACATCCGCGCGAAACATCGCGAACCCAATCAAGCCGAAGACGACAACTGCCACAGCGAGGTAGAAGGGAACTTTCGGTTGTCCAGCCATGATTTGCTTTCTGTTTTTGGAAGGTTGTTTTATGTAGCCCTCATCGCTCCGCGTGAGGATAGCCGAGATTTCGCAAAACGTCATTTTGCAATTCGGCATCAATCGCGCGACCGGCTGACTTCACGCGGAGCGATGAAGGCTACATTGCGGCTTCGCCGCTTATCCCTGGAACTTGGTCTGTGGCCGACTGGCCTGCAACGAGTGCAAAGTCTGCATCACGTTGAAGGCGCTCAGTTCGCACAACAGCCGCGTGACTTTGTCGTGCAGCGCATCGTTGAGCGAGGGTTCGACCTCTTTCATCCGCGCGACAAGTCGTTGCTCCTGAGCCGCCAACTCCGCATCGTCCACATGCCCATCAGAGATGGCCTCCATGAACGTGACGAGCTTCTGCGTGTATTCGTCGATCAACGTCGTTTGAGATTTGTCATCCAGCCAGCTTTGCCGCACGGGGGAATCAGCCATCGTGAAATCCTTCGAGAAATGAATCTGAAATCTCAAATCTCAAATTTGAAATCTCAAATTTGAGATCTGATCGACATGAGATGCACACTGAATACTCTTCCGCGTGCAATCGAAAATCAAAAATCAAAAATCGGCAATCGAAAATCCTCCCATCAGCTCTCCACCAACTGGCGAAGCACGCTCATGCGTTCTTGCAGCTTGGCTCGCGCTTCGGGCGAGCCAACTTGTTCTCGCCATTTGGTGGGCAGAAAGTTTCGTTCGGTACATTCGAGGACCGCCGCAATTTCTTGCATCTCTTTTTCCAAGCCTTCCGATGACGGAATGAACTCGGCGATCGCTCGTTCGAGGTCTGTCTTTTCAACGAGATCTCGTTCGCAGGACAAGGCCCCGCGCCGCGCGGCGAGCAGGATGCTTTCCAAATCCGCACCGCTCAACTGACGGTCGGGCGAGACATCGGGGATCGCGTCCGCCGCCAGCGGCACTTTGTTTTTCTTCGACATCGCCAGAAACATCGCGGCGATGTCCGCACTGGTCGTCGGTGCGAAGAGCGGGATGTGAACCTCGCAGCGGCCTTGTCGCTTCAAGTCGATCGGCAACAGATCGGGACGGCACGTTAGCAGCATCCAGATGATCTTCCCGCGATATTTCGTGTCTCCCATTTGCTGAGCGATCATGGAAAAGACACGCCCCGACGTTCCAGAGTCTCCGTCTTGATTCCGATCACCCAACGTCGCATCCGCCTCATCGACGATCACCACCACCGGGCCGAGCGACTTCAAGACCGTCAGAACTTGCTCCAGATTCCCCTCGGTCTCACCGACGAACTTCGATCGAAAGTTCCGCAGCTTCAAACAGGGGATGCCCATTGAACCGGCGTAGCACTCGGCCAAGAACGTCTTCCCGGTGCCGACCGAACCGCAGAACAAATATCCCATCGGAGCGGTATCGAGCTTCCCTTCGGCGATCCATTTCGCGTCTTGCACCAAACGCGCTTTCGCTTCCGGCTGGCCGACGATCAGGTCCAGCGTGTGCGGCGGTTCGACGAACTCGACAAGTCCCTGACACTGCCGCTCGATCATGTTCTTCTTGAGCCTGCGAAACTGCTTGGGATCGAGGCCGCGGACGGAAGCGTTCGACAACAGCACGTTCAGATTCACGAGACTCAGCCCTGCGGAATTCTGAACCAAACCTTCTGTGGTCAGGCCACCCCCGGAGATATTCGGTGCCGTCGCAGCCACGAATCGTCGTCGGTCTTCAGCACTCGGAAGGGGGATCTCCAGCGACGCCACATACGGATTATTGACCAGCCGCTCGCTGATCTCGGACAGCTTTTCCGTCACGAGGCAGAACGCCATGTTGAGCCGCTTAAGATACGGATTCGAGGCCCAACTGAGGAAGCGAACCAACCGCGACGCCTGCCCGCGCGCCACAGAGGCCAGATCACCGGTCGGCACCAAGAACTGAGCGTGCTCGAAAACCAAACCAATCCGCTTGCGATTGGCGATGTTGTCTTCCAGCAGATTCCGTTGCAGCAATGACTCCAGTTGGTCGAGCACCTTGTCCGGGTCGCGGGTCCAAGTCGCCGGTGCGCCGAGCAACGCCGTGACATGCTGCATCATCTGCTGCAATCGTTTCGAGTCCGCTCCCGCCAGCGGCTGCAACCCGCGACCCAAATCGTAGCTCAACACGATGTCCCACGAGCCGAAGACCTGCGAGGCCAGGAAGTCGCTCAGAGAGGTGAAGCTGTCTTTGCCGTCCGCAGCCGATTGCCGAACCAAATCATGCACGCCGCCGTGAAGCACGAACGTGTTGATCGTGCCGGAGAAATACAGATCGGCCAGCTCCTTCGCCCAGGTCGGATTCCAAGCGGGAAGCGTCGAGGTCAGGTCAGCAGCCGAGTTTTTGTTGTCAGGTTCGCTCATCGACTCCGTCACTTCTCAATCCATTTCTACTTCGCACGGCCTGTGATGCGTCGTTTAACCCGGAGCCAACGGCGACGGCGTGGACGCGGCAAGGTGCCGTCGCCGTTGGCTCCGGGTTAAACGAAACCTCTCATTGGTAGCCGCGTGAGTTATCAAATCTCAAATCTCAAATCTCATTTCCCCGCTTGCGTCACCGTCGCCGGGCCGAGTTCCTTTTGATCTTCCTTCACGCCGGCGGTCTCAGGAGTGACGAGTCCCATCTCCACCTCGAACTGCCGCAGCGCTTGATCGGCCATGACTTTCTCGGCCGCTTGTTCGCGCTTGATGTCAACCACACCTTCTTGCGAGAGATCGGCCGCAACTCGCGACTTGGCTCGAATTAAGCCGATCTTGTCCTGAATGACGTTTTCGATCTGACCGAAGTCGGTGGTGACATCGAAATTGAAGGACTGCGCGAGCTGGGCGATCTCGGATTCCGCCTTGCTCATTTTCAGCTCGGCGTCGTACTTCTGAATCTTCTCACGCACCTTGGCGAGCTTGCTGCTGGCGTGTTTGATCTTTTCGAGGCTGTTGTTGTACGCCTCTTCGTGCATCTTGAGCTGAGCCTGATTCTCTTCGAGTTCGGTCTTGGCCTTCTGCATTTCGAGTGCGAACTTGGCGGCGGTCTCGCGATCGCCCGCTTGCAGATAGGCTTTCACCTTGGCTTCCAAGTTGGCGGCGTGTTTCTGGGCGTTGGTGACTTGCAGAGAAACCCGCTCGACCAGCGCGCGATACTGTTCCAAGCCCTTGCGCCCGTCTTGCAGTTGAGCGACGGCCGTGTCGTATTCGTACTGCATCTGAGCGATCGGATCCGCGGTCCAAAAGTAGTTGGCCAGTTTGTTGACCTGTGCTCCGAGTACGGCCCACATTTTTTGAAAAATCATGCCAAAGCCTTTCATCAAGCTGGGACGTGAGAGATGCCATGTTGAGAGATGCCATGTTGAGAAGCGAGGAAGGTTGATATCCCTCACCGTTCCGACTGTCAATCAGCTTCGTTTGTAACCCGAAGCGTAAGCGAGGGTGTCGTCACAGTTCTCCGCGCATTCGTCGCAGGTCACGGAGATGGGCTTGAACGATGTCCCTCGAAAAGTGCTGCGACTCGGACGCCGCTCAGGTGGCCATCTTCTTCCCGATATCGGGTGCCTGACGCCAGACGACAAGTCCGATGAGAAGTCCAAAAAGTTGTGGGATCGCCATGTTGAGCATGAGTTGTATCGTGAATTCGCTCGCCCCTCCAAACACCAGTGGCATGACCAGCATGATCACGGAATTGCCCAACCCGTAGATGGCGTTGATGAGAAAATAGAGTCCGATGAATCGGCAGAGCAGAACGGCCAAGTCAGTTTTCGTCATGAATGAGCATCCTTAGCTGTTAAGGGAACAGAGAATCGCGACCAGTCAGAGTTGGGAATACCGCCACTGAAGGCAAGTTCGCGGCCGAGACGATTTGTAGATGCCCGTCCGCGCTCTAGCCCCGACAGGAAATCTGTCCTCAGGCGATATCCAGAATCCGTGTCGGGGCCGAGCGAGAATTGGGCATATAAGCGTCAGGTGTGTTGCCCGATTTCGTGGGATCCGGATTTGCGAAGCGAGTGATTCGCTAAGCTCGCGAACTTGGGAGAGGCTCCTGTGAGCTTCGCGCGACCGAATTGTCACCTTCCTTTTGTCGGAGGTCTCCTGCATGTCACCGTCATCCAGTCTGGCATCAATTCCCGTAGAAACGCAGGCGCTGATCAATGCGTTGATGGCCACTGCGGCATTCGGAGTCGTGGGAATCACGCTGATGCTGGTCGGCTTCAAGGCGTTTGAGCTGGTCACTCGGCGACTGGACATCGAGAAGCAACTTGAGGACCGCAATGTCGCCGTCGGCGTTGTCGTAGCCGCGCTGTTGCTGGGTGTGAGCGCGATCGTGATCGTCTCCATGTTGTAGCCGCGGTCGCCAGAACGCGGGTGGATTGCCGAAAACCCGCGTTCTGGCGAAACGCGGCTACCAACACATCTCCGCAGGAGGAATCTTGTCATGAAGCGAAGTACGAAAGTGGCGCTGACCCTTCTGGTCCCGGCCATGACGGCGTTTGGATGCGGGCAGTCGTCCACGTCAGTCAATTCGCCGGCCGCTCACCAGAAGGACAGCGATTGCGACGTTCCCGCCAAGCCGGGTGAGCCGGAAAAACCCAAATGCACGCCCGCGACAACCGCGAGCCACGGTTCGCACTACCGGTCATCGCGCGGCTCATGGTTCGGCCCGATCTTTGGTGGCTCGCATTCTGGGTCGGCCACGCAGTCGCATGGTTCGTCCGGAACAAGTCATGTCGCTCATGGCGGATTCGGCTCGTCGGGAAGCCATTTCTCAGGAGGCTCATAATGCGTCGCGTCACTGCTCCGCCGCGGTTGAACTGGCGTCGCGATGTCGAAGAGCTGGGCTTCACGTACCACACGATCGACGGCGATGTGTATTGGGATGAAGCGGGTTGGTACGAGTTCACGCTCGCGGAGATCGAAGAGATTGAAGCGGCCACCAACACGTTGCACGAGATGTGTCTGCAAGCGGTCCAAGTGGTGCTCGACGAGGATCGCTTCGACGAGTTTCGGATTCCGCCAAAGTTTCGCCAATGGATTCGCGCGAGCTGGGACAACGACGAGCCGACCGTCTATGGACGCTTCGATCTCGCCTACGACGGCCAATCGCCACCCAAATTGCTGGAGTACAACGCCGATACACCGACGGCCCTGTTCGAGGCGGCCGTCGTGCAATGGCAGTGGCTGGAGGCCGTGCATCCCGAACTGGATCAATTCAATAGTTTGCACGAGCAATTGATCGACGCTTGGAAATACCTGCACGATCACGGCCTGAAACGGCTCAGCTTCGCGGCGACCGAGGGGCACGAAGAAGACTTCGGCAACGTGACCTATCTGCGGGACACGGCGGCTCAAGGAGGTATCGCCACGGATTATCTCGACGTGTCCGCCATCGGCTTAGACTCGAAGCGCCGGACGTTCGTCGGGACCGGCAATGTGCCGCTCGACTGTCTGTTCAAGCTC
Organism: Candidatus Kuenenia stuttgartensis; assembly: GCA_945861865.1. GTDB lineage: Bacteria > Planctomycetota > Planctomycetia > Planctomycetales > Planctomycetaceae > SXKJ01. Next base: position 694 of record CAMAWN010000171.1, on the reverse strand, counting down.
TATCCGTGGGAATGGATGCTCGGCGAAGAGTTCGCAACGCACTTGTTGGCGGCGAAGACTCGCTGGATCGAGCCGCCTTGGAAAATGCTCCTCTCGAACAAGGCGCTGCTGGTCCTGCTGTGGGAGATGTTTCCCGACTGCGAAAACTTACTCCCGGCCGCGTGGGAACCTTTGGCCGGAGACTTCGTTCGCAAGCCAATCCTGTCTCGCGAGGGGAGCAACATTCAGCTCGTCCGACGCGGGCAGGTGCTGCAAGAAACGGAAGGTCCGTATTCCGAAGTGGCGGTGGTCTATCAAGCGTTTCAACCGCTGGCGAATATGGGCCGAGGTCATGCCGTCCTGGGAAGCTGGATCATCGGCGACACCGCGTGCGGCCTGGGCATTCGCGAAGACGAGAACCCGATCACGCACAACACCAGCCGCTTCGTCCCGCACCTGATCCGAGGCTGAGTCGGATTCGCCGATTGGTGAAAGCGCATCCGTGTTCGACGTTGCGGCGATCCTCAACAGGACCGAATCATGGCTGAAGTTTCCGTCTCGAATGGCTATTTGGTGACGGTCAAATTCGGCAGCGCTTCGCGGAGAGTGGCCAGACCTGCGTCCGTCACGGACGACGTGCTCAGATACAGTCTTCGCAGTTTTTTCAGCTTCTTGAAGTGCTCAAGTCCTGCGTCCGTAATCTGGCTCTTCTGCA
>CAMAWN010000170.1 GCA_945861865.1 Candidatus Kuenenia stuttgartensis | reverse complement strand
TCCTGGCCAACAGGTGTTGCTGTACGCCGAGGTCGCGGACTTCAAAAGTGAACCAACCTCCGACGGCCAATTCCGCACGCTGATGAAGTCCACCTTGGAAGTGCTCGAAGGCGGTCCCACCGGTCGTCTGGTCGAGAGTCTGCCACTGACTCCATCCGAAGATCGCTGTCGCAATCAGCGCCGCGATTATTACCACAGTTATGATTTCGCGATTCCACAGAGCTGCAAAGCTGGCTCACACACCTTGCGACTGCGAGTGGAAGATCAGCTCGGCAAGAAGTCGAACCTAACTACGCTCAACTTCACGGTGCAGTAACCTCACATCGCGGCAAGTCCGTCGCACAAAACAGCATCTTGACGATTGAAAAATCATCGTCGAGCGTGTCGTTGCCCAGCAGTTGCGGCTGCGACGGGTTCGCGCTGGTCGGATCGAAGAACAGACACGAGCCGTGTCGAACCGAATCGGCGATTACTCGAAACGCAACTCGCCGGTGTCAACGCATTCGAAGTCGCGACCTTTGATCCGTTTGAGCGTGTGCAGTTCGTCGTCGATCCAACGATTGTCCGGTGTGCCGGTCACGAACCAATCGCTGCCGTTGTCGGCCAGCAACATGCCGTACTTCTTGAGTGCGGTCAGAATCACCTGAGCCGACTTCGGAAACTTGCTGATGTCGTACTCGGCCCGCAGCCGCACACGCAGCCCCATTGGTGGGAGGCTCGCGTCCTTTGAGCGACTGGCGAAATGCGTCGCCGGCAGGATGTACGCTCGCTGAGTCTTTCGCACCGTGAATCGCAGAGCGTGTCGAATCTCGCCTTGCTCAACGGTCTCATCGTAGCGGGCCAGTCCCGGAAAGATCGGCAGCCCTGCCGCGTCGGCCGATGTCCAACCCAACGGCCGTAGCTTGTTCGATGTCAGATCGAAAATCGCACCGCTGCCGGCCTTCCACTTGTCTGGCCCATCCGGCAGCACATGAAACAGCTCGTACAGTTTTTTGTTTTGGGCGTCGATCATCAGGATGTGCCGATCGCTGTCCCGCGGAGCGTTTGGTCCCCCTTCGATCGATGGATTCTTCGGGATCGGGTACGGCCCCTTCTCGCTCTCGTCCGGGTACTCAAATTCGACGAACTGTTTGGGAGCGTTCCCCTCGACGACGACATACGGGATGCCGTTCGGAGCACCCATGTAGTCCGCTCCAAAGCACGGGAACAACGGCTTGTCCGCTCCCATCGACTCGATCCACGCTTGCGACCGCGCGTGAACCTTCCGCTTCGAGATGTCCTGATTCCACGGATTGTCCGCTGGGAAGATTTCGACCTCACCGAGCTTGGTCTTCAGCACCGGCCCGCGCGGTGCCGGTGGTTGAGCTGTCACGGTGGCCGCAAGCAGCAACGTCAAAACCAGCCCGACACGCCAGCGAGGGGTAAACTCAAAGGCCCGCTGCAACCCCTCGCTGGCGCGTCGGGCTGGTTTCGATTGCGACATGATTCAATCTATCCGTGTCAGTTGTTTGTTTGCTGCGCAACTCGCTCGCTGAGTTCCTTCAGATCAATCTGCTCTCCGTCCTTCGGAAACGGAAATTTCAGCAACCACCAATCCTCGGTGAACGCGGCCGACTCGCCCGGAGTCAGTCGTTCGCGCGGACCAATCGGTTCCAACTCGATGCGCGGCCCAGATGGGTACCAGACCGACAGCGTGAGTCCGGCGGCCTCGTTGTAAATGCGGTCGGGATACGTCGTGAAGCGTTTCACGAACAGCGTGTTGTTCGGCAACAGATAGCCCAGCCATCCTGCCTGCGAATCAAATCCGAGCTTCGGCTTGCGCGGCGGCGAGAGGATTTCCAGAAAGCCGTCCCGCTCGCGAATCTTCTCGTCGGTGTTGCGAACGTTGAGGATCGCGCTGTCCTCGTACATCGCGTACTTGCTCGGAAACCGACTCGGTCGATCACCCAGCGGAATTAAGCAGATGCCTCCACCCGGCGAGAACGAGCGGCCCCAATGACAAACTTCGCGCACCTCTTTCGAGATGTTGATCATCGTCTGCTGACACGACAGCCGCACGGAATTGTTTCGCTCGACGAGACTGAACTCACGCACGAGTTGTATCCCCGCCGTTTCCTCGCGCGGACTTGTGAGCTTCGCCGAAAACGCTCCCGTGATTTCCGCAGTCCATTCGCCCGACCAAATCTTCGGGTGCGGAATGACGGTCAACTCCGGCCCGTAATCAAACCGCCCCGCCGTGATCGGCCCCGGCTTGTCCGGTTGCCAATTCTTTTCCTGCTCGTCGAGGAACATCGCGTCCCGACCATCGACCGAGAACTCCAGCACGCGCCCGCCCGCTTGCGGGCACAGAACCGCTCTCGCTGTTCCGCGTTTCAGTTCGATGGCCTTGTCGTAACCATGAAACGCGACGACTCTCGCCTTCGGCTCCTCCGAGTTCGCGAATGGACTCATGCCGACAACAAACACAACTGCTAACAGCCATCGCAACAGCATCGGAATTCCCCTTCGACGTGCGAGACGTGATCGTGGTGGACACCGACGTCACACTAACCCGTAACGTCCGCAAGGGCGAGCGTCTCAGGACTCGCGAAACGACCCGCTGAGTTTGCGCCGCTTCAAGGGATTCTTGATTGGCTCACTCACAATGGCCGAATGTTTCCGCAGACGCCGAATTGCAAGCACGGGCATAATCAGGTGGCAAGGGATCTCGCAGCAATTCGCCGTCGTGGAGGAAGTGGTGGAGCTCACCGTAGTGCTTCGTTTCGTTCGCGGAGAGGCGATGCATCAGGTGCCACGGGCGAAGCTCTTGAGCGGAATCGAGTCCCAGCGCTCCCAGCATCTCCGCCAGACTATGGATGGTTTGCTTCTGATAGCTTGCCACGCGGACAGACTTGTCGGTGGGGTCGAGTCCGGCCATCAGGTGCTTGTCCTGAGTTGCGATTCCGACCGGGCAATGGTTGCTGTTGCACTTCAGAGCCTGAATGCAGCCGATGGACATCATCATGGCTCGAGCACTCATGATGACGTCGGCACCGATGGCGAGCCGCTTCAACATGCCGAAGCCCGAAGCGACTTTGCCGCTGGCCAGAATCTTGATCTTGCTCCGCAGCGAATATCCCACAAGCGCGTTGTGGACGAAGATCAGTCCCTCACTCAGCGGGGCACCAATGTGGTTCGAGAACTCCAGAGGGGCCGCACCGGTTCCCCCTTCGCCACCATCCACCGTGATGAAGTCGGGAGTGATTCCGGTCTGAACCATCGCCTTGCAGATGGCGAGGAACTCGCGCCGCCGACCGACACACAGCTTGAACCCGACCGGCTTGCCACCGCTGAGGTCTCGCAACTGTTTGACGAATTCCAGCAAGCCAATCGGCGTCGAGAACGCGGAATGCGTCGGCGGCGAAAGCACGTCCTGTCCCATCGGCACACCGCGAATCTCAGCAATCTCCGCAGTCACCTTCGCGGCGGGCAGAATGCCGCCGTGCCCCGGCTTCGCTCCCTGCGAGAGCTTGATCTCGATCATCTTCACGTTGGGAAGCACGGACCTCTCGGCGAACTTGGCGGGAGAGAACTTTCCGTTCTCGTCACGACAACTGAAGTAGCCCGTGCCGATCTGCCAAATCAGGTCGCCACCACCTTCCAAGTGATACGGACTCAGCCCGCCCTCGCCCGTGTTGTGAGCGAAACCACCAAGCTTGGCTCCGCGACTGAAGGCCAGAATCGCATTCATGCTGAGCGAGCCGAAGCTCATCGCCGAGATATTTAGCAAGCTGCACGAATAGGGCTGCTTGCAGTCGGGACCGCCGACAGCGACTCGCATGTTGCTGGCGTCAATCTCTTTGGCCTGCAGCGAGTGATTGACCCATTCATAACCCGGAGCGTACACGTCGATCTTGGTCCCGAACGGAGTCGTGTCGCGAACATTCTTGGCCCGCTGATAGACCAGCGATCGATGCTCTCGATCGAACGGCACCCCTTCCTTATCACTCTCGACGAAGTACTGATAAATCTCTGGCCGAACTAACTCCAACAAGTACCGCATGCGACCCAGCACCGGAAAGTTCCGACGTATCGCTTGCTTCTTCTGAGTCAAATCAATCAACCCAATCACGACGATCGGCCCCAGCACAATCCAAGGCCCAAATGCGCACGCGCCGCCAAAGACCGCGAACACGATTCCAGTCAGAACCAAAGCCCCAACAACCGACCAAATGAAAATGACTCGAAACCGCGTTTCGATCAATTCGGCAAAGTGCATGCTGACTCCAATCGTTTTCAGGAAACCGACTATTGGGACCATTGAGGTCATTAACCAGCGTCTCGCGGAGGACAACCACCCTCGGCTGTTGCTTATACACAACTCAAACAGATTTCCCGACCCATCGACATGACTTTTGCGCCGGCGACTTTCCGACCTCTTCGCTCACGGATTGGGCGCTCAATCAAACAATCCGCTGACCGATTCGTTGCGGTGGATGCGGCGGATGGCTTCGCCGAGGAGTGGGGCGACGGTGACTTGGCGCAGGTTGGGGAGCAGTTTGTCGCCGAGGATCGGCAGCGTATTGGTGACGACGATCTCTTTGATCGGCGCTTCGCGCAGGCGGCCAACAGCGGGGCCGCAGAGGACGGCGTGGGTCGCACCGACGTAGATGTCGGACGCGCCATGAGCCTTCGCGACGTTGACGGCTCCGACGATCGAGCCGGCGGTGGTGATCATGTCGTCGAACAAGATCGCGACTTTGCCGTCGATGGGGCCGCCGATCAGGTTGGCTTGTTTGGTCTCGGTCGCGCTGGATCGCCGCTTGTCGACGATCGCCAGCGAGCCGCCGATGTGCTCTTGGTGCTGCAACGAGCGTTTGATGCTCCCTTCGTCCGGGCTGATGATGACCAGTCGGTCTCGCGGGATCTTCAACGACTGGAAATAGGCATCGAGTGTCTTTGAGGCGTACAGGTGATCGACGGGACAATCGAAGAAACCTTGAATCTGCGCGGCGTGCAGATCGACACAGAGAATGCGGTTGGCTCCGGCCTTCGTCAACAAGTTGGCGACCAGTTTGGACGTGATCGGCACTCGGCCGGCGTCCTTGCGGTCCTGCCGAGCGTAGCCGAAATACGGAATGACGGCCGTGATCCGCTCGGCGCTGGCGCGCACACAGGCGTCGATCAGGATCAGCAGTTCCATCAAGTTTTCTTGAGCGTTCGGTCCCGTCGGCTGAATGAGGAACACATCGCGGCCGCGAATGTTGTGCTCAAGCTGCACGAAGATTTCGCCGTCGGGAAAGTTGGAGATTCCACACGGTCCCAGCGCCAGTCCGAGGTAGTCGGCGATTTCTTGCGCGAGGGCGCGGTGCGCTCGCCCGCTGATCAGCGTCAGGTGGTCGTACATGCGCAACATCGCTCCGATCACGGGTGAGAAATAGCAGATTTACGGCTGTGAAATGAACTCGGTTGCGGCCAAGCCTGGACAGGTCGCGGGCATTTCAGTCGTCGCGTGCGCAACTTGTCAAGCAGGCGGAAGCGGTGAATGTCGCCGCTTTGCCAGACTCCCGCGAGGCAGCGAGTTTGCCGGCAATCGTTGCCAAAATTCTCATTTCATGAAGGTCACTCGTCTTGCGTTTCTTCGCCAGGCCCTTGGACGGACTCAATGGGCGGATCACTTCCCGCACCCACAAAGACTCGGACGGAGTAGCTGCGGAAGATTCCCGACCAGGTGTAGGTATCGATTGTTCGTGCGGCATACGGGTTGGCTCCGGCTGGACCGGAGACGAGCTGGGGACTCCCTTGCACGGGGATCTTGCCGAATTCGGACTTCAGCAATTCGACATCTTCACCCTTTGCTCGGACGGCCGCACGCCACGCATCAGAGGTGGTTTGAGCCGCTTGCTTGGCTTGGAAGTCCAGCAGCGCGAGCACCAACAGCACAGCCAATCCGCCAAACACGACTCCGCGAATGATCCAATCGCGAGTTGCTGTTTTCGACGCCTTCGGGGTCTTTGATTCGACCATGACTTGTCCTCTAAAGTAAGCGGCGATGCGAGAACACTTTGTAATCTCATCCCCTCGGCATCGGCGTGTCAAACATCCGAGACAAACTTCCCCAGACAATCGCCTGCACGTGGCGCTCGTCGTTGCCGTCCCACCGGATCTTGTCGATGCCTCGGCTCTTTGTCGGTAACTTTCATTTTGAGCATGAACTGACGGCGGTCGCTGGTTGGCATCCGTCGGCAGCATTGCGGCGGATGTCGGCTGAGCGAGTCGTGTCCTGGATTTCGCTCGCGGAGGATGGCGATCGGATTTGGACGCCAGAGCCGATCTCCGAGGACTTCTGGAATTCGCTCGCGAAGCACGGCCTGCCGCGAGTGCGCGGAGTCGTTGATCTGGACTCCGCCGCCAGGAATGTCCAAGACGTTGTCCCTTGGGGATGGTCGGCGCGGACTCGAGCGATCAGCGGCACGACCGCTCAGCCGAGCGATTCGTCCGTGAGACAAGGAAACTCGCGGGAATGGTCCTTCGCGATGGAACACGAGTTGGGCGTTGCTCTGATCGGAGCCGCACGGCTTGAACGAATGGAAGACCTTGCCGAAGCGGTCCGTCGTTCCGCCTGCAAATTTGGCGAACCGATCGCCGATCACGCTTGGATCGTCAAAGCCAATTTCGGGATGGCCGCGCGCGAGCGACTGCTGGGTCGCGGACTGGTTCTCGCTCCGACTCAACAAAGCTGGCTGAGTCGGCGACTCGATGCTGACGGAGCGGTCTTCTTTGAGCCGTGGTTGCGACGCCGCGCGGAAGTCGGCATTCAATGGACATTGCCCCCGCTCGGTCAGGGCACGCCGAAATTGGAAGGTGTCACGCCGCTGCTGTGCGATTCGCAGGGGGGTTATCGGGGCAGCGAGTTCTCGCTCGACGTGAGCATCCCGCGCGAGTGGCAACGCGCGGTCGAAGTCTGCGAGCAAGTGGCGATGCGACTCCAAGCACTCGGCTACTTTGGACCGCTCGGAATCGACGCCGCAATTTACGAAGATGCCGCGGGGACTACACACGTCCGGCCGCTGCAGGACATCAACGCACGACACACGATGGGACGCTTGGCACTCGGCTTCCGTCGGCTACTGCGAAGCGGCGAGCGCGGTGTCTGGCGACATGGACGATCCGCGGAACGGACTCCGCTAGCAGACGTCGAGCCCGTGCGTGAGATCGACCTGACGCCTCCGCTGATCGGCGGCAGTCCGCCGACACATGGCTCGCGGCTGTGGATTTGTGGGACAGCTTGAAAACCTGCCGCGAACGTAGCCGTCATCGTTCAGTGATCACGAGAGGGGTCCGAATCGCCGTGAAGTCAATCTCTCGCTCTCATCCAGCGGCGGCGTCCTGTTCAACGCGAGTGGTCCGCCTTAGATTGGCTGCCGACTGACATGCTCCCGGCGTAAACAGGCAGCCAATGCGTATCGGCTCACGGCGCGGGGTTTTTTGGGAAGTGAGGACAGCGATGAAACGGCAATGGTGGATGTTGGCAGTGGTGGCGATGGTCTCGTGTGTCACGATGTTTGGCCTACAGGCTGAAGATGCCAAGAAAGTTGAAGAGGGCTGGGTCAGCCTCTTCAACGGCAAAGACCTGTCCGGCTGGAAGAAAAACGAGGACGGTAAATTCGAGGTCGTGGACGGCGCGATCAAGGTCAGCGGCAAGCGCGCGCATCTCTTCACCGAAAAGGAATTCAAAAACTTCGAGTACAAGGTCGAATGCAAGACGACCAAGGGGAGCAACTCTGGCTTGTACTTTCACACGAAGTTTCAGGAGGACGGCTGGCCGGCTCTGGGTTACGAGGCTCAGGTCAACGTCACTCACACCGACAAGATTAAGACCGGCAGCCTCTACGGCGTGAAGAACGTCGAAGAGGTCGAGGTCAAAGACGGCGAGTGGTACGAGACCCACATCAAGGTGGTCGGCCGGCACATCACGATCAAAATCAACGGCAAGACGACCGTCGATTGGGAGCAGCCGGAAGACTTCAAAGACAAGGCGTTCCCCGGCCGCAAAGTCAGCTCCGGCTCGTTCGCGATTCAGGCGCATGATCCGAATAGCGTCTGCTACTTCCGCAACATCCGCGTGAAGCCGCTGGCCGACTGAACGGCGGAGTTGTGATACCGTCGGCGATCGGCTTTCGGCTGAACGCCGATGGCCGAGAGCCACAGCCGTAATACCATTTTTTGCCCCGGCGTCGTCATGCTGCTCGGCTACAACACGAATGGCTTGGCATTTCATCGGTGGCAGGACGGCCTGGAACTGCTGGCCGAAGTCGGCTTCCAAGCGGTCGCGATCACGGTCGATCAGCATTGCCTGAATCCGTTCGCGCCAAATTTCCGGGATGAGTTTCGCGAGATGCAACGGCTGCTGGGGCGATGCCGATTGCATTCGGTCATCGAGACTGGCGCGAGATTCTTGCTCGACCCGCGACAGAAGCACGAGCCGACGCTGATTTCGCCAACGGCGGAAGGCCGTGCGCGTCGCGTGGATTTTCTCTGCCGCTGCATCGACATCGCCCAGGAATTGAATTCAGACGCCGTCTCGTTTTGGTCGGGTGTCTGGCGAGGCGACGATGAGTCGCTGGCGTGGCAATGGCTGTTCGATGGTTGCCGCCGAGTCACCGACTATGCCGAGCAGCGCGGCGTGCAACTGGCGTTCGAGCCGGAACCGGGCATGTTGGTCGAGACGAACGAGCAATACGGCCGAGTCGCCGAACAGATCGGCTCGCCGCGCTTTGGCTTGACCATCGACATCGGCCATGTGCAGTGCGTCGAAGATGACTCGATCGCCGATCATCTGCGGCGTTGGGCGACGCCGCTGTGCAACGTCCACATCGAGGACATGCGGCGCGGCGTTCACGAACATTTGCGGTTCGGCGAAGGGGAGATCGACTTCTCGCCGGTCATGGCCGCGCTTCGCGAGATCGGATACACCGGATGCGTGAACGTCGAACTCGGCCGGCACAGCCACATGGTCCCCGAAGTGCTCCGCGAGTCGTTCGAGTTTTTGTCGAGGTTGTGATGCGTCCTCTCGTCGCGCTGCTCGTACTCGTGTGCCTATCGTCTTCATTGAGGGCTGACGACTTTCCGCCGGAGTTGGTGCGTTTCAAGCAGCACGGCGACAAGCCGGTTTTCACGGCGGCGGGGCAGGAGACGTGGGAGGTCAAGATTCGCGAACGGGGCTGGATTCATCTCGATCCGACTGCGGATGGGACCGACTCCGCGAAGCTGAAATATCGGATGTGGTACACCGGCTACGATGGGACTCGCGAAGGGATTAAGCGGCTGGGCTACGCGACCTCGATCGACGGCATCGCCTGGACAAGGCACGAAGCCAACCCGATCGATGACCGGCATTGGATCGAGGACATGTCGATCGTGCCTCCCGTGGGGCAGGTTGGAAACCGGTCCCACGGCTGGCACATGTTCGCCGAGGGTCGCGACGATCAAGCTCAACTGCTGACCAGTCGCGACGGAGTGAAGTGGCAGCGCTCCGGCCAACTCGACGTCCGCAAGGCCAATGGCGATCCAATCGAACCGGGACCGTATGGCACTCCGACCGCGTGGCTGGAGAACGGTGTGTGGCACTTGTTCTACGAACGCAGCGATGCCGGCGTCTGGTTGGCGACTTCGCGCGATCTCAAGGTTTGGAAGAACGTCAGCGACGAACCGGTGCTGCGACCCGGCCAAGGGATTCACGATCGCGACCTGATCGCCATGAACCAGATCGTGAAACACAAAGGTCGGTACTACGCCTACTACCACGGCTCGGCAAAAGGCGAGACGCCATCGTTGTGGAGCACCTGCGTCGCGGTGTCTGATGATCTCCGCTCTTGGAAAAAGTACGACAATAATCCGTTGCTGCCGCGCGAGCTGAATCGTTCGAGCGGCATCGTCATCCGCGACGGTGACCGGTTTCGGCTCTACACGATGCACTCGGAAGTCTGGCTGCACGAATAGGGGTGAAGAACGAGGGGCGGGTTAGTTAAGCCCCTTCCTCCTCGCCCCTACTCCCTCACCATGTCCTTTGAACTTCTTAATCCCTGGATGCTGGCGGGCTTGGCGGGAGTCGCTTTGCCGGTGATCGCGCATCTCTTGAGCAAGAAGAAGTACGACATCGTCTCTTGGGGAGCGATGCAGTTTCTGAAGCTCGGCCAAGAGACGCGGCGTCGAGTTTGGCTGGAAGACTTGTGGCTGTTACTGCTGCGGATGGCGTTGATCGCGTGGTTGGCGATTGCGCTCGCTCGGCCGTGGGTTTCGGCGAAGTGGTTGGGAGACATCGGGCCGCAGCCGAATCGAGACATCGTGCTGATTCTTGATGGCTCGTACAGCATGGCGTGGGAGGCGACGTCGGTCACTCCGCAGGAGCATGCGGTGCGCTGGATCGACAAGTTTCTCGGTCAGCTACGACCGGGGGACACGGTCACGCTGCTGGAGGCTCGCGAGCAAGTCCGCACGTTGATCGACCCGCCGACACGCGACGTGAATCGCGTGCGCGACGTGCTCAAACAACTTTCACCTCCGACAGGCACAGCGAATTTTCCGGAGGCGTTGTCTCATGCGGTCAAGCTGCTTAGCCGGACGAATCATTTGCGGCGCGAAGTTGTGTTGCTGACTGACGGACAGTCGCAAGGTTGGTTCTCGGACGACTCGAATCTTTGGCTGCGGCTCGATGACTTGAAAAAGCAGTCGTCCGTCACGCCGCATTTGTGGGTCGTCAACGTGTTGAATGCCGGCGAGCCAGACGGCCAGGAATTGCCGGATGCGGCCGAGCGATTGAACTTTCATGTCGAGCGTTTGCAGCCGTCGCGCGAGTTGTCCGTCCCCGGTTTCCCAATTCGTTTTCAAACGCGAATCCGTTTCAGCGGCGGTTCGACGAGTGTGACTCGGCAGGTCCATTTTGAAGTCGATGGGCAACGGCTCGCCGAGCGGACTCAGTCGGTCACACTCGCGCCGGGCGGCGAGGCGAACGTCGAGTTCGAGCATCGCTTCGAGGCGACCGGCTCGCACCTCGTGCGAGTGACTCTCGATCCCGATGACTTGCCTACGGACAACATCAGCGAAGCGGTCATCGTCGTGGCGGAAGCTGTGCCGGTGCTGCTCGTGGATGGCGACCCGCGGCCAGAACCGGTGCAAAGCGAGACGTTCTTCATTCATGCCGCGCTGGCGGCGACCGGCAATGAAACTCCGTGGGTTCAACCGACGACCGTGAAGTGGTCCGAATGGAACGTGGGGCCCCACGAGAAAAGCGACCTCGACAAGTACGCGGCTGTCGTGTTGGCCAATGTGCCGAAGCTGACCGACGCTCAATTCGCCGCAGTGACCGATTACGTGCGGCGCGGTGGTGGCGTCGGACTTGCACTCGGCAATCAGATTGACCGAGACAGCTACAACCACCAACTCTTTGCGGACGAAATCGGATTGCTCGGCGTGTCGCTGAAGGACATTGAATCAGAGACCCCAGAGCAACGCGAACAGGGTGTGATGATCTCCAACGCGACGCTCGAATCGCCGTGGCTGCAACGCTTCCGAGCGGAGCGCGGCGCGGCCTTCACGACCGCGCGGTTCAGCCGCTGGTGGAGTGTGGAATTGAAAGAAGGCGAAAAACAGAAGGCAGAAGGGAGTGAAGACACAGACGATGAGTCGGAGAAAGTCGCAGTCGAGCGTTCGCCAGCGATCGCGCTATCTCGGTTGCAAACCGGAGCGCCGTATCTCGTCGGCGGTCAGTTTGGGCGCGGCAACGTTTTGCTGCTGACGTCGCCGTTGGACGCCGACTGGAATACTCTGCCGGCCAGGCCGGACTTCGTGGCGTTCGTGCATGAGTTGCTGTTTCAACTCGCGTCGCGCCGCGGCGAGCGAAATGTTTCCGTCGGACAACCGCTCGTCAGCCAGATGCCGAACGCTGTTCCACCGGCCGAAGCTGGACCTTCAGTGACCTTCGTGTTTGAAGGCCCGGATGGCGAACCGCACGAGGCAAAGTTCAGTGGCGATGGTGCTTCGGGGTTGCTCGTGCTCGATGACACATCGCTGCCCGGCGTGTATGCGCTACGCCAAAAGGAACCGGCCGATGAGCAGCGTCTCATCGGCAAGGCCGAGGCTCATCGGAAATCCGCGAAGCCGCTGGCCGCACAAGGCCGTGAATTGTTCGTGGTCAACGCGGATCGCGCCGAGTCCAATCTCACGCCACTGACGGACGAGCAAATCGCTTCGATCACCGCCGACGAGCGATTGACGTTCATCCGTGAAGGCCGCGAGATTCAGGCAGCGGCCTCCAATGAGTTGCCGCGACACGAGCTCTGGCAACTGTTGTTTCTGGCGTTTCTTGTGTTGCTTGTCGGCGAAGTGCTGCTGACTCGCAAGCTGGTGCGCGGCGGGCATGTGGTGAACGAGACGTGATGCCTGTGTCGTGGCGGGTGAACGCAGTCAAGCTGGAAGGGACTTCAATGGCTGTCTGGTTGGCCTGGGCAATCACTTCGCTACGCCGTGCCGCTTGGGCTCCGGTGCTGGTCTTTGCGATCCATGTCGCGGCCATCCTGGGTCTCGACATTTACCGTTCGTTTCCTGAGTTCGACATTCCGATGCACTTTGCTGGCGGAGTGGCGATCGCCTATTTCTTCGGGAAGTGTTATCGCGCGGCTGACAGTCTGGAGTTGCTTGGTCAGCCGTCAGCCGTCGTGTTCCCGCCGATGATTCTGGGACTGACGAGCTTGGCCGCCGTTGTCTGGGAATTCGTTGAGTTCCTCGTCGAGCAATGGTTTGGAATCCGTACTCAGCCCGGCTTGGCCGACACGCTGTTGGA
>CAMAWN010000169.1 GCA_945861865.1 Candidatus Kuenenia stuttgartensis | reverse complement strand
GTTCGCGGCGGCCAATCCGCGCAGCCGCACTTCATGCACGTCTTCGAGGCCGACCGACGAAACATCCGTGTTGAAATTGGAGCGGTTTGCAAGATCGCTCATCGCGGGATTCCTTTCCCTGGGTGAGCCGAGAACTTCGGCAAGACACGCACCTCGCGCACGACGAGGCAGAATTGGTCAATCTGAGAAGTGGCGGGATTATGGAAGTCCGCCGAAAACGTGTCAATTTCTGATTTCTCGGCAGATTCTTTTCAACGCGGCAGGATCAGCTCTCACCGAGGTTCATCCTTCAAACCACGAGGAATCTGCGGGCAACTCGTTCCCGTTCACTTCAACAAACCGTTTTCCCGCAGCGCGGTGATTGCTGTTTCGACCGCCGAAGCGCCGTGGCCACCAGTTTCGATGGTGACGTGAAATCGGCTGCTGAATTCCGTTGGGGCTTCCCAGCGGTCTCGCACAAGCTGGTAGGGTATGTGCCGTTCCGGCCACGAGTTTTCGAAGCGAGCGAAGGTCCGTCGCTTGAACTTGGTGGATGAGGCGGCGAGTCAAAACTCATCCCGTCTGACACGACATTGGTAACCGCAGCGATCAGAATACGGTTCATCACTCTCACTCCACTGCCTCAGGAGCCAGTCATGAACCGCGAGACCAACCGGCGTCAGTTCTTGCAGCATTCCACAGAAGCGGCGGCCATCGTCGCAGCAGCGACGGCACTCGGTGGAGTGCCCGTCTTTGCCGACGACAAGCCAGCGAAAGTTCGGCTGGGAATCATCGGCTGCGGCGGGATCATGACGAATCATGTCAAAGGTCTCGTCAGCCGGCGCGAAGCGGTGTCGATCGCGTGGCTGTGTGACGTCGATCCCGCACAGATCGACAAGATGAATGCTCACGTCACACGCGACTTCCAATCCGCACCACCGAAGCGGACGGCACGCTACGAAGACCTGATTGCCGACAAAGATGTCGACGCGCTCATCATCGCGACGCCGCATCACTGGCACGCTCCGATCGCACTGGCCGCCATGCAGGCGGGGAAAGACTGCTACATCGAGAAACCGATTTCGCACGTCTTCAACGAGGGACCACTGATCATCGCCGCCGCAAAGAAGTACGGCCGAGTTGTTCAGCAAGGGAGTCAGATGCGCAGCAGTCCAGTCACCGAGAAAGCTGGCCGGCTGTTGAAGGAAGGAATCATCGGGCAAGTGAAGGTGGCTCGCGCGTGGACGGCGGAGACTCGCACGGTCGAAAAGCCGTTGCCAGACGGGATGCCTCCAGCGGGAGTCGATTACGATCGCTGGCTCGGCCCCGCGTCGAAACGGCCGTTCAATCCGCATCGCTTTCACCAGACGTGGAGGATGTTCGCGGACTACGGCAACGGCGAGATCGGCGACGACGGGATTCACGATCTCGATATGGCCGCGTGGGGACTCGGCATCGACACGTTGCCGAAACAAATCACCGCTCGTGGCGGGCGGATGTTGCTCGACGGTCACGCCAGCGAGTACCCGGACAACATGAACGTGACCTACGAGTACCCCGACGGTCGACTGTTGATCTACGAGAACTATCCCTTCACCGCCTACGGCCTGCATGGCTTTGACAACGGCAACGTGTTCTACGGCACCGAGGGCTACATGATCTTCTCACGCCGCGGAGCTTTCAGTGTCTTCCAAGGACCGAAGGGAACTCCGGGGCCAACCGAAGGTAAAGAGCTGCGCGGCGAGCGCGGCTACGCCGAACACATGGCCGAGTTTCTCAACGCGGTCCGCAAACGGACGCCAACGCGCGCCTCGGCGGCGGTCGCGCATCGCAGTTGCGCGCTGGTGCACCTGGGAGAGATCGCGCTCCGCACTCGCGGCCGGCTCGACTTCGATCCCAAGACTGAGCGTTTCGTCGATTGCGAAGAGGCCAATCAACTCCTGGGCAAGAAGTATCGTTCGCCGTTTGGCTTGCCGGACGTCGTCTGATCTTCACCGCATCCCGAAATGGCCAGCCGGCGGCATTCGCGCCAGTCGGTGGAATTCGCACAACCCGTTCAATGCCTGATGGGCAAAGTCGGTGTTGCCGCTCGGAGCTATCGGTCCATCAACAGCGGCCGATATATTGTGACGAGGGCGACCTTCGATCGATTTCGTTGTGATGCCGTGTTGGGAGTGGTTGATGACTGTTCGCAGCCGATACCGCGAAGTGCTGCTGCTCGTCGCCGTGTGCTTGGCGACGCTTGCCGGGCAACCGACTTTCGGACAGTTGCCGCCGGTGCTGAATACTGTTTTCCCCACGGGCGCGCAGGTCGGCCAGTCGGTGGAAGTGACGGTCAGCGGCACGAACCTGCAAGGACTTCAGACTTTGCATTGCAATGTCCCCGGCATCCGCTGCGAGCGATTAGACCCCGGCCGCATGCGACTGACGATTCCGGCAGACACACCACCGGGCCTATGTGACTTGTGGGCCGTCGGCGACAACGGAGTCAGCTCGCCGAGGACGTTTACGATCGGCAATCGACTGGAGCAGTTGGAAGCCGAGCCGAATGAAACGGTGTCAGCGGCGATGTCGGTCCCGCTGGATGTCGTGATCAATGGGAGAGTCGACAAAGCCGGCGACTCGGATCACTTCCGCTTCGAGGCGAAACGGGGACAGCGTGTCATCATCGAGTGCTCAGCAGAGCGGATCGACTCACGAGTGCGTGCGGTGCTGGAGATTTTTGACTTGGACGGAAAGCGATTGGCCGTCAATCGAGGATACTTCGGCATCGACCCGCTCATCGACTTCCGCGTTCCGGCCGACGGCTCGTACGTCGTGAAAGTTCAGGATCTGACGTTGTCGGGAAGCGCCGAGCACTACTACCGGCTCGACATCGACACCGGACCGCGCGTGGCGTTTTCCGTGCCGAGCGTCATTGAACGGGGCAAGGCATCGCGCGTCGCGTTGTACGGTTGGAACTTGTCGCAGGCGGATGTGACGCCGCCCCGTTCGCCGAATGAATTGTTCGATCGCCTCGAAGTGGACATCCCTGCGACGCTCGCCGAGGCATCCTGGCCCTTGCCCGTGCGGTTGCAGCCGTCGCAAGCGATGTTCGAAGGATTCGCCTACCACATTCCTGGCAGTCATGCGCCGGTGATGATCGGCGTGACGGACGTGCCAGTGGTGTTGGATCGTGATGACACTCACTCGCCCTCGTCGGCGCAGGAGATCGTCGCTCCGTGTGAAGTGAGCGGGCAGCTTGTGGCTGGTGACGAACGGGATTGGTTTGCGATTGCCGCTCGGCGCGGCGAAGTGTTTTTTTTCGAGGCACTCGGACAGAGGATTCCGTCGCCGGTCGATTTGCAGATCAGCGTGCTCGACCGGGCGGGTCAGCGGGAACTGGTGCAGTTCGGTGACGAAGTGCGAAACATTGGCGGTGCGTTCCCGACGAATCATCTCGATCCGGCGGGACGCTGGGTCTGTCCGACGGATGGCCGCTATTTGATTGCGATCCGAAATCTGATTGGCGGACTGCAAGCGGATCCGCGCCGGACCTATCGGCTGAGCGTCCGTCGCGAGGAACCCGACTTTCAACTCGTGGCTGTTCCGCGTCGCGATGACCCTGCCGGCTTGAACGTGCGACGCGGCGGTCGCGAGGTGCTCGATCTGATCGCATTTCGGCGGCGAGGCTGTGAAGCGGCAATTCGCGTTTCCGCCAAGGATCTCCCGGCCGGAGTGGAATGCCCCGACGTGTGGCTCGGACCCGGCGTCGATCACACGACGTTGGTCGTTTCCGCCGATCGGAACGTGTCGGCTTTGTTCGGTGAATTGAAGCTGGAGGGGATCGCGGAAGAGTCCGCACGGAAGAGTCACCCAGTGCGTGGCGGCACGATCGTCCGTTCGGGAACACCGAATGGCTGGGGACGAATCTCGTCGCAAATCCCGTTCGCCGTGGCCGGTGATGCGCCTTTGCGAGTCACCGCCGATGGCCACGAGGCGCTGGACCATCATCTCTACGGCAAGTTGTCAGCGAAGCACTCGCCCGGCGGAGTCCTCGACGTCGCTGTCCACATCGAGCGGCGCGACACCGGGCATCAAGCGCCAGTCAAACTGACCGGTATCGGCCTGCCGGATTCGATCCGCAATCAAACGGCGGTCATCCCGGCCGGGCAGCAGAAGGGGTATCTCAGTTTCTATCTGCCGCCGAGGTTGCCCATCGGACGTTACTCGCTGGTCGTTCGCGCCGAGACCACGGTTCCGACGCCCGATAAGAAAACGGAAACAGTGGTGGTCATGAGCAACCTCGTCACCTTTGAGGTGCAGCCAGGCGCGATCTTCGTGGAAGTCGATCCGTTCGCCGTCACGCAGGCCAAGCGCGGCGAGACCATTAAAGTTGGGTATTCCGCGAAGCGGCTCAATGGCTTCATCGGCAAGATGCACACCGAACTGGCCGCTCCCGGTCGCGTGACAGACGTCATCGGCCTGCGCGGTCGAGGCGAGACCTTCACGGGTCAGACCGACAAGGGGACTCTTCAAATTATCATCAACGACGACGCCCCTCTGGGCCGACAGCCGTTCTTGCGGCTGTTCACCGTCGGAGTCGTCGAAGATGAGCCGACCTATTTTGGCAGTAGTTTTTTTCCGTTGGAGATTGTGGAGTAACCAAGGTTGCCAGACCTTGGGCGATCGCGAGCAAAGCCCCAAAATCGCTGGCGAGATTGGCGACGACTGGAATCCTTGCATGACCAAAACCAAACACATCGCCTGGCCGCTGCTGATGCCGCTTGTTATCTGTGCGGTTGCCTGGGACGACACTGTCAACGCGGCGGATGTGCGTTTCGGAACCGATGTCGTGCCGATCCTGACCAAGCTCGGATGCGACAGCGGCGGCTGTCACGGCAAGGCGACCGGACAAAACGGCTTCAAGCTCTCGTTGTTCGGATTTGAGCCGGAGTTGGATTACGACGCACTCGTCACCGATGCCCGAGGCCGGCGATTGTCTCTCGCTGATCCGGATCGCAGCTTGTTGTTGCTCAAAGCGACGTCCCGCGTGCCACACGGCGGTGGTCGGCGGCTGGACGAATCCAGTGACGACTACCGGATTCTGCGCGACTGGATCGCTCAAGGAGCGGCCGCGCCGCGCAACGACGATCCGAAACTGGTGCGCATTGAGCTTTCGCCGCGCGAGCAAGTCCTCGCGATCAACTCGTCGCAGCCACTGCGCGTGATGGCGTTCTTTTCCGATGAGACGTCGCGTGAGGTGACTCGTCAGGCGGTGTACCAATCGAACGAACCGAGCATCGCTTCCGTCGAAGCGGATGGCCTCGTCAAAACCAATTCGCAGCACGGACTCGTGTCGGTGATGGCTCGGTTCGGCGAGCAGATCGCCACGTTTCACGCGGCGGTTCCATTTGCGAGCGATCCGGCGAAGATGACCGCTGCGCAAAAGCAACTCGATCAGTTGGAACCGAAACTCGGAGCGGCTTCATTCGACCGCCACTTGCTGCGGCAGTGGCGGCGGCTGGGAGTCGTCCCATCCGCGCCGGCCGATGATGCAACGTTCCTTCGCCGCGTGACGATCGACATTTGCGGTTCGCTGCCGACAAACGATGAGGTCGCAGAGTATCTGGCGGACACTCGTCCCGACAAACGCTCGCGGCTGATCGACCGGCTGCTGGAACGGCCGGAGTACGCCAGTTACTTCACGCTCAAGTGGGCCGACATCTTGCAGAACCGCGGGGCCGGGTATTCAACCAGCAAGCAGCGAGCGGGGACGACGTTATTCGCCGCGTGGATTCGGGACTCGCTGGCGGCGAACAAGCCGTACAGCCAATTCGTGTCCGAGTTGGTCACCGCCAGCGGCAGCCAGAACGAAAACCCGCCGGCGATCTGGTATCGCACCGTGCGGAAGTCGCCAGAGTACGTCGAGTCGATCTCGCAGGCGTTTCTCGGAGTCCGCGTGCAGTGTGCCCAGTGTCATCACCATCCGACGGAACGCTGGAGCCAGTCGGACTATTTTGGACTGGCTGCCGTTTTCTCGCGCGTCGGCCGCAAGGGAGGCTTCGCGGATGCTGAAGTGCCGACCGATGAGATTATTTTCCTCAAGGAGCGAGGCGACGTGTTGCATCCGCGCACTGGCGCGATCCTCAAGCCGCGACCGCTCGGCGGGAGTGAGTTCCCGCTCGGCTTGCATGACGATCCACGCAACAGTCTCGCACGGTGGATGACCAGCGCCGACAATCCGTTCTTCGCCCGGACGATGGCCAATCGAATGTGGGCGCACTTTCTGGGTCGAGGCATCGTTCACCCGATCGACGACGCACGCAGCACGAATCCGCCGAGCAACCCCGAACTGCTCGACGCGCTGGCTCAAGACTTCATCGCCAGCAGTTTCGACGTGAAGCATCTCATCCGAGTCATCACTAGCAGCTACGCCTACGGCCTTGAGTCGGCTCCTCATCCCGGCAACGCGGGCGACACACAGACGTTCGCTCGATTCTACCCGCGCCGAGTAACGGCCGAAGTGCTGCTCGACGGCATCAGCCAGGTGCTCGACGTGCCGACCAACTTCCCTGGCGTCTCGGTCGGCACGCGCGCGATTGAGTTGCCGGACGAAAACGTCGCCGCGCATTTTCTGGATGTCTTCGGCCGACCGGCGCGGATGTCGGCCTGTGAATGCGAGCGAGTCGATTCACCGGCTCTGACGCAGGCGTTGGAACTGGTGAACTCGGCGGAGATCCAACGGAAGCTGATCGAGAAGACCGGCTACGCTCAGCGACTCGCCGCCAGCGACAAATCACACGCCGATCTCGCGACCGAAATGTTCCTCCGCGTGCTGGCCCGACGACCGCGCCCAGAAGAACTGAAGGCTGTGGTTGATTTTCTCGCTACGGAACCTGATCGAGCGGAAGCCTGCCGTTCGCTGCTGTGGTCACTACTGGCAACCAACGAGTTCCTGTTCAATCATTGAGGTCACAACCCGGCTACGGCGACCGAGGAGTCCTGTCATGTTGCGAATCGACGGCCACTCATTCCAGAACTGCTCTGGCGTCACGCGCCGGAGCTTTCTGCAAATCGGTGCCCCGCTATTGGGCTTAGGGGTTGCCGATCTATTACGACTGGAATCGCAAGCGGCGGAAGCGGGACGCCCCACGAGCAAAAAGTCGCTGATCATCTTTTGGACGGATGGCGGAGTCAGCCAGCAAGACAGCTACGACGTGAAGCCCGATGCGCCGGCTGAATACCGAGGCATGTATCAACCGATTGGTACCACGGTGCCAGGCGTCGTGCTGAGCGAACGGCTGCCGCTTCAAGCAAAAGTCATGGACCGGCTGTCGATCGTCCGCTCGGTGCATCACGAGAATGGGATTCACGCCCCGTCGGCTCATTGGATGCAGACCGGTTACTTCGGCCCGACGCTCGCCCGCAACGCCGCACAGAAGCCGTCGTTGGGTTCGGTCATCGCCCGTTCGCTCGGCTCGAATCAGCCACCGATGCCCGCCTATGTGACGATCCCGAAGTCGGAATCGTTCGGTTATCAGGGGGCGGTCTATCTCGGCAAGGCGTTCAATCCGTTTGAAGTGGGAGCCGATCCCAACGCGGCGGACTTCAAGGTGCCGAACTTATCGCTGCCGGGCGGACTCACCGCGCGCAGCGTCGATTCGCGGCGTGCGTTGCTCAAAACATTCGACACGCTCCGCCGCGATATCGATGAGACCGGCGTGATGGAAGGACTCGACACGTTCAAGCAACAGGCGCTGGAGATGGTCGCGGGTGAACGCATGCGAGCGGCGTTCAATCTCAATGCGGAAGATCCCAAGCTGCGCGATCAATACGGCCGCCACCGCTACGGACAGAGTGCCTTGCTGGCTCGGCGATTGGTCGAAGCGGGTGCTCGTTGCGTGAACATCAACACGGGGAATTGGGACCATCACAACGACATCGAGAAAGGACTCGACGAACATTTGCCGCCGTTGGACCGCGCGATTGCGACGCTGGTCGAAGATCTCGATGCGCGCGGCTTGCTGGATGAAGTCATTATCTACTGTGCCGGCGAGTTCGGCCGTACTCCCCGCATGAACGGCCACGCGGGCCGCGATCACTGGTCGGATTGCTTCAGCGTGCTGCTCGCCGGTGGCGGCCTTCAGAGCGGACGCATCGTCGGTGCCAGCGAGAAATGGGGCGGTGGAGTTCAGGAGCGACTCGTCACGCCGCTCGATCTGCTGGCAACGATTTATCACACGCTCGGCATTCCGCTCGATACTCACTACGAAGACTCCAGCGGCCGGCCCACGAGCATCGTCGGCGGCGGACAGCCAATTCAAGAACTGCTTTGAAGGGGACGATCATGCGACCGATGTCACGGTTGTGGTTGGCACTGGCTGGCTTCGCGCTGTCCGCACTTTTCGGGACCGCCAGTGCTGACGAGTTCTCCGCAGTCGAACACCAACGCCAAACGATTTATCACTCGCCGCAGAAGCTGGGGTACACGTGTTGGGTAGGCACTTGGATCATGCCGGGAAATGACCTGATGGTGTCATTCACCCAGGCAACGGGGCCGGTCGAGGGACGGCCCAAGGCTCCTCAGGAGATCATGCACCGGTTGAGTTGGTATCCCCAATACGACATGACTGGTCTCGACTTGAAAAACGTCCATCTGCGCTCCAGCGACGCGGGCAAATCTTGGAAACAAGTCAGCGCCGATGAATTTAAGACTCCCATGAACGGCGGCATGGGGGAAGCCGGGGTCGCACTCCCTGATGGAACCGTGGTCCGTGGAGTCCATGGGTTCTATCTGCCTTACAATCCTGAATTGCCTCAGACCGGCTATCTTCAGCGGTCGACCGACGGCACGCGCACCTGGGGTCCGCCCGAAGTCTTTCTCGATACCAAGAAATATTGGACTTGGCCCAGACGACTGCGGCTGCTGCGCGATGGTCGGATGATCGCGCTCCTGGGTGTGGCTCGGGCTCCGGTCGGCACCAAGACCCGCGCGGAATACAACGAGTTGATCGAACCAGCGCTCGTCGTCTCCATCGATCAAGGCAAAACCTGGCAGGGGCCGATCGCGGCCATTCCGGACGACCAGCAGGGCGGCTGGACTGAGGAACTCGACGCGGCGGAACTCCCCAACGGCGACCTGCTGTGCTTGTTTCGCAGCGGAGACCGAAAGGAAAAGCCGGGCATTTATCGCTGGCAGTCCGTACTTAAGAAATCCGGCAACACCTGGATCCCCGGAAAGGTCGGTCCCTCGGTACTGCCGCACGATGGTCAACCCGAGCTGCTTGCAACTCGCGAGGGGCCAATCCTCAGTATCGCCGGAAGTGGAATCAATTACACGAATGATGCCGGACAGACTTGGCACCGTCTAGACGTCCCTCCCGCGCTGTACTACCCGCGCGCTGTACAGGCCGCTGATGGCAGGATTTTTTCATTCGCACACGTCGGCGGTGACAACGTCTACGGCAAGGTCGATCAGTCGATCGTGATGGACTCGTTTCGCTTGGTCGCGGCCGACATCGCTGTGACAGATCGAAAGTCACTGACGATGGACAAGCTCGCCGGCGAGCGAATCACCTTGGGCGAAGCGGATGACTACAAGCCGTGTATCGCGAAGTTGCCGAGTGGCGAATTGCTGCTGACCGCGTTTCATCAGCACAAGCGCGATGGCAACAAGGTTCTCGAACAAACGCTGCTGTTTCGCTCGCCGGATGGCGGCCGAACTTGGACTGGGCCGCAGCCGCTCGATCTGCTCGGCCGCGAGCCGTATCTGACGGTGCTCAAGAACGGCACCGTCTTCATCACTGGTCACCTGCTGGCGCAGGATGTGCGCAACGAATGGGGCTACACGACCGGCTTTCTGCATCGCTCGACCGACGGCGGCCGGACGTGGCAATCGACGCGCGTCGAATCGGAGCAGATCAAGCCGAAGGCCAGCAATCACACAACTCGCAACGTACTGGAGCTGGCTGACGGCTCATTGCTGTTGGGTGTCGACTACGACGGCGGAGGCGGTCCGTATTTTGTCTGGCGCTCGACCGACGGCGGGCAGACGTGGGACAAGTCGCAGAAGTGCGAGCCTCGCGATTTCAAAAGCCAATACGGCTTCTTCGGTGGCGAGACGTGGTTGTGGCAAGCTCGATCCGGCAAGGTCTGGGCCTTTGTTCGAGTCGACAGCAACGAAATGCCGATCAAGGACCGGCCGATCAAAGCGGGAAACGATCAAGCCGATCACTTCATTCTGTTCTCGTCAGCCGACCGTGGAAAAACCTTCGACCGCATTCGCGACTTCGGCGACTACGGCGAGATGTACATGTCGCTGCTGCGACTGCACGACAAGCGACTGCTGCTGACGTTCACGGTTCGCGATCTCAAGCCGCCGCTCGGAGTGCGAGCGATCGCTGGCAGCGAAACGGACGACGGGTTTGAATTCGACTTCGCTCACGATCGGCTGATGCTCGACACGCGAACGCCCGTCGGCAAGGATCAGGGAGGCGGCTTCGGTCCGACCGTGAAACTCGACGATGGCACGCTCGTCACGCCGTATTCGTACCGAGGCGAAGACGGAAAGACTCACTTGGAAGTTGTCCGCTGGAGACTGCCGTAGGACGGTTCTCTTGTGTGAGACGATCACAGATTCAAATCACGGGAGAGTTCACATGACCGAGATGAGCCGCAGCGATCGTTCTCAGGATTTTCCCGGAATGAAGGCCCTGTTGAGGAGCTGCCTTCCAGTCGGCATTCTGCTGGCGTCCGCGATCTTTCCGGTGGTTGTCCAAGCCGGCGACTGGCCGCAGTTTCGAGGGCCGAATTGCACGGGCATCTCGACCGGAACCAAGCCGCTACCGGTCAAGTTCTCGGCCACGGAAAACGTTCGCTGGTCTGCCAAGGTGGGTGACGGCGTGGGAGGCGCGGTCGTCGCGGCGGGGCGAGTTTTTGTCAGCGGTATGACCGTGGAGGGATCGGTCAGTCTCTTCGCGTTCGATGCGGCGACCGGCAAGAAGCTGTGGCAACGTGATTGGCAGACTGGTCCTCTGGCCGAAGTTCATGCGACGAACAGCCAAGCCAGCGCGACACCAGCGGCTGATGCCGATCGAGTCTATTTCTACTTCAGCACGCTAGGCCTGCTGACCGTCGATGCTCAAACGGGCAAGGACGTGTGGCAGCAGAAACTTCCGACACCGTTCTTCGTCTTCAAGTGGGGGCCGGGCATGTCGCCGGTGCTGTATCGCGACTTGGTGTTGTTTTGCCAGGACGACGATCTCAACCCCGGTTTCTATGCCTTCGACAAAGCCACCGGCAAATTGCGATGGAAGGACGAGCGGCCCGACATGGCCGTGAATTATTCGCACCCCGTCATCAACACGGTCGCTGGCCGCGATGAGATTGTTGTGGCGGGCACCGGCATGTTGATCGGCTACGACCCCGAGTCGGGAAAGCGTCGCTGGTTTGCGAAGGTCATGTTGCGAAACATCAAGACGACTCCCGTTTGTCTCGACGGTGTGATTTACCTCTCGGTACAGAGCGGCGCGATCGCCAATCAATGGCTGGCGTCTGTGGACCGTGACGAGAAGGCCGGCAACAACGACAACAAACTCGACAAGGCGGAGATTCAACGGTTCGTCGGTAAGCAGCCGATCCCGGAGGCGTTCTTCAAGAAGACGTTTGACCGCGGCGACCTCAACAAAGACGGCTTCCTCGAAGGCCCAGAGTTGGACGTCGCGTTCCTGCACCCCGACAATTTCGCGGGTGGTGACTTTAAGCAGAGTGGCGACGCGGCGGCCGAGCAATTCATTCTGGCGGTTCGCGGTGGAGGCCAAGGGGACGTCACGAAGTCGCACCTCTTGTGGAAACACAAGACGAAGAACACCGATCACATCGTCTCGCCGTTTGTCTCCGACGGCCGGATGTTTCTGATCAAAGAGGGTGGCATCAGCACCGTCTTCAGCATTCAGAAAGGAGAACCAGTGCGCGGCCCCAAACGAATCGGAAGCGGCGGCGGCTACTTCGCGTCCCCCATTTTCGGCGACGGCAAGATTTATCTCGCCAGTGAAAACGGCAACGTCGCGGTGTTGAAGAATGCTGCGGACTACGAGGAACTCGCTGTGAACGACGTCGGCGAGAGCATCATCGCCACACCGGCCATCGCCGACGGCGGCCTGTTTGTTCGCACGCGAACGCAGATATTGTGCTTCGCGGCGACCGGATCGGCGAAATGAAATCGAGTGCGGCCCGACGGGCCTCGGTGAATCGCTCACACGATTCGAACTCCACGCTCAGGCAATTCCAAGAGGATGATCGAATGATTCTCGACACGTTGGACAACGCAACTCGTTACTCCGGTCTTGGCGAACGAATCGTGGCGGCGCTGAAGTATCTGGGAGAGAACGACTGCACTAAATTGCCTATCGGGAAGATTCCCATTCAAGGCGAGCAAATCTACGCGCTCGTGCAGGACAACACGACCAAGACTCGTGACCAGGGAGTTTGGGAGGCGCATCGAAAATACATCGACGTGCAATTCGTCGCTGCGGGCGTCGAGGAGATGGGCTACGCAAACATCAAGACGCTGACGGTCAAGAAACCGTACGACGAACTGGTTGACTTCGCGCTGTTCGATGGAACCGGAAGTTTCGTGACGGTTCCGGCTGGGAGCTTCACGATCTTCTTTCCGGAAGACGGCCACATTCCTGGCTCCGCCGTCGATGGCCAACCGGCGGCTGTTCGAAAAGTCGTCGTGAAGGTCGCGGTGTAGCAGAAACGACACGCAAGTCATCGATACCGCCTGGCACTGCCTGAGAGCCATCCTCGCCATCGGGTCGCAGGGATGATCGTCCACGCTGCCCATCAGCAGCGACACGGCAACAATCACGATTTTATCCGGATCACAGAAAAATCCGCGCTTTGTGAAGCGTTCGGCTCAACACGCAGGAGCGTGATGGCTACGTAGTCGTCACCGCTTTGCGTGACGAGTCGAGCGGGACGACGCGCAGTTATTTTCTGCGATCCGTATAATCCGGTTCGCAGAAATTAGGTGCGCGTTGGGATGTAGCTTTTGGCGCAGACGGATTTGATCAGGTTGGTGTTGAGGCAGTGTTGGCACCAAGAGCTGGAGGCGACCTCGAAGAGGTCGTCGTAGTTTTCGTAGGAGCGGTTGGA
>CAMAWN010000168.1 GCA_945861865.1 Candidatus Kuenenia stuttgartensis | reverse complement strand
CTGGGGGCACCTAACGTCGCTGAGCTAACCGCAAGGAAGCAGGCGCCTAAGGTGAAACCGGTGATTGGGACTAAGTCGTAACAAGGTAGCCGTAGGGGAACCTGCGGCTGGATCACCTCCTTTCTAAGGATTTTGATTCGCAAGCTGGAGTCATCCAGCACACCATCGCTTCGACTTGGAAAACTCTTGACCACCAACCATTTCTCATAACGAGATCCCGCACAGTTAATTCTGTGCGGGATTTTTTTGCGTTCAAGTTGATGTTCGCTGTTCTCAGCGGTAGCGTGGTTGTCGTCAACTTGGACGAGAATGAACGTCTTCATTCTGTCATTTGTCTCGAACGCTCAAGGGAGAACGACGTGAAAAATCGAATCTTAAGCCTCGTGACTTGTTCCTTGTTTGCGATTGGTGCCGTCGGTGTCTTGGAGCATACGTCTCTGGTTGCTCAGGAGTCGGGTAAAGCGGCTAAGGCTGTGAAGGGTGAGGGAACGAAGAAAGCGACAAAGCCGGGCGATCGTTTACCGGCAAACTATGGTCAGATTGGACTCAGCGAAGATCAAAAGAAAAAAGTCTACGACATTCAAAATAAGTACGATGATCAACTGGCAGCGCTACAGAAACAGATCGCAGATCTGAAAGCGAAAGAGGCGTCGGAGGTGGAGGCGGTTCTCACTCCGGATCAGGTGAAAGCTCTGCAGGCCGCCAAGGACGAAAGTAAGAAGAAGGCGGCCGAAAAGAAGAAGGCCGTCGAGAAGGAAAAAGGGAGCGAGAAAACGGTGAATGGCGACAAGTAAATTGCAGAGACGCTAGACTCTCATCGAAATGGCGGCCAACATCGGTTGGTCGCCATTGTTTTTTGAGTGTCTCTGATTTCAGATGCTCGAATGGACAGAGGCCTTCGAGATTCGACGTGCGTGGGATTGGCGGTTAACGCATTTGCTTGAAGCAGGTCAGGGCTGTTGGATCAGAGATTTCGAGGTTGATACGGGAGAGTTTTCAATGGCTGATTCGTCTGTTGCACCGATTGTCGGCGTTATCATGGGCAGCAAATCTGACTGGGAGACGATGAGTCATGCCGTGGATTTGTTGGCTCAGTTTGGTGTGCCCCAGGAATTCCGAATTGTTTCCGCTCACCGCACGCCCGAACTGATGTCCAAATATGCAAGCGAAGCGGCACATCGCGGAATCGAGGTGATTATTGCGGGTGCCGGTGGTGCAGCCCATCTGCCGGGCATGGTGGCTTCACACACGATCCTGCCGGTCATCGGCGTTCCAGTGCAGAGCCGTGCATTGCAGGGTTTGGACTCGCTGCTTTCCATCGTTCAGATGCCCGGGGGCGTTCCGGTCGGAACGATGGCGATTGGAAAAGCGGGTGCGATCAATGCCGCTCTATTTGCGGTGAGGATCTTGGCATCGTCGAGACCTGACCTTCGGGAGAAGTTGCAGGCCTTCCATGACGAGCAAACTCAGAAGGTCTTGCAGGAGACGTTGCCGTGAGTCACCGACAGGACGAGAGCCAATTCCAGGCAATCCTGCCAGGGGCGACATTGGGAGTGCTGGGCAGCGGTCAGCTTGGCCGGATGTTTGCGATCGCGGCCAGGAGAATGGGCTATCGAGTTCACACGCTGTCGCCTGAGTCCGATTCACCGACGGGCCAAGTCGCAGATCTGGAAATCACCGCGAGCTACGAGGATCTTGATGCCGTTTCCGATTTCGCAAAGCGGGTTTCGGTCGTCACGTTTGAGTTCGAGAATGTTCCTTCGGCGACGGCGGAGGTGGCAGCTCGGTTTGCTCCGGTGCGACCGGCGGGGCAGGTGTTGCACGTCACGCAGCATCGACTCCGCGAGAAGACGTATCTCCGCGAGCAGGGCTTTCCGGTCACGCCGTTCCGAGCGGTTCGCTCAGCGGATGAATTGCAGGCGGCGATTCGAGAACTGGGATGCCCGGCCGTGTTGAAGACGGCAGGTTGGGGATACGACGGAAAAGGACAAGTCAAAATTCACTCAGCCGAAGAGGCGGCGTCGGCTTGGGAACGACTGGGAACGAGCGAAGCCATCTTGGAAGGCTTTGTGGATTTTCGATTGGAGGTCTCGGTCATCGGAGCCCGCGGTCTGGATGGGGAGTTTGCTCATTTTGGTCTGCTTGAGAACGCACACTCGAATCGCATTTTGGATGTCACAGTGGCTCCGGCGCGTGTCTCGGCTCGTGTTGCTGCGGAGGCCGAGTCGATCGCGCGGGGAGTGTTGGAATCGTTGGACGTGGTGGGCGTGTTGTGCGTGGAGATGTTTTTGACGCACGACGATCGGCTGCTGATCAACGAGTTGGCTCCGCGTCCGCACAACTCGGGACACCTGACCTTCGATGCGAACGTGACCAGTCAGTTCGAGCAGCAGGTGCGAGCGATTTGTGGGCTCCCATTGGGATCAACCGATTTGCTTCGGCCGGCCGCGATGGCGAATCTGCTGGGGGACGTTTGGGCCAATGGCGAACCGCGCTGGGCGGAGGCACTGCAGTTGCCGGAAGTCAAATTACATTTGTATGGCAAGTCGTCCGCGCGTGCGGGCCGGAAGATGGGACATCTCACGGCGATGGCCGCTTCGGTGGATGAAGCCGAGCGGATTGTGCGTGAAGCAAGACGTCGCTTGATGGGATGAGCTGGTGTCGTTTTCGCTGCCGGTTGGTGTCAGTGCTCAAGACGGCGTGGTTGATGAGGACGAGTTGTTGAGCAGCGTCGCGTAGACCTCGCGAATTCTTCGGGTCATCGTCTGATGCCGAAATTGCTCGGTGAATCGCTCGCGACCGGCTCGACCGAAGGACTCACGCAACGCGGGATCGGCGACCAGAATGTTGATCGCGTGCGACAATTCACGGACCGACTGCGGCGGCAGGAGATAGCCCGTCTCGCCCGAGAGGATCACCTCCCGCGCGCCATCCACGTCGAAGCTGATCACGGGTTTTCCGGCAATCAAACCTTGAGGCAGCACGCGTGCCAGACCTTCCCACAGGCTGGTGTGGACGACGATGTCCATCGCGTGAATCAGTTCGGGAACGCGGTTCGGCGGGACGAGTCCGGTGAAGACAAAGCGTTGAGTCAGGCCGAGGTCAGCGATGTACGTTTCAAATTCTTTGCGGAGGATGCCGTCGCCGACGAACAGAAATTTGGCGTTGGGATGTTGAGCGACAACGGCGGAGGCCGCGGCGATGACGTACTCGTGGCCTTTGAGAGGAAACAGTCGTCCGATTTTGCCGATGACGACGTCGGTCGGTTCGAGGCCGAGTTCTTGACGCACAACTTCGCGCGGTCTGGGAGGCGAGAGGAACGGTTCGACTTCCATGCCGCTGTAGATGGTCACAAATTTCTCGCGAGAGGCGATGCCTGCGGCGATGTACTGATCGGTCATCGCGTCGCACACGCTGATGAACTTTGCACAACGACGAGCGGCCCATTTCTCGGCGAGTCGATACAGCTTGTGAGCGATCGGGTTTTGGCCGTAATGGAACGACGCTCCGTGGATGGTGTGGACGGCGGGAATGCCGAGCTTCGCCGCCGCTGCTCGACCAAGAATTCCCGCTTTCGAGCTATGCGTGTGGACGATGTCCGGTTGGATCTCGCGCAGCATCGCGATGAGCACTCGGTACGCCTTCCAATCCTGCCATGGGCGGATTGACCGATGCAGTTCCGGCAGCACTCGAAAATCGAAGCCGCCACGCCGCGCACGTTCTTCCAAACTTCCTTCCGGTCCCAACCCCGGGCCGGTGATCAGCGTGACTTTGTCGCCGTAGTCGCGATGCTGATCTTCGACGGTCAGCAACGTGTTTTCCTGGGCACCGCCGATGATGAGCCGCGTGATGAAATGGACGACGTTCATGCTGGGGCGTGCCGGAGGTCGGTGGTGTTCTCTCGGCCAAGCGCGAGGGGCTGGCCGTCGGCGGTGATGCTGCTCCGAAGATTCGTGGACGAGACGTTATCGTCCGACTTCGCAGGAGACCATCACGCGGGTTGGTGACGTGTCCCTCGTGAAGGCGAAGCGCGGCCAATATGCTTCCGACCGTCATTTTCTCAAAATCACACCGGATCACGATGGGAGCGTCGATCATGCGATTCGTTCAGCGATGTTTGTTGCCGGTCCTGGGATTGTTGCTGGGGGGGACCGGTTCGCTGTGGTCTCAGGACGCCTCAACGAAGCTCGCCACGGACTTGCCGATTGAAGTGCAGCCGGCCGACGCGAAGCTGGCGAAGATTGTGTTCATTGCCGGATCGAACGTCTTCAAACCGGGAGAGCACGAATACGTTGCGGGCTGTGCGGTGCTGTGCGACTTGCTGCGGCAGACGCCGAGCGTTTTTCCAGTGCTCGCGTTGGATTGGCCGAGGAAACCGGAAACGCTGGCCGGTGCGAAGTCAGTCGTGTGTCTGTTCGATGGTGGCGACAAACACGCCTTGCTCGCGGCCGATCGAATGTCGCAACTGCGCAAGCTCGCGGATGAGGGAGTCGGCCTCGTCGGCTTCCATCAGTTCGTGGACGTGCCAAAAGATGTCGGCGATCGGATGCGCGACCTCATGGGAGCCGCTTGGGAGAAAGGTCACTCGCAGCGAGCCCACTGGGTGACTCGTTTCGGAACGTTTGCCGAGCACCCTGTCAGTCGCGGTGTCACGCCGTTTCAGATCGACGATGGGTGGCTGTTCAGGCTGCGGTTTGTCCCGGAGTCGAAGGGGGTGACTCCGTTGCTCCGCACGGTCTCGCCAAAGGCGGCCAGCCAAGAACTGAACGAGGAGGCGACCGTCGCCTGGCTTTATGAGCGTTCGAACGGCGGCCGGTCGTTCAGCTTCACGGGGACTCACTTGCACGCCAGTTTGGCGGAGGAAGGCTATCGACGCTTCCTCGTCAACGGCATCCTGTGGTCGGCGGGCGTCGACACTCCGAAGTCCGGTGCGCCGGTGTCGCTGACTCCCGAAGGATTGAACAAGTACCTCAAGCCCGCGCCGGTCGCTGTGAAGAAGTAATTACTCTTTCATCAGGAGAGGTCGTTATGTCTCGAGTCACTCGTCGTCAGTTCTTGGCGTCTTCCGCGGTCGCAGCGGCCGGTCCGATGATTCTCTCGTCTCCCTCGCGCGGGCTGGCGGCTCCCAGCGAGCGGATTCGGTTGGGCTTTATCGGCATCGGGATTCAGTCGCGCGGGCACTTGAAGCGATTCGTTGGGATGCACGACACGCAGGTTGTCGCGGTCTGCGATGTCGTCACCGAGCGACGCGAGGACTCGAAGCGAATCGTGGAAGAAGGCTACGCCAAGCAGAAGGATCTGAGCTCGTACAAAGGCTGTGCGGCGTACGTCGACTTCCGCGAACTGCTGGCTCGCGACGACATCGACGCGGTCGTGATCGGCACGCCGGATCATTGGCATGCGATCCCGGCCGTGATGGCTTGCCGAGCGGGCAAGGACGTGTACTGCGAAAAGCCGCTGTCGCTGACGATCGCCGAAGGGCGAGCAATGGTCGACGCGGCTCGCAAACATGACCGCGTCTTTCAAACCGGCAGCCAGCAGCGCAGCGAGTTCGGCGGTTTGTTCCGTCGCGCTGTCGAACTGATCCGCAACGGCTATCTCGGCGAAATCAAAACTGTGCGAGTTGGTGTCGGCGGCCCGGCCGTGACGTGCGATCTGCCGACCGAAGAATGTCCGACAGGCACCGACTGGAATTTTTGGAACGGCCCGTCGCCAGAGCGCGGCTACAACCAAATCCTGTGTCCCAAGGGCATCCACAATCACTTCCCGGCGTTCCGCAATTACCGCGAGTACGCCGGCGGCGGGATGGCCGACATGGGCGCGCACCACTTCGACATCGCGCAGTGGGCGCTCGGCATGGACAATTCTGGTCCGGTAAAGATCGAGCCACCGGAAGACAAAGCGACGACCGGTTTGAAGTTCACCTACGCCAACGGCATCGTCATGTACCACGGCGGTCCCAGCGGTTGCACGTTCGAGGGAACAAAGGGGACGCTGTACGTTGATCGCGGCAAGATTCAATCGGATCTCGCCAACATCCTCGAAGCCAAGATTGGCGAGAACGAGTTCCATGTCGAGCCGTCTGACAATCATTACCGCAATTGGATCGACGCGATTCGCTCTCGCAAGAAGCCGATCTGCGACGTCGAGATCGGACACCGCTCCGCGACCGTCTGCGAACTCGGCCAGATCGGTTACGACCTTCGCCGTCCGCTGAATTGGGATCCGGTCAAGGAACGCTTCGTCAACGACGACGACGCCAACAAACTGCTCAGCCGTCCGATGCGCGATCCGTGGAAGCTGTGAGTCGCTCGTCGATCCATTCGGGATCAACGAACGGTTTCAGCAGCCAGCGGAACGCGTGATCGACACGCGGGTCCGTCGCGGATGACTCGCCAGATGGAGCATCGTTGGAGGTCGGTACCAGACCGTTCGCGGTCAAAGTCCAAGGCCATTTCTCGCGTTGCGCAACTTCGTTGATTCTGGCCGTCAGCCGAGTGGACCACACCACTCCGAAGTGATCGCGAAAGTCGAGGCAGATTTTTTGCCAGCCCGCGGCGGCGTTCTTCTGCTTGGCGAAATGGAATGCCCACCACCAAAACCATAATTGGATCGGGCCAACTGCTGCATCGGGAGCGCGTCGCAGCCAGACCGTTTCGAATGAACTATTGCTCAGCAGAATGAGGCCCCAGCCACCTGCAAAGAAGATCGCTGGCCATGTGAAGCGAGTACCAACGAAGTTTCCGGCTCCCATCAGCAACACGATTGCATAGCCGACGAGCGTCGGCATTTCGAGTTCCAGGCGTTGGCCGCGCCAGCAGCGAGACAGTTGGGCGAGGGCGGGCCATTCGAGAACGACGATCAGCGGCAGAACAATGAAGCAACTCCACTCCAGCAGTCGGCTGCGACGTGCTCCGAGGACGGCGACGAACGGACAGAGGCCGCTCACGGCCGTCAGATACCAAAGTTGATCGAGGATGCCGAGTGGCACTCGGCTCTTCGCGAGCGTTGCAATCGTTGTGGCCGTCAAGGTTACCTGGAACCAGATCGCCCATGCGGCGGCGGCGGTCAGTGACGTGTGGCGGACGCTGCGGGTCAGGCGGATCACTCCGATCCAACCGACCGCAACGGCCAAGGTCAACATCACTGCGACAAGCACATCCGTCATGGTTGGATCGATTTCTGATGGGGGTTGGTCGGCATGGTCGGCACCTTCGACATTTTGTCCGGCGAATTCTGCGAACCCAAGTCATCGCGTCAGTTGTCATGTGAGTTGTGTGAACCGGGTTGCCGATTTTGGAGCCTAGTGACAACCGAGTCCCTGTGAGCTTTTCACTGCATTGCTTCGTCGGGTGAGTGGCCCGTACGGCAATAAAGCTCACGACCGTCAGACACGTTTCTTGAGGAGATGCCGGAATGAAGTGGATTTGTACTCTCGCTATGTTGCTTGGCGTCGCTGGCACGGCGAACGCTGGGCTGTTCAAGCATCATTGTTGCACGCCCGCACCCAGCTGCGCGGCTCCGGCCGCCAAGGCCTGTGCACCGAGCTGCGCGGCTCCCGCCGCGTGCGCTCCGACCTGTGCGGCTCCGGCCGCCAGTGCGCCAGCCTCTGCCGCTCCCGCGGCGGCGGCTCCGGCGGCAGCGGCTCCGACTTGTGCTGCTCCCGCCGCTTGTGCTCCGGCCTGCGGCAACAGCAACGCTTGCGGCAACAACGGTTGCTGCAAGAAGAGCTGCTGGAAGTTGCCCAAGCTCAAGTGCCCGAAGATTTGCTTGCCGAAGTGCCATCTGCCCAAGTTGAGCTGCTGCAAGAAGAGCTGCTGCGACAAAGGCGGTGCTCCGAGCTGTGCGGCTCCGGCTGCGAAGGCCTGTGCTCCGAGCTGTGCGGCTCCGGCTGCGAAGGCCTGTGCTCCCAGCTGCGCTGCTCCGGCCGCGTGTGCTCCGACCTGTGCCGCTCCGGCTGGCTGTGCCAAGTAATGTCAACCGCGTGGGTGGTCTGACTTCGTACTGCGAATGAAACCATCCCACTTCTCTGGCTCCGCAAACGTGAGTGTTCGTCCGGGGGAACGTGCCTTCCTCCGGACACCTCACTCGCGGAGACCGACAATTCGAAATCGCCCACAGAGATAACTCAGATCACCACTCGGGAACTTCTTTCCCGAAGAAACTCATGAAGGCCGGTTGCGATTCCCGCGACTGGCCTTTTTTGTTGCGCACGCGAGTCCGCGCGACGCATTTCACAGCACCGCGCGAACGTCCGCTTCGGCAACGTCGTTGACGACCTCAACGTGCCCCATGCGATTGGGAAGTACGAATCGAAGTTGGCCGCCGAGCGTCTTCTTGTCGAGCTTCATGCGGTCAATCACCGCGTCGACCGAGTGCGACCAACCGGCCGGCAATCGAGTCGGCAGTCCGCAGAGGCTCAACAACGCTTCTTGTCGACCGGTCGTTGAGGAGTCGATCAAACCGAGCCGTTCCGCCAGACGACTGGCGTACAACATGCCGATGGCGACCGCCTCGCCGTGGAGCAATTCGCCGAATCCGGCGAGTGCCTCGAAAGCATGTCCGAACGTGTGACCGTAGTTCAGCACCGCGCGCAGGCCAGTGCGCTCGAACTCGTCTTTTTCGACAACGTCCGCTTTCAGACGGCAGCAGCGAGCAACCACTTGTCGCAAAATGTTCGGATCACGACGGATGATCGCTTCGGCACGCTGTTCGAGGAATGCGAAGAAGTCGGCATCCAAAATCACGCCGTACTTAATGACCTCGGCCATACCGGCGGCAAACTCACGAGCCGGCAGCGAATCGAGCATCGCCGTGTCGATCAGCACGCCGATCGGCTGATGAAAAGCTCCGAGCATGTTCTTCGCGGCGGGATGATTGATGCCCGTCTTGCCGCCGACTGAGCTATCAACGTCCGCCAGCAGCGACGTCGGGACTTGCACGAACGGCAAGCCACGCACGAACGAAGCTGCGGCAAATCCGGCCAAGTCACCGACCACTCCGCCACCCACCGCGATCAGGACCGTTTGGCGATCTGCTTTCGCGGCAATCAAATCATCCCAGACCGCCGCGAGGTTGTTGACCGATTTCGTTTTCTCGCCTGGTTCCAGTTCCGTTAGCCCACAGTTCCAACTGGTACGAGCTAGTCCCTCGC
The DNA here is from genome assembly GCA_945861865.1 of Candidatus Kuenenia stuttgartensis. GTDB lineage: Bacteria > Planctomycetota > Planctomycetia > Planctomycetales > Planctomycetaceae > SXKJ01. Next base: position 4,029 of record CAMAWN010000168.1, on the reverse strand, counting down.
GAACGACATCCGCGTGCGGTCGTACGTTGCGGTCGGTGACGATGTGGGCCAGCCGCGAGCTTCCGGCTCGGTAGACGCTGCGATCCAACCAGCTCGGCAGCAGCGCGGGTAACTCCGCCAGCCCACCACTGACGATGCGGATTTCGTAGCTCCGCTCGCCGAGATTTACAAGCACCGAACTGGCATCAACAGCCACAGCCATTCTCCGTCAAATGTCGAGATTGCGGAACGGTATCGGCCACTCTGTCGAGACGAAAGGATTGTGTATCGCGGTTGTGTAGATGTCGCGAAGAGATTCTTGCACGCCCTCTCCGGTGCTCCTTTCTATCCCTCGCGGCGCTGAATGACTGGACTTCCCCCCGTTTTGCGGGCGCGTAGCCAAGCGCGTAGAGTGCAAGACGTGAAACTCTCGAATTTACGCCGTCAACGACTTGCGGTGCTTCGCACGTTCGCTCGCCGGCCGACGACGCCACTTGTAGTACCCGCTGCGAGCAACGGCCAACACGCGACACGGAAGGCTCATCAATGATTTGTGGAACAGAGGCTCTTCGCTCGCGCGAGGAACACACGATGTCGACTCCGCATGATTGCGCTGGTCGGTGGTGGCAGTGCGAGTGACTCGGTAGTCTTGCCGAGGTCTAACATCTTGATTCACACTCTCTCGAGGAGTTGGCGTCATGTTGCGGTTCATGTGTTTGTGCGTCGTAATGTTGGCCGTCTGTGAGGCGGGGTCGATCCGTGCAGCCGAATTCTTTTTCAAGGATGGCGATGTCGTTGTGATGATTGGGGACAGCATCACCGAGCAGCATCTGTATTCCAACTACGTCGAGGTGTGGACGATCACACGCTTCCCGAAGTGGAAGCTGACGTTTCGCAATGTCGGGATCGGCGGCGACCGCTCACCCGGCGGCAATGGCCGGTTCGCTCGTGACGTGCTGCTGCACAAGCCGACTGCGATGACCACCGACTTCGGGATGAATGACGCCGGTGGCGGCGAGGCGGGCCTTAAGGTCTTCATCGACGGCTTGCAGGGCATGGCCAATCAGGCCAAGGCGGCCAACATTCGGGTCGCGTGGGTGACTCCGCAACCGGTGGACAACGGCGATCAGGGACCGACCGCGCTGACCGGCTACAACCAAATGCTCGAAAAGTATTCGGAGGGAGTGAAGGTCATCGCCGACAAAAACGGCGAACTGTTCGTCGATCAGTTTCACCCGTATCTCGCTGTGCTGAATCGTGCTCGTGGTAAGGGTCCGAAATACGACCGCATCACCGCCGGTGACGCCGTGCATCCCGGCCCGCCAGGCCAAGCGCTGATGGCCGCATCAATTCTCAAGGGGCTGAACTTTCCGTCGCTTGTTTCGTCCGCCGAGATCGACGCTGCCGGCGGCAAGGTTGTCTCGATGAAGAACTGCACTGTCGAAAACGTCGTCAAGAAGGGCGGCGGCGTGAGCTTCACTCGGCTAGACGCTGCGCTGCCATTCTTCCCTGCCGAGGCCGCGAGCATCCTGCCGCATGAACTGATTTTGGATGAACTCAACGACTATCGTTTGAAAGTCACCGGCCTCGTTGCTGGCAAGTACGAAGTCAAAGTCGGCGGCAAGAAGATCGCTGAGCTGAATGCCGATCTGCTCGCGGGCGGACTCAACATCGCCGCCGATGTTCTGGGAGACGGTCCGATCGCCGATCAAGCCAAGGCGGTGAAGGCTGCCGTCGAGGCCAAGAATCGCTTCCATCACGACATGATTTTCCGAGGCATCGTGCTCTCGAACGTCGCGATTCCTGAATGGCTGGGCCTCAAGCTCACACCGCAAGAGATCGAATCAAAACGGCAAGCGGCGATTACCGAGCGTTTGGCAAAACTCCTCGCGTTGGATGCGGAAGTCGCCAAGACGCTGACGATGAAGCCCAACACGTTCGACATCGTGCCAGTGAAATAGTCACCAACTTCCATCGAGCCACTCGGCTTGCCTCAGTGGCTCGATGGCTTTTGCGCTACTCAAAACGTTTCAACGTCTGAGATGGTTTCAGCATCTGATATGAGAGTGCAGAAACCGTTAAACCACCGAGGCAAGCTCGGTGGCGAGTGCTTCACTCCCACATCGAAAACGAGGTCACGATAATGATCGAAGCGAAACTCACGACGGCCTTGGCTCCGCTTATTGTGGCGTATGCACTTTTTGGATCATTCTCAACGAGCACCGCTCATTCGGCTCAGCTCTCGGCGGGAGTCGCCAAGGTTGATATCACCAACGTCGAGGCCGGTCCGGTGAATGATCGGTTGTGGGTGAAGGTGCTCGTTATCAAGAGCGACTCAACGACGGCGGTGATCGTCACGCTCGATGCCGTCGCGGTCGGTGAAATCGGACACATCAAAAACGATTACCTGCCCAAGGTTCGTGCGCGGATCGAAAAAGAACTTGGCATCCCGCCGAACAGCGTCCTGGTCAATGCCAGCCATTGCCACGGAGTCGTTTGCTCGGACGTCGACGAGCGGACGATTCAGGCGGTGAAGCTCGCGACGCAGAACATGGTCCCAGTGCGCATCGGCGCGGGACGCGGTCACGAGAATCGCGTCTCGGAGAACCGCCGGCTCAAGCTGAGGAACGGTAAAGAGTTGGATGTCCGACATGCGTACTCTCTCCCGCCCGACGCCGAAGTTGCCGAGATCGGCCCGATTGATCCCGACATCGGTATCTTGCGACTGGACCGCACCGACGGGCGGACTCTGGCGGTCGTTTATCAGTTCGCGTGCCATCCGATTCAGGGGGTTCCCAACAAAGGGAACACGGCGGACATGACCGGCTTCGCGTCGCAGGTGATCGAAGATAATTTGAGCGACGGGACGATCGCACTGTTCCTGCAAGGCTGCGGCGGCGACATCAATCCCGTGACCTACAAAGACGTCAACAGCCCTCGCAACTCCGAACCGCTGGGGAACATGCTGGGCCTCAGCACGTTGAAGGCGTTGCGAAAGATCGCCAGCCAAGACGACGCGCGGTTGCGAGTCATCAACGAGACGCTCACGTTGCCGCGAGCTGATCTCGCCGAACGCATCGCCTCGCTGGAAGCCGAGCAGGCCAAGCAACTCCAGTCTCTGAAGGGGACAAGCCTGAACCTCAAGACGTTTCTGCCGCTGATCGTCAAGTACAAACTCGATGAGGAATTTCCGTCGTACTACTCGCACAAATACCTGTTGGAGAAGCAACTCGGCCGCGACGACTTGAGCAAGCTTGACGAAGAGAACCGCCGCAATCTGCAGCAGTACATTGCCAACATCTACACGATGGAACAATTGACGCGCACGCAAACGAACCTCGCGCTGCTCAAGATGCACCAAGCTCAGAACGTCAAAGCCGGCAAACGCACGATCGACGTCGAGGTGGTCGGCCTGCGGATCGGCGACTTCTCGCTGATCACGTTCCCCGGCGAACTGACCGTGCGGATCGGCCTGGGCATCAAGCAGCGCTCGCCGCACAAGCTGACGTTCGTGTCGGGCTACACCAACGGCTACATCTACTACTCGCCGACCGCCGAGCAACTCCTGAACGTCGGCGGAGCACAGGAAGACAGCGACTGCATCCTGGCCCCGGAATGGCAAGCATTGTTCGAAGCGAAAGTCGCGGACCTCTTGAAGAAACTGTGAAGCAACGAGTTGCCAGTGGAATTGAAACCTCAATTGGTCATGCTCGCCGCAACGTTCACCGAAAGAATCTTGAAAGAGTATGGCTGCTTCTGAATCAAATTGGATTGGCGTGACTGAGTTCACCGACGACGGTTCGCAACCGTTCACCGCAAACCACTGGCTGGAAGACTTGGCGAATTACTTTGGCCGAGCCCCCTCGTCGGTTTGAGTCAGCAAATCGTGCGGCTCATGCAGTGGTGATTGATTACCGCGTGACTGAACTTGCGCCCTGTTCGTGGGGAATGTAATCTCCGGGCATCATGGAAGAAGTCGAAGGGTTGCGACGGCGCGTTGGCGAGCTGGAAGCGTTGGTGGAGAAGCTGACGCGGACGGTCGAGCAGCGG
>CAMAWN010000167.1 GCA_945861865.1 Candidatus Kuenenia stuttgartensis | reverse complement strand
GGGCGGCTACAACAACCGAGCCACGGAATTACCACCCGGCCCACAACCCCTCTGGATCGGACTTCGCAGAATGAACGACTTCGCCACCGCCTGGCTCGCCTTCGGTCCGAACGACTGATCAAGTTGTGTATAAACGACAGGACGGAGTCCCAACCTCTTCACGCCTTGGTGAAGGTGTCACTGTAAGTGGATGATGGCTGGTCTGTTGTGTGAGTGCCATGATTTGCTCCTTGAAAAATGTGCTGAAACTGTGCTGACTCGGAAACTCGATCACACTCCATGAAATCACGCGGGGGTTGCAGCATTGCTTTGGGTCGCATTTTCGACGTCCGTAGTTGGCTTTCCCAAGAGTTTGATTCGGTCTTGCGAGACCTTGGAACTGATGTGGGTGTAGAGACGCATGATTTGAGCATCCACGTGACCAACCCAGGATCGGACGACGGCCTCCTCGATGCCCTTGGTCAGACACCGCGAAATAAACGCGTGGCGAAACGTGTGCGGTTTACCTGCGATTCCGAGCTTGGACAGCACTCGTTTCAATGCGGCATGAGTAGTTGACTTGGCAATCTGGCGATCGTTCGCGGGATACTTCCTGGTTTTCGGCGAGGTCAGCACCCATCGTCCTTGCCTGGGTAGCTCATGGAGAAATTGAGCCAGCCGCGGACTGATCGGGACGATTCGCACGTCGCCCGACTTAGGCTTCCAACCGTCCTTCGGCCGGACGTAGAGGACATTGGCTTTGAAATCGACATCCGGCCAAGTCAACCACTTCGCTTCGCCGATCCGAAATCCCGTTTCGGCCAACAACAGAAAGGTCGCGGCTTGAGGCGGACGAGCGAGCGCCAGGATTTGTGCGATCTGTTCGTCGTCAAAACATGGCTGCGGTGTGGGCTTTGGCTTTTTTAGCTTGAGGCCCAGCAACGGATCCTTGTCAACCATTCGGCGCGTGTGCGCGAACTTGCACAACTGCCGAAGAAGCATCATTTCGTCAAAGAGCGATTTCGGAGCGAGCGTCTGGGCGTGTTGAGCCTTGAACTTATCCGCAAACGTCAGGTCGATCTCGGAGATACGGTAGCGTCCGAGTTTCACCGCAAGCGACATGATCTTTTTTAGGATGCGTTTGTATTTTGAGACCGTCGCCTCTGCCCGCTGCTCGGCGATGAGATACTCCTGATAGGCGTCAGTGACCTCGCTCAGCGTGGCTGGCTTTTTCCGGCTGAGCGACTCGCCAGCCGTGAGCTTTCGGTCAATATCCCAAGCACGCTGGATTGCGACTTTTTTGTTTTTGGTGTTGAGCGAGTGTCGAACCTGTTCGCCATTGACTTGGTAGGTGGCTTGCCATGTCAATTTGCGCCGGTAAATGCGAACGCATTCGCCGACTCGTTCGGAGAGTTCACGGGGCTGCCGGTTATTCATGATTGAGACCTTCATTGAAAACTTTTTGGAGAAGACGGTCGCGGAAGATGCGAAGATGCTTACCCACTCGCCGACCGCAACCGCGAAGCATTCCGCGCGAGGACCAGTCGTAGATCGTTGCTCGCGGCACCTGCAGCAGGTCTGCCGTTTGGTCGACCGTGAGCACCGGGGGATACTTCGTCCCCCAGTCTGAGTTCACGAACGGCGCACTCAGCTCAGTAGGTGTGAGCCTGAGGCCATCGCCTCGACCATTCATGATTCATCCTCCGCGACCGTATTGACCATTCACGCCCGGTGTTGGGCGGAGGAAATGTGCGGTGGAGGACGACGCTGGTCTAAGGGCGCTGTGCGGCAGTTGCGCGGTAGATCAATGGATTGCGACTGCCCAGCGAATTCCCTCGCCAGTTCCATCTGCGAAAAAGCGGATTCGCTGCAAGCCCCTGTTCAGCACCTTTACGGCGTCTCGAAGACGGTTGATGTCCGTCGAGGGAGGCAGCGGATCGTCCATTTGTTCCGGCCAAGCGCATTCCTGAAAGGCGTCAAGGATCGGCACCAGATTCGTCGCAACCCCGATCCGAACTCGGCGAATGATCTCGCCATTCAATCGGAGCTCGCCCTGCTCCTTGCACCATTCCAAGTCCACGGGGGACTCTCTCGGCCGATTTGACTCGCCTAGCTCTCGAACCAGCCAACGCGAATCGGACTCGGAGAGAAGATTCAATGCGCGTGCGGCGTCCACTATTGCCCGTAGCGGCGTTCCCCCTCGGAGGTGGAGCCAAATACCTATTGTCCCGCCGAAGCCCTGATAGGCCGCCTCAAGATTATTGCCAAGGCGTTTTCGCTGCGCGGGCGTCATCACACGTTCCCAAAGATACTGAGCACCTTCAGGATTCTGAATCCGCAGCTTCGCGGTCTCCAGTGCTTCTCTGACGCGACTCGGCAAATTCTGTAATTGTTCGGACATCGTCATTCCGGAGTTCGGTATTTGTTGCTGGCAGGTCCACAAGAACGAGCATCGGATGAAAGATGTAATTTGTGAAGACGAAGAAATTCTCGGCGGCGCTTTTCTTTCGTCAAATTGTCACCGAACTTTATCCTTGTCTCTGGTGTTAGATGACGGCTCTTGTTGGCGATCGACCTGATCGTCGCCGTGTTGTCGTTGCCAAGCCATTGCCAACGCGAGTCCGAGCAGTTGAGCAAATTTGAGCTTCCTCGGTTCGAGAGTTTTGACGGGGATGAGTTCACTCGGCGCAGCAGGTCGGGGGAGTGTGTCCGCAGTCTGCTTCATCATCGGGTTCCTTTTCATGAGCATGAAGAAGTCGGCCGAGAATACTTAATCCCAGCCATCCTTCTATATGCCCGAAAAGTGCCCCGGATTTAGCGGTGAGTCCCTTGAGGAGACGAACCGAATGTTGCCTTGGTTAGCAAACCAATCCAGTCAACCGCATACAGCATCGCTTGTTGCGATTGTTGACACGATTGATTGACTTCGGAGTGCTCGGTGGACCGAACACACCGACGACAATCAATCGCGTCCAATGTCATTTGCAAGAACGACGAATTGCGTGACAGATACCTGCGGAGATCTATTTCATCGCAGGCTCTCGTGAAACAACCTTTGATCGTGGTAAGCGTCCGGCGGAGCGCGTGGGTCTGATCACGCTGGCTGCCTTCGGTTGGGAAGCAGATTGGTGAGGTTGGCAGCCTCGGTGGTGGTACGACGGCAAAACACGTCGCGAAGGTATGCGAACGGATCGACGCGGTGGCTTTGATAACCATGCGGTTAATGAATTGAGTGGTGGGATACATGTGCCGCGTTGGATGATCGTGCGGAATTCGTATTCGCCGGTAGCGGGGTCTCGGTGGCGAACGGCATCGTCGGTGCTGGATGTGGTCGCACACATCGACTCCGGCGATGAAGGTGAGGCTGACACGGCCGATTCAGAAGGCGGTGGTGACGACCGTTTCTAACGCCGGACTCTCCGAGTCAATCCCCAAGCCGATCAGGCTTGGGATTGTTTGGTGCGACATGATTGTGGCTGGATCACTCAACCGTTCGACGCCACCGTTACCTTGGCGACTTCGTCAAACGTTGTCTGGCCGGCGAGAATTTTCCGAATTCCGTCGTCACGCATGAGCCGCATGTTGTGTCTCAGGGCGACGTCCAAAATCTGCGAGGCGTTCGCTCGATTCTGGATTTGTTCGCGGATCTCGTCGTTGGTGACGAGGAGTTCTGAAATCACGAAGCGGCCTCGGTAGCCAGTGCCTCGACATGTCTTGCAGCCGGTACCACGGCGTGCCGTCTCGGAAGGCCATGTGGAAACGCCCAATCTGAGGTACTCATCCGACGACGGGTGGTAATCCAGTCCACACTTTGAGCAAATCCGCCGCACGAGCCGTTGAGCTTGCACACCCATCAACGAGCTAGCGACCAGATACGGTTCAATGCCGAGGTCCAACAGGCGTGTGACGGCGCTGGCGGCATCGTTGGTGTGCAATGTGGAGAACACCAGGTGTCCGGTCAGCGCCGATTGAATCGCCATGACGGCAGTCTCGTGATCGCGGATTTCTCCGAGCATGATGACGTCGGGGTCTTGGCGGAGCACACTGCGCAGGCCGCTGGCGAAAGTCATGCCCTTCTTCGTGTTGATTTGCGTCTGGCTAATTCCGTCGATTTGGTATTCGATCGGGTCTTCCAAGGTCAGCACATTGCACTCGCGAGAATTGATCTCGCGGAGGGCGGAATAGAGTGTCGTGCTCTTACCGCTACCGGTCGGGCCGGTCAGTAAGATCAGTCCGTGTTCCATGCGAATCAGGCGGCGAAATTCGCCAAGCGTCAATGGATCAAAGCCCAATTCCTCCAATGTGTAGAGCCTGACACTTTTGTCGAGCAGTCGGATTACGATTCGCTCGCCGTAGCTGGTCGGCATGGATGCGATGCGGAGATCGACCAGTCGGTCTCCGACTTCCACCGTGGCGCGTCCGTCTTGAGGCAGCCGCTTTTCGGCGATGTTCATGCGGCCGATGACTTTCACCCGGCTGACGACCTCGTCTTGGAGAGGCTTCGGGACTTCGAATGAATCAAACAACACGCCGTCGATGCGGTAGCGAACGACCAGCCGCTCTTCTTGTGGCTGGATATGAATGTCCGACGCCGAACCGGTCACGGCATCAAACAGAATCATGTTGACCAGCTTGATGACCGGTGCTCGGCCGGACGTGTCGAGCAAGTCTTCACGGGAATTGAGTTTCTCGACCTCTGCCAGCACCTCGTTGAGAGACATCGTTTCGAGCAGCTTCTGTGTCTGCCCGGATCGCAGGGCATAAGCTGTGTTGATCGCCGTCCGCACGGTTTCTGCGGGAGCAAAAATGGCGGAGACCGGCCTCTTGAGAAAGCGGGAGACGACGTCTAACTGTCGCCAACCAGCGGGAGCACCCAAAGCGACGATCAAAGTATTGTTCCCGGAAGCCAAGCCGAGCATCAGGTGCTGGCGAGCGAACCCAATTGGGATTCGTTCCACGAACTGAGCCGACGGACTCAACTCGCCCAGCGACTTCCAAACCGGCACTTCCGCGGGGTTTGTCGCCCCTTCAACTCGAAGTTCATCGTCGTCATTCATCGGAACGATTCCGCAGAGTCGGAGCGGGAAACCAGACAGACAAGTATCGGCTGCCGCGTCTGGAGACAAGACCGCGGCGTTCCGCGAGCGGCCTCGCGCGATCTCGTGGGACAGAGATTTCTATTTGGCGCTTGACAGTCCGAAGAAGTCGAATTGACAATCCAGCCACGTTCAACGGCAAGACATTGTGCCCATCTGTCGTGATCGCCGTTCTGGCGAGTCATGTGAGCGTGCTGCTCTTCGATTGCTGACCCCGAACGCCCCCTGGCTGGATTTGAGGAGGCTGCTGTGGTTGCGAAACTGATCCGATCGTCACATGCGTGGTCGTTGGTGGTGTTTGGGCTGATCGGTCTGGGCGTGGTCATCGGGGTCTCGCATTGGTCGAATCCACCGCATGGGCCGGTGGTGGTTGCTCAGGGTCCTCCGCCAGGTCCAACCGGGACCGGCAGTCTGCTGCCGGCGGCCACGGGATTGAGCTGTATTCACGGGAATCCGTTTTGGCATTGCGTGAATTTCCCCCACGGTTATCCGGTGGGGACCGACTGCCAAGATCCGTCATGCGCGGGCGGGACTTGCACGTTTTCCACTCGCTCGGGGACGCATCGTCCGGGAACTCCAGCGGACGTGGTGTCGGCCAACAACTCGATCATTGAGCACGCGTCGTTCAACTACATTCATTTCGCGACCGACTACAACAGCTCGGCTGGCGCGGGGGGCGGGGCGGGAGGTGGCCGATCGGGTTGCGGTTCCTGTGCGAGCGGTAGCCCGGGGGGCGGCCTGCTCAGTTCCGGTCAGGACGGACGTTGGACGAGTCTGGTGTTGCGGCGCTATTACCGTTCGCGGGATTTATCGCATGAGAGCAGCTTTGGCCCGGGGCATTTCTCGTCGTTCGATCTGAAGTTGCATTTGTTCCACACCAACTTTGGAACCGGCAGTTCGACTCGCGTGGATGTGGTGGATCCCGCTCTGCTCTCGCCGCTGCGTTTGGAACCCTCGGGCAACGTCTTCAAAGACCCGCAATTGCAGTCGATCGGAGAATTGCGGGTGTCCGATGCGCAAGGGAACTTGATCACGAACCTGGGAGGCAGCAGCATGCCCGGCGTGCCGTCACCTCCTCCGCCGGTGCCGGTGTCCGCCGAATTGTTCACCCTTTCCGGCGAGAAGTTCGTGTTCCAGGTGATCAACACCGGGATGAACTATGTCGGGACGGATTATGTCTTTCAGCAGCCTGGGAGCGGCAGCAGCAACGTGCTGTATGACGCTCGACTGACGCGGGTGCAGGATCGCAACGGCTACGGCCTGACGATCGCGTACAAGACCTGGACCCCAGCGGAACTGACGGAGTCTCCCGATCGGCAATGGCAGATTGATCAGATCACCAGCGACCACGGGCAGACGGCCACGTTCCAGTATCTGCCCACGCAGGTGGGTGGCCGCTGGGCCGTCAGCCAGATCAATCTGCCGGGGGGACAATCGCTGACGTATTCCTACGCGAATAACCAATTGGCGTCGGTGAGTCATCCGGATGGCTCGGTCTCGACGTTTGCGTACGCGGTCGAGAACTGCAACTGTCCCCAAGCGGGGAACGAGCACGCGGCGGCGAACACGATCGTCGTCTCCGACCCGGCGGCCGACGCGGGGCATCAGTTCAAAAAAGTGTACCTGACGTTGGACTACAATTACCCCGGCCAGGACGATTACATCCTGAGCCAGTCGTCGAACCTGGTGCGGATGGTGGTCAACTCCAGCAACGAGGTGACGTACTGGAACCATCCGCTGCAGGATTATGGATTGCTGGTTTATGAGGGAGCCGGGCAGGCCAAGATCGTCAACCGCAGCGCTTCGCAATACTACAAAGACGGCTGGGAATTCGTGTGGCAGCCGGATGCGACGGGACAACTCCATCTGCAGGTCAGCGGCACGTTGGAACCGTGGACTCAATACGGCGGTGGTGAGAGCAACGCGCTGCGCGGCACGCCGGCCACTTCCACGGATTCACTCGGGATCACGAAATCGTACGAATACGATTCGGACGGCACGCTGACCAAGACCACCTACGCCGACAACACGTTCGAGACCTGGTGCTACAACGAATTCAAACAGGTCACTCGTCACCGGGATCGACTGGGGCGGGTGACAAAGTCCACGTCTGACGCGCGCGGGAATGTGCTGCTGAAAGAGGTCGGACTGACCGACAGCTCGGCGAACACACCGGCCAACGGTTACAACCCCTGCGCGGCGGACGACGTGCAGACGGCCGAGTACGCCGCGTCTCAGTGGGAGTACTATCCCACAGGAAATGCCAATCAGTTCCTGATGTCGGCGTCGATCGACGCCAATGGGAACCGCACGGACTACGCCTACGACGCCAATCATCGGCTGCTCACGGTGACGCAGCCACCGGACATTTCGGGAAGTGCTCGAGCCGTCACGCAATTAGCCTATGACGCCGCCGGTCGATTGCACACCGTCACCGATCCCGAAAGTCACGTCGCCGAATACTTCTACGACAGCCGCAACCGCGTGACGCAAGTGCTGTACGAGGACGGGACGACCGACCGCCACTTCTACGGCACGGGAGCCACGGCGAATCTGCTGGTGAAGTCGGTGGACCGCCGCAACGTGGTCACGAACTACGAATACGACCTTAGCGGTCGGAGAACTCGCACGATCACGGCAGCGGCCGTGATGAACCTGGCCGGAACCGAAGGACCGGTCAGCGATCCGAGTGTCACTGTCGAGGAAATCTGCCAGTACCTCCCCGGCACGAACCTGCGCACACAGTGCGTCAGCGCGGGAGACAAGACCTCGTACAAATACGACTACCGCCACCGGCTCGTCGAAACGTCGGTCTATCCGAACGCCAACAAAGTGCTGACCAGCAAGCAGACCTATGTGGCCAATCAACTCTTCAAGACCGAAGACCCCTACGGCCGCAAGCAGTATTTCGCCTACGACGCCACGGACGGCCGCTTGGTCCGTCAGATTCAGGCCACGGTCCCCAGCGTGAGCTACGCCAACTTCACCGCCGTGCTCAACAAAGTCCGCGATCCCGACGGCACCCCCAACAGCACCTCGATCATCGCCGACTACCTCTACGACGCCGAAGGCCAAACGACCTCGACGATCGACGGTCGCGGCATCGAGCACCGCACGATCTACGACTCGCGCGGCCGGACGACGGAACAAATCCAAGCCTTCGGCACCGCCGTCGCCGCCAAGTCGCAGACGATTTACGACGCCAACAGCAACGTGCTCGAAACCCGCTCGCCACGCTACTTCGATGCCAACGACGCGCAAGGTTTTTCCAAGTGCCGCACGACGATGACCTACACCGGCCGCAACCGACTAAAAACCCGCACGGAAGCTCCCGGCACGCCGATCGCCGCCACCGAATCGTTCGCCTACGACCTCGGCGGCGATCAAACCAGCCACATCGACTTCCGAGGCCATCAGTGGCAGACCCTCCACCCCGACTGCTGCGGCCGAGTCCGCCTCACCATTGATCCCCTCGGTCACGGCACGATCACCCACGCCGACCCACTCGGCAACGTGACCCACACCGCCGCCGTCGCCGACGTCCTGAGTCACACCAATCACCTCGACCCGATCAACGCCAAGACCTACCGCGAAGTCACCACCAGATACGACGAACGCGGCCGAGTCATCGCCTCGACCACCTGGCTCGTCACTCGTGGAGTCATCGACCCCACCAACCCACCCATCGCCGGCGACAACGGAGTCGCCGCCGCTGACGGCCTGACCTCGCGGTCTCAGTACGACGAGCATCTCACCGATAACAGCGGTCTGAATCAGCAATTCAGCCAGCACCTCACCGGTCTCGTGCTCGGTCCCGATATCGACGGCAGCGCCCGCTTGGTGACGAACCCAGCCGGCGAGCGAGCTCTCGCGATCAGCGATGGCGTTCACCGCAGCTTCCGCGCCGTGCAACTCGACGCGAATGGCGCGGCCCTGACCAGCAACACGCAGACCTACGATGCCCTCGTCACCGTCGCCAACTACGGCGACGTCCTGGAAACCTCATCCGCCAACGCGCTGGGCCACACCAACCGCTCGCGCAGCGACGGAGCGGGACGTTCGATCCAGTCCGTCGATGCCGCCAACTTCGTGACCAACGTCAAGTCCGACGCCAACGGCAACCGCCTGTCGGTGCGCGACCCCAACAACGTCGGCCAGGACTGCGTCTTTGACGCGCTCAACCGCGATAATCAATGCGCCGACACACAGGAGCTTCTCGACAACGTGAACCGAAGAAAGTCATTCAACCTCGCCGGCCAAGTTGTCCAGGAGATCGACGCCAAGAACAAAACCACGAGTCACGTCTACGACGCGCGAGGCCGTAAGGCCACCACGACCGACCGCATCAACGCCACGACGGTCTGGTCCTACGACGCCGTCAGCAATGAAACGTCGATGACCGACGCCGAAAACCAAACCACAAGCTACGGCTACGACGCGCTCAACCGGCGCATCACGATCCAATGGCCCGATCACGTCGCCGGCACGAATCCCGGCGATCAGCACTACGGCATCCAAGCCACCGCTTACGACCCCGCCAGCCGAGCCACCGTGAAAACCGCTCAAAACGGCGACACGATCACGCTGGTCTACGACCTCGCAGCCAGAATGCTCCGCCGTGAATACCGCACGCAAGCCAACTCACCCAGCGGCGCGATCGCCGATCAAGACACGTTCACCTACGACGCTGTCGGCCGCATGTTGACCGCCATCAAAGGCCGCTACGCCAACACCGTGACCTTCACTTATGCCGACGGACGCAAGGCGACCGAAACACTCACGATCTTCGGGCAGACCTACGCGGTGGGCTACGGCTACGATGCCGCCGGCAAAGAAAACACACTCACCTATCCGGACGGAACTGTAGTCAATCGAGGCTACACGAATCGCGGACAATTGGCCGCAGTCAACCTCACGCCAACTGGCGGAGCCGCCACATCGGTGGCCACGTTCGTTTACGACGCCGGCCGCCGAGAGTCCTCGCGAACGCTTGGCAACGGACTGGTGACCAGCCGCAGCTACCAAGCCGACAACCAGGTGACACTGATCGCGACCCCCAACGTCGAATCGCTGGCCTACACCTACGACGCCAACAAAAACCCGACCGCCGAAGTCCGCGCCAGCGTCATGGTGGCCTACAGTTGGTCCACCGGAGCCACCGGCTTCGACAACCAGAATCGCTTGACGGGTTGGTCCCGCCAAAACGGCGACGCGCAAAGCTGGCAACTGACCCCCGTCAACGACTGGCAGCAATTCACCAACAACGGCGTCCAACAAACCCGCACCCACGGTCCCGCCCACGAGATCACCGCAGTCGGCAGCACCCCGCTGGTCCACGACAATCGTGGCAACCTGACTCAAGACGAGCGCGGCACGCTGATGACCTACGATGCCGACAACATGCTCAGCGCGTTCAACGCCAACAACGTCACCGGCCTCAAAGACGCCACCTACCAATATGACGCTCTCGGCCGTCGCGTTGCCAAAACCGTGGCCGAAACCGGCGGCGACGTCACCAAAGTCTATGTCCTCGCCAGTCAGCAAGTCGTCGCCGAATACATATCCCTCGCCGCTCAACCCTTAGCCCTCGCCCGTGCCTACATCTACGGCACCTACATCGACGAGCCATTGGCCTTGCTCTCGTCTCTCAACTCTGGACTCTCGACTACCTACTTCCACGCCAACCGACAGTTCAGCATTTACGCCTTGACCGACAGCACCGGCAGCATAGTCGAGTTCTACGCCTACAGCCCGCATGGCGCTCACCGCTGCTTCGACCCAATGGGTGCCGACCAAGGAACCACGCCGCAACGCGGGCACGTCACGCTCTTCACGGGGCGAACAGTCGATGTCGAGTCACAACTCAACTATTTTCGCGAGAGATACTTAGATATTAAGGTCGGTCGCTTTACCAGCCGCGATCCTTTGAAATATCCGGACGGGCCTAACGCATACGCCGGATGGTTCATCCCATCTCGTCGCGATCCGTTTGGTAGTCAAAGCGCTGGAGACTATGAGGATCCGCCATACCGTCCGCAGCCACCCATCCCCTGGTGGAACGACTTCAGTGAAGGTTGGAATGTTGATTCTGTTCTGAATCCAGCCAATTACCCTGACAGATACGATGACGGGACTGGCACGAATTCTTACTTTTGGTTTCCTTTTCCTTGTGGACAAGCGACTTTCTCGTTCGATGTTGTCGCCACCGGTCCAGTTGTCGATGACAGTTTTTTTGCGACCGCGGCGACAATATTGAATTTCGCAAATTCTGCAATTCGCAATGACCCAGTGACGGGACTGCCCAGGCTCCCCATTAACCAAAGTGTGTCGGTCAATTGTCCAACGGGAATGCGTTGCTGCCCATTGAAGCGAATTGAATCGAATATCAAGGTAATTACACGCGTCACAAAGACGGAGTCGATGGTGTGGGCTGGCGTTGACTTTGGCACAATCACAGTGACGCTAACTCTCACAGCAACTGCGATCTCCAATCTTAAATTGGGGATTTGTGTTCCGGATCGTTGTCCATGCCCACGCGAATCAGCTCCGGTTGTTATCAATCGCACAATCGACCTCACACAGTTCACATTTGACCTATAAGAGTGTTGGGCGATTAAGGCCCTGATTACCTATTTCACGTCGTTTTAAGAGACCGACAAATGCTTGCAAACATTAAACGCATTCCGACCCACGCACGCGGTCTTTTGATTAATTGTGGTGGTAGCTGTTGTATATTGTGTTTATGCCTTGTGTTGTTGACACATACTACTGCGGGTGAGCCGGCTGTTAACTTTAAGGACATCTCATTCCTCACGAGTGACGAGATCTCCTTTGTAGCGGATCAATGGAGTCTTGGCTGGCCGAACGGGAAAACTGAAAAACATGCATTGCACATTAGCAAGTGGTTACTCAAGCCGCACACAGACGCAGCCAAACGACGTATCGAACCATTGAGCGTTCAGGTATTGACCTTCTGCAAGTCCGGAACCAAACCGACTGGAGTTGTGCAGAATGTCGAAACATTCAAGGACAGTACCGGAGCATACGACGGTGTCTTTTGTTGGTTACGAATCAGCGACTTTCGTGGGACGACTCGTATTGATGTGACCGGTGTATTGCGCCTGGTGGACGAGCCACAAAACCTCAATACTGTGGTTTGTGTGCAACGTCGTTTTACCCTACACAATGGTAAATGGACTGAGTTAGATTTTTCGTTTCGTATCATCGCTCAGTAAGGCGAGGAAAAGGCGAGGAAAAGGGGACGCAGCTCTTTTTCCTTGCGGTTTCGCTGAGAGAACGTCAGACTTTGCGGCATTATGGGTCGCGGTCGTCGTGTAGCTCCTGGGGGTTTGGTGTACCACGTTTTGAATCGTGGTGTGGCTCGGCTGGCGTTGTTTGAAAAGGATGCGGACTACGACGCGTTCGAGCGAGTCATGGCGGAGGCCATGCAGGAGTTTCCTACTCGACTCCTTTCGTACTGTTTAATGCCGAATCACTGGCACATGGTGATTTGGCCACGAGAGGACGGGGAATTAACCGACTTCATGCGCTGGCTGACTCACACCCATGTCATGCGTTGGCACGCGCACTA
This sequence comes from Candidatus Kuenenia stuttgartensis, assembly GCA_945861865.1. GTDB lineage: Bacteria > Planctomycetota > Planctomycetia > Planctomycetales > Planctomycetaceae > SXKJ01. The sequence goes on along the minus strand of CAMAWN010000167.1, from coordinate 585 downwards.
CGGGACATCGGGGACCGGGCATCTTTACCAAGGTCGGTTCAAGGCGTTTCCGATGGAAACGGACGAGCACTTTTACACGGTGATGCGTTATGTCGAACGGAATGCGCTGCGAGCCAACTTGGCTCGCCGAGCCGAAGAATGGCGTTGGTCGAGTTTGTGGCGTCGGCAGTTTGGCGATGTCGAATCTCGGAAGCTGCTTTCCGACTGGCCACTTCCGCGTCCTCGCAATTGGGTGGACATCGTCAATCAACCGCAGTCCGATGCCGAGTTGCAATCGCTGCGAAAGTCCGTTCAACGTGGCACGCCATTCGGTTCCAGCCAATGGCAAGTGCGAACCGCCAACCGTCTCGGCCTTGAATGGACTATCCGTCCACGCGGGCGACCTCGCAAGGACGCCAGCACCGGCAAATAAGAGCTGCGTCCCCTTTTCTCCCTCTCGTCGCTCTCGCGGCCGTTGATTTCGCGAGTGCGGATCACCAGGCCCAGAGTGCGGAGTCCCTTCCAACGTGGGCGGCCCGGCAGGTCGTCAGGCACGTTGACTTGGAAGTACGACCGCTTCTCCACTCGGCCGTGATGAGTTTCCGT
>CAMAWN010000166.1 GCA_945861865.1 Candidatus Kuenenia stuttgartensis | reverse complement strand
CCGTCAGCCATCGACTCAGTTGTTCGCGCGAGAACCATGCGCTTGTCGCCAGTCCAGCGACCAGCGCGAAACCAATAACGCCAAAGAGCAATCGTCGAGTCTTCATCGGACACCTTTTGATTTTCGATTTTTGATTTTTGATTGGGCGACAAAGCGGCCAGCGACGATTTTTGATTGGTCTGCAAGCTGCAAGCGGCAGGTTGCGATCTTCGATGGGCTTGCAAGGCCGTCGCCTGCGCTTCAATCGAAAATCAAAAATCGTCAATCGAAAATTAGACGACGAGGACACCAGAGCGCTCGCGGCGCGCAGTGTCACACAGCAAAGCCACCACCGACTCGTGCGGCGGGCGTACCTCGGAGCGAACCGGCAATCGCGGCGTCAACTCCGTCGGAGTGAGAAGATCCACCGCCGGAATCTGCGACCCACCTTGGGAAGCATCCGGCAGAGTGACTTCGGAAATCAGCGGCACCCATTGTTCCGTGCTCGCCGACGATCGAGGCGAATCTGAACGCTCCGGCGCAGACACCGGCAAAGAAGACTGGAAACCAAACCAGAACACATGCAGATGCTCAACGGGCGAATTGGCGGAAGGAGTCGCACGGTCGTCATGCGACTCCTTCGCCATCACCGTTTCGACACGGTGACTGTGCTGCGACGAATGCGAATGTCTTGGGCCGCTCGTCTGCGAACGCTCGACCGTCGCGACGCCATGCTGGTGCGACTTGTCCCCGTCCGCATGACGGTGCCGCAACGCCGGAGACGACACCGCTGGCATCGCCATTACGGCGATCAGCAGCAGAGTCACCAAATTACGGGCCAGCAAACGCATGAGTTCCTCAAATCAGTCGTGGCAGAAAGTACCATGACCTTGATGGGAGCGGAAGCTTCGTTCCAAGAATCACTGCGGGGCTGGTGTGCCCATAAATGTTGGCAGAGACAGACTAATCCGAAACGCAAGAGCGCGAACGAGGGCGGGCGCTCCCAATGACAACGATTCTGAATTCGGTGATCCGTGATGCGATCGCCCTCGCTCGCGCTTCGGGTTAGTGTCGGCGTTGACTGCTCCTGCCAAAAGCAATTGCCACCTCCATTCTGTCTCGTGCTGACCAGGATAGGGGCGGTCTTTGGTTTCATGAAACCGGGGCTTTTCGGCAAAACATAGGTTGCGACACCGAGATTCGAGTAGCAGAATGCCGTCTCCCTAAAAGTCTGACTGCGAAGGGCAGTCGCCGTGAGATGTGAATAATGTGCTCGGAACGCTTGAAGTGGACTGTTCGCAAGCTGGGCTGCGTGGCCGCGTTTTTGGCCTTGCAGTTGGCTTGGACGGCGACCGCTTCCGCGACTTGTGGCGATCATTTGCAGTCGCACGGAGAGTCGCTGCTGGCACACATGCGATCGGAAACCGGGCCGCAGCAACAACCGTCTGATGCACCGCGTCCACAGTCGCCTTGCCGCGGTTTGCATTGCTCGAAGGGAACTCCCGTTGCTCCCGCTCCATTGCCCGTCAGGGTGCAAATGGAAGATCAGCACTGCTGGCTCTCTCTGCCGGAAATCGCCGCTCGGTCCTCTGATTTCGTGAGGCCGACGTGCGATGATGGGTTTCGTTTGCCGGAACGCCGTGCAGGTCGGCTGGACCGTCCGCCGCGAGCCGCTTAAGGCTATTGCTCGCGAGCGCAATTGTGATTGTGACTGTCGTTTCGGTGACCGGGATGCTCTCTCGGTGCATAGGAATTGCGACCCACACAATCTTCCCAACTTCTGACTTGTGCTTTCTTCGCGAGCGACTACGCGGCTGTCGTCGATCCTGCTTTGGGCTGCGTGTGAACTTTCGCAGCCAGGAATTGATCTCGACCGGATTCATCCGCCTGCGAATCGCCAGCCTGGATGAAGTCACGACTCATTCTTCTTCGGACGACCTCTATTCTTTTCTGATGCCTGGATTTCTTTCGTTTCGTTTTTTCAGGAGCAGCTCATTATGAACCGTCGCGGATTTACATTGATCGAATTGTTGGTGGTGATCGCGATCATCGCCGTGTTGATCGCGTTGCTGCTGCCGGCCGTGCAGCAGGCGCGTGAGGCGGCTCGACGCAGCCAGTGCCGTAATAATCTCAAGCAGTTTGGTCTGGCGATTCACAACTACCACGACAACAACAAAGTGTTCCCGTTTGGGAAAGGTCCGAGCTACCCCGGTGCTCCAGTTTTCGCGCGGTGGTCGCAACACGCGATGCTGCTGCCGTTTCTCGATCAGACACCGCTCTACAAAAGCATCACCTTCACGCAGCCGCCCGACACGCCGGGCATGGGCGGTGTGATCGCCTTCATGCCCGCTTACACCAGTCCGGGAGGAATCAATACGACCCCCTCGACCAAAACGGTGCCGATGTTCTTGTGTCCGTCCGATGGCCAAACGGCAGGACCGGGGCAAAACAACTATTGCGGCAACCAAGGTGGTTGGCTCTGCGACTTGAGCGACACTGCGGGAGCCTCCACGGTCAGTCCTACCGAAGTGCAGACCGGAGTGTTCTACTTCCTCAGCCGAGTGAACTCAGCCGCTGTTCGTGACGGATTGAGCCAGACGGCGTTCTTCAGCGAGCATGTGCGTGGCAACGGCAGCCTGAATCCCAAGAGCGATTTGTTCGTGATTCCGGCACAGACCACGCTGGCCGGGACGTATTCGACCTGCATGGGTCTCAACACTTTGACCGCGACGCCGCTGACCAGCAAATGGGGCTACAGTTGGGTTATGGGTGAGAATTGCTGCGCGCAATACAACCACGTTGCGGTGCCGAATACCACTTCGTGCGCGGGAACCGGCTTTACCGGCACGATGGCCAACATGGCGATGCAGGTCTCGGCGTCGAGCTTTCATACGGGTGGAGTCCATGTGCTGATGGGCGACGGTGCCGTGAACTTCTCCAACAACAACATTGATCTGACGGCGTGGCGATCAATCGGCACGCGCGCCGGCAAAGAGACCGTGGCACCGTAAGGCGGTTGAACGGTGGGAAGCCAAACGATGATTCCATTTCGTGGGTCGTGTCTCGTCGCGGTTTGGCTGCTGTGCGGATGTTGTGCCGGTTGCGGCTCATCGTCCGGCAGCAGCCATGCGCGTTACATCCCCGAACCGGCACAGGCCACATCGACCATTCAGGCCGCTCTGGAAGCGTGGCGGCGAGGCGAGCCGGTCGGTGAAGTACATGGCACGAAGCCGCCGGTGTTCCTTGTCGATTCGTTTCGCCGTGAAGGACAGACACTCGAACGCTTCGAGATTCTCGGCGAGGTCGCCGGACTGACTCAGAGAACCTACTTGTGCAAATTGTCCTTCGCGAAACCCGCTGCGGAAGAGAAGGTGCGGTTCGCGGTGCTGGGCATCGACCCGCTGTGGGTCTACCGGCATGAGGATCTCGAACTGCTCGCGCATTGGGAGCACAAGATGCCTGAGCCTCCCGCCATCGAAAAGTCTGCCGAGGGACAGCCATGAGCGAACCTCTGTCCGACACCTCGCCTCTCACCCCTCGCCCCTCACCCCTATTCAAGCGACTGCTCTGGACCGCGAAGCTGATCGAAGTCCGGCTGCGGTTTGTGATCGTGTTGCTCGTCGCCTTTGTGGTCGTCGGCCGCTGGGAGACGTGGCAAAACTATTGGAACAAGTGGACTCGGCCGCTGTTCGGCGGAGCGGCTCACGCCGGAAGCGTTTCGACCGATACCGAGTTCTTCTGCCCGATGTGTCCCGGAGTCCTCTCCGACTGGCCGGCAATTTGCCCGGTCTGTCACATGGACTTGGTCACGCGGCGGCGCGGCGAGCCGATCGTGCTTCCCGATGGAACGCTCGCGCGGATGCAACTGGCTCCGTATCGCATTCAACAGGCCGGTATCCACACGACCGAACTTCAGCCGCAAACGCTGGACGGCATCGGCGAATGTCTGGCACTTCCCGAATCGGCGGTCATCGACAGCGGCTCGATGCAGGTGGTCTACGTCGAGTCGATGCCCGGCATGTTTGACGGCATCGCCGTGAAAGTTGGCCCGCGAATCGGTGACCTGCTGCCGATCCGCGAAGGACTGAAAGCCAGCCAGCGAGTTGCGACCAGCGGCGCGTTCTTGATCGACGCCGAAACGCGGCTCAATCCCAGTCTCGCCGTCGGCTACTTCGGAGCGGCGGGAAATCGGGCAACCATTTCCGCACCGCAAACCGTCACGCGGCGACGAGCCAAGAAATCCAAGCTTTCGCCAGCAGACCAGAAGCTCGTCGCCGCTCAAAAGATTTGCCCGGTGACCGGAGCCGATCTGAACTCGATGGGCGGCGCGTTGCCGGTGGAACTTGCCGGCCGCCGAGTCTTCATCTGCTGCGCCGGCTGCGAGACCGCGCTTCGCAAAGACCCGGAGAAGCATTTGAAGAAGCTCGCGCCATGATCGAACGCCTCATCGAACTTTCAATCCGGCATCGCGCGGTGACGATCGTCACCGCGTGCGTACTGGCGGTGTGTGGCGTGATCGCCGTCAGTCGAACGCCGATGGATGCGATTCCCGATCTCTCGGAGAACCAAGTCCTCGTCTTCGCCGATTGGCCGGGGCACAACCCACGCGAACTCGACGAGCAAGTCACCTCGACACTCTCGCGACACTTACAAGGGATCGAGGGCGTGCGTGTCGTGCGCGGTGCGAGCGAAGCGGGGTACGCGCTGCTGCATTTGATCTTCGACGAGTCTGTCCGTTTCGAGACCGCTCGCTCGCGTGTGCAAGAACGATTGACGCTGCTCGGCGACGCTCTGCCGACGGGCGTGACGCCGCGACTGTCGGCCGATGCGGTGCCGACCGGACAAATCTTCTGGTACACGCTGGAAGGTCCGGGCCTCGACCTCGGACGGCTGCGTGACATTCAGGATTGGTACTTGCGTCCGCAACTCAGCGGCGTGCCGGGCGTCGCCGAAGTCGCCAGCGTCGGCGGTCATGTGCGCGAGTTCGTCATCGAACTTGATCTCGTCAAACTCGCGAAAGTCGGCCTCACACCACGCGACATTTGCGACGCGGTCGAGCACTCGCAAGCAATTCTCGGCGGCAACGTCATCCACAAAGGCAACGCCGAGTTCCTCGTCCACGCCCCTGGCAACTTCGGCGCGTCCGCGAACAGTTCGGAAGATGTTGACCGGCAAACACTCCGCGACCTCGAAGCGGTGCTGGTGCCTGTGGCGCGCGCGGCTCGCGTGCGTCAGGAACAGCCGTCCGAGACCGACGCACGCGAGCCGCGTGCGCTACGGCTGCGAGACATCGCCCGCGTCACGATGGGGCCGAAGCCGCGACGCGGTGTCTTTGAAAAAGACGGCAACGAAGTGGTCGGCGGCGTCATCGCGATGCGATACGGGCACAACCCGCTGGAAGTCACTCGCGCGATCCGCCGCAAGCTGACCGAGCTGCGAACTGGATTGCCGCACGGTGTCCGAGTCATCCCGTGTTACGACCGTACTCCGCTGATCGAAGGGGCGGTCGCGACGGTGACGGGCACGGTGCTCGAAGCAATGTTCGGAGCAACGCTGTGTGTGTTGCTGGTACTGAGGCATCTGAGGTCCAGCTTCGTGATCGCGATCACTCTGCCGTTGGCGGCCCTCGCGTCGTTCGTGTTGATGGCGGTGCTGCGAACGCTCGGCGTTGTCGACATTCAGACCAACATCATGTCGCTGTCCGGGATCGCAATCTCGATCGGAGTGCTGGTCGATTCTTCGATCGTCATGGCCGAGAACGCGATGACGCACTTGCATCGCCAATTTGGCGATCAGCCCGTGACCGGTGACGTGCGACCGACCGTCCTGGCCGCCTGCCGCACGGTTGGCCGGCCGATTTTCTTTTCGGTGCTCATCATGTTGATCTCGTTCCTGCCGGTGTTCGCGCTGGGCGGAATCGACGGCCAATTGTTCCGGCCGTTGGCGTTCACAAAGACGTTCGCGCTGATCGCGGTTGCGATCTTGTCGATCACGCTGGTCCCCGCGCTCTGCACGCTGTTCCTGCGCGGCCGGATGCGAGCCGAAACCGAAAGCTGGCTGGTGCGCGGGGTGATGGAGGTCTATCGGCCGGTGCTGAATTATCTGCTCGATCATCCGGTCGTGATGGCGTGGATCATCTGCGTGACGTTTCTACTGGGCGTGACTCCGGTCGGACATGACGGCGTGTTCCGCGCGGTTCTGTTCGCAGCATTGGTCTCGGTCGGTTGGATTTCACTCGCCGCACATCAGCCCGCCGCGCCAGCGAGAGGTCATTCACTGCGATCCCTCGCACGCGCGTCGGGCTGGTGTGGTTCGCTGATTGTGATTGCTCTCGTGGCCCAGCAGACGATGCAGCCGCTGGGCATTGATCTGCGAGTGCCGCTCGACGAGGGCATGGTCATGGACATGCCGATCACCGTGCCGCGAATTTCGGTGACGCAGGCCGGAGATGATCTCAAGGCTCGCAACATGCTGCTGTGCCGGTTTCCCGAAGTCGACATGGTCGTCGGCAAAGCGGGCCGAGCGGAAACGCCGTTCGATCCAGCTCCGCTGGACATGATCGAAACGATGGTCGATTTCCGGCCAACCGAGTTCTGGCCCAAACGCAAGCTGCGTCGAGCGGACGTCGAACGACAGGGGCACGAGGTTGTCCAAGCACTACTCTCGGCGAAGCTGATTGCCAGAACGATCGCGACGACGGACTTCGTCGAGTCAGTCGCCGCCGCGCATGCGCGGTGCGAGTTGGGTCTGCGCGAAGTCGCGCACGCTCGCAACGAGGAGTTTCAGCGCCGGCTTGGTCGCGTGCTGATTCAGGAAGCGTTGTCGCGGTTGGCGAAACGCTGGCAGGACGACGGGCGATTGACTCGCGAACTGCAATCGGGAGACCTTGCGTGGTTGCAGGAGTCGTTATCGCCGCATCTGGGCACGCACTTGGCGATGTCCCTGGAGGAGGATGACCTCCGCTCGATCGCCGAACATGCGCTCGCACATTTGGCCGAAGACAAATTGCTGGCGGACGCCTCGCCACGAACGGTGTCGTGGCTCAGCCGACTGCGACAGTCGGCCAATGAACTGCTCGGCCGCGAAACGCCCTCCGAGTTCGCGCAATTGCGATCCGAGTTGCAGCGTGTCCAACGTGCGGCGTGGGTGGAACACACCGAGACGCTCAATCGCGACCTGTTCGATCGCGGCTTGCGATCGTTCACGCAGTTCGTCGCGGAAGAACTGTTGGGCCGCGCGGACGAAGTCGATCCGCGTGTCGATGCGTGGCTCGATCAAATTGCGGCGGCACGCACGCCGCTCGTCATCGCGCCTTCAGGCGGCCAATCGGAAGGAAATCGCCTGGAGCTGAAACAACAAGCCGAGCATCATCACAGCGGACGGCAACTGCCGCCGTTGCCGGTAATTGATCCGGTGCCGGAGTTGGATGCTGTCATCGCCGAGCACAGCAAACAATTCGCTCGCTGGGCGTTTCTGTGGCCGTTCGAGCGAGACGAACTCACCGGCTTCGGCGGGGAATTGGATCGCGCGTTGCAAATGCCGGGTTGGACGAACGTGTGGACTCGGCCGATTCAGAATCGAGTCGACATGCTGGCAACCGGGATCAACACCGAGATCGGCGTGCGTGTGCTCGGTGGCAATCTCGATGAGGTGGTCGCGGCTTCGGAAGAAATCGCCGCCGTGCTGCGCGAGGTGCCAGGAGCGGCGGACGTCATTGCCGATCCGATTCGCGGCAAAGGCTATTTGGAAATCCTCCCGAACCGCGAACGGGCGGTGGAACATGGAATCGACCCACGCGACTTGTGGTACGTCATCGAGACGGCGCTCGGCGGCAAGCAGGTGGCGACGGTGCTGTCGGGCCGCGAGCGTCACGACGTTCGCGTGCGGGCGACGCGCGATGCGGCTCGTGATGAACTCGCGGTGCGGCTGTTGCCGGTGCCGTGCCGCTGGGCGAGCGACACCTTTGTCACGCTCGGTGATGTCGCGGACGTCCGCATCACCGAAGGCCCGGCGTCGATCAAGAGCGAAAACGGACTGCTGCGGAATTACGTCCGACTGAACGTGCGCGGTCGCGGGACATTCGAGTTTCTCGCTGAAGCGAAAACAGCGGTCGCGGAGAACGTCGAACTCCCCGAAGGGACGTTCCTCGAATGGACCGGGCAGTTTGAACATGCCGAGCAGACCGCTCGCACGTTGCTGTTCATCACGCCGGTGGTCATTGGGCTGATCCTGTTGATTCTGTGGCTGACGTACCGCGATTGGGCCGACACCTGCCTGATGCTGCTGGCGGTGCCGGGAGCGATCGCGGGTGGCGTCTTCTTTCAATGGCTGTTCGGCTATCGCTGGTCAGTGCCGGTGGCGGTTGGGTATCTCGCGTGCTTCGGTATGGCGACCTCGACCGGCATCATCATGCTGGTCTATCTGCGTGAAGCGTTGGAGAAGCGCGGCCCACTGGCATCGCTGACCGAAGCGGACTTGCGAGCCGCGGTCATCGAAGGAGCCGTGCATCGCCTGCGTCCGAAGCTGTTGACCGAAGGAACGACAATCCTCGGTCTCGCCCCCATGCTGTGGGCCAGCGGTGTCGGAGCTGAAGTCATCCGGCCGATGGCCGCTCCGGTGCTGGGCGGCATTCTGATCGCCGACGAAGTCATCGACCTGTTCTTGCCCGTGCTGTTCTATTGGGTTCGTCGCCGACGCTGGCAAGCGACGCAACAGACGGCTTCCACAACCAGCGACGATTTGATGAAACTCAGCCCACCACATCCCGAAAGGAAACTCGAAACATGCTCCGCAAATTGAAATTCGTTTGGTGCCTACCGCTGGGACTGCTGGCGTTGAGTTTGACAGGTTGCGGTGGCGGCGGCGGTTCGGCCTCCAGTTACCATCCGACCGGAACGGGCGCGAAGGCCGCACTGACGACCGCGTTGGACGCCTGGAAGTCGGGCCGTGACAAGCCGGGAGCCATCGAGTCCTCGAAGCCGGTCGTGCAGGTGCAAGACCAAGTCTGGGATTCCGGCCGCAAGCTGAAAGAGTTTCAGATCGGCGACGAGACACCCTCGACCGAAGGTCCGACACGATTCAAAGTCAAACTCACCTTCGACAGCGGTGACCCAGCCAGCGAAGAGGCCGAATACGTCGTGTTCGGCAAAGATCCGCTGTGGGTTTGCCGCGACAAGGACTATCTCAAGATGACTGGACAGTAAGAGGGGCACTCTTGCCAGCCCTCGTTCACAAGCGCGGTCAGTCAAGAGTAGAGCGCGGCGAAGCCGCAATGTGGCGCGACGCTCCGCGTCGCGATCCAAGAATCATTGCGGAACAGCCGCCGGAGCGGGTGGCACGTCGGTCGGTTTTGTCGGAGCGGGCGGCCAGTTGTCTTCGATCGTCAAGCCGGAGATCGTGGCCGCAGCCTTCCAGGCGTCGCCGATGGATTTGAGGCGTTCCAGGCGGGCCTGCCGAGCCGAGCGTTGCAGTTCCAGGACCATTAGCGGCGAAAGGTTTCGTCGTTGATCTTCGGTGGCGATGGTTTGAGCTTGTTCGGCCTTGCTCACGACGGCTTGGTACTTTTCCGCACGCTTGCGAGCGGAGGCGAATTCGCGCAGTGCGGTGGCGACGCGATCCGTCAGGTCGTTTTCGATGCGGCCGACTTCCTGCATCGCGGCGCAGAGTTCCGCTTCAGCCGCGCGGATGTTGCCTTGGTTCTTAGTCCACAGCGGGATCGACGCGCTCACGCCCAGCGTGTAGTCGTCGGAACGGTTCTGGTTCTGACGGACGTAGCCGCCGTTGACGCTGAGGTTGGGAATCGGCTCGGCCTTCGCTCGTTGAACCACGAACTTCGCCTTCTCGACGCCCCACTGAGCGATCTGGACTTCCGGGTGGACGCTGAGCACATACATCGGCGTGCCCTGAGCGTCGTAATCCGGGAACGAATAATCTGCGAGGCGGCCCGCGACTTTGGTGATCGCCAGCCGATGCACGCCCAGCAGTGCGGCCAGCCGTTTATACGCCGCCGCTTTCTCCGCCTGAGCCGATTCCACGTCCGCTTCGTAACGAGCGAGTTCTGCTTCGACCGGCAACACGTCGATGTCCGCCAATTGTTTGGCATCGTCGCGCAGACTGCGGACGGTCTTGGTGACATCGCGGCCATAGCCGCGAATCTCGCACAGCAAACGGACTCGTTCCTGCAACGCCAGCACGTCGAAATAGGCCGCGCGGATTTCGGACAACATCGCGTACCGCTCGGCCATCACGCCCCAACTGGCTTGTTCGATTTCACGCTCGGCGGCGGCGCGGCTGAGCTTCAGCTTGCGGCCCATCACGAGTTCTTGGGTGACGAGCGGCAACGTGTTGACGCCCGAACGGCCAGTCTTGTCGCCCAGTTCATCCCACGTCAGCGCGACCAACGGATTGGGATACAGTCCGGCTTGATACGCTCGCCCGCGTGCGGCCTCGACTCCGAACGAGACTTTCGCGAGTCGCGGATTCTGCTCCAGACCGAGCGACACCAAAGCCTCAAGCGTCATGCCGGGAGTGGTCGCATCTTCCGGATCGTCACACGGATCGACCGTCTCCATCCGTCGCGGCTTACCCGGAACGACAACGTCTTCTTCGTAGGGCGCGGCCGACTTCTGCGAGGTGGCGGACGCGGGAGTCACTGACGGTTTCGGCGTGGTAGCTGCGTGGGCGGCGTGCCTCACCGCAGAAGGTTGTGCGGCGGTCTCGCTGACCATGCGACTTGGTGCCGCAGAAGCCACCGTGACCTTGGGTTTGGAACTGCGCCAGAGCTTCGGCCAATCGGCTCGCACGCTAGGCGCATCCGCGAAAATCGCCAATCCAAGAGTGAGCACACACGCCGCGAGTCGCCTCGCAAGACAACGAGTTCCCATGATCGCCCCTCCCTGGGCAGCCGCGCAAGGCGGCTCATCGTTTTGTCGGATCGCCAGGCGGTGAGCTTGCGAAAACTCTTCGCAAGCCTCACTGCCAAGCACAGCTATTCCAGATTGACAGTTCTGATTTTCGATTTTCGATTTTTGATTGCGGAACGCAGGCTGCGGTTCAATCGAAAATCAAAAATCGCCAATCGAAAATTCCCGGTTACGTTCCTTCCTTCTTCTCGCCGCTGACCGGAGCTTCTTCTTCGATGGCCGGTGGCTCTTTGCCTTCCTTGGCGCGATACACGGCAGCGAACTTCTCTTGCAACTTCGGGTCGCAAATGAAGCACTGCGATTGAGCGCGTTCGTGCTTGTCGCACCAGTCACCTTTGGCCTTGAACGCGGCGGCGACTTTCGAGTTGCACATACTGCACTCGCCTTCGGGAACGCCGTGCTCGCCGCACCACCAGCCGGAGTGGTCGTGCTCTTTCTTGCCATCCTTGCTGTGATCGTCGCCGTCCTTGTGGTCGGCGTGGTCATCGTGCTTGTCGGTCTGAGCGACTTGTTTCGGCGCGGGGGCCGATTCGCCGCAGCCGTTGGCCGCGAACATCAATGCCGCGAGCAAGCCGCAAGCCGTCCAAAGTTTTCGTGTCGTCATCTCAAGGTCTCCTTCGTGAAACAGGGGGGAGTAGGATGGGCACTCTTGCCCGTCCCTTCAAAATTCCAAAAATAGGACGGGCAAGAGTGCCCATCCTCCGAATCACACATGAGTCAGTTCCTCTTCGCGGGTGGTCTGGTGAGTCGTGGTCGCTTCCGCCAGCGGCGAATCGCCCTCTTCGTGCTCGACCAACAGGCCCAGCATCGGAGCCGTCACCGACTCGGACATGTGGAACCAGCGGATCAGCGCCCATTGAATCGCGTGAGCGATGGCATCAAAGAACAGGTACAGCACGCGGAGCACCAGCAGCGACATGGCCATTGCACCGATGACTCCGCCGATGACGACGGTCGCGAGCGGTCGTTGCACTTCGGCTCCTTGGCCGGTCGAGAGTGCCATCGGCAGGAAACCGAAGCTGGCCACGAGCGTCGTCATCAACACGGGACGCAAGCGAGTGATCGCCGCTTGTCGCACGGCGTCGTGAATCTTCATGCCCGTGCGGCGGAGTTGCCGCACATAGCTGACAAGGATCATGTCATCCAGCACGGCCACGCCGGACAGCGCGATGAAGCCAATCGCCGCCGAGATTGAGAACGGCATGTCGCGCAGCCAGAGCGCGATGATGCCGCCCACCCAGCCGAACGGGACGCCGGTGAAAACTCGCAACGAGTCGATGATGTTGTGATAGGTAAAAAAGAGCAGCGTGAAGATCATCGCGATGGCAACCGGGATGACGATCAGCAACCGGTTGCGGGCGCGCTCGTAGTTCTCAAATTGGCCGCCCCATTCCAGGAAGTAGCGACCGGGCGGGAGTTTGACCTTCTCGCCGACCTTTTGCTGAGCCTCAGCCACGAACGTCCCCATGTCTCGGCCGCGAATGTTGGTCGTGATCGTGATGCGCCGCTGACCCGATTCGCGAGTAATCGTGGACGGCCCTTCGACCATGCGGATGTCTGTCAGTCGCGAAAGCGGAATGCGCTCGCCGGTCGGCGTCGCCACTTGAATCGTGCCGAGCGCCTCCGGGCTGCCTCGCAACCGATCCGGCAATCGAGCAACGAGCGGGAACCGCAACTGTCCTTCGACGACTTGACCGACCTCCAAGCTGCCGACTGATTGAATCAGGTCGAGCACCGTTTGCGCGGCGATGCCATAGCGTGCGATCTCGTCCTGTTTGATCTGCACCTGCAAGACCGGTTGGCCGGTGACTTGCTCGACGGAGACATCCGCGTTGCCGGTGATCGTCTTGAGCACCGCTTCAATCTCGGCGGCCTTCGCGACCAACACGGTGAAGTCGTCGCCGAACAGCTTGATGCCCAAGTCGGCTCGCACGCCGGAAATCATCTCGTTCATCCGCAGCTCAATCGGTTGCGAGAACGCCACTTTCTGGCCGGGAATCGGACGGACTTCTTTTTCGATCAGGCCCAGCAATTCTTCCTGCGTCTTGGCTCGCGTCCATTGCGAGCGCGGATGCAGCGTGACGTACATGTCAGTGAGTTCAATGCCCATTGGGTCGGTCGCGACTTCCGCCGTGCCGACGCGGCTCCAGACGTGCCGCACTTCGTCCGGGAATTTTTCCAGGATGATCCGCTCCATCACGGAATTCATGTTGTTCGATTCGCCGAGGTCCGTCCCCGCCAGTCGCACGACGTTGACCGTCATCGAACCTTCGGACAGTCGCGGGATGAACTCAGTGCCGAGATTCGGAGCGATCATGCCGAACGCGAACACAAGCACGCAGGCTGCGAACGACACGACCGCGAAGCGGTGATCCATGCAGATTCTCAAGACCGGGTTGTGAATCATGTGAGCCAGCCGCATCAGCCACGGTTCTTTTTCCGAC
>CAMAWN010000165.1 GCA_945861865.1 Candidatus Kuenenia stuttgartensis | reverse complement strand
ATGGTCCGCGACTTGTTCCGCTCGGAGTTCATCAATGCGTCCTTGGACAACGATGGGGACGTGCGCGTCATCTTGGATGACGGCTCCAAAGCCATCGTCGAGGTGGACGAGAAACGGAAGCTCTTGAAGTTCATGATGGTCTTCGGCCTCAGCGAAGACGCTTCGCTGGAAGCCAAGTTCGAGTTGGTCAACCAGATGAACGACCGGATGATCTTCACTCGCTTCTCGATCCCGGAACGAGACCGAGCGGCTTTGATCTGCGACGTCTTCCTGACGTTCGAAGGCGGCTTGATGGTTCGGCAACTGCTCCGATCGTTTCAGTCGTTCGTCAAAGTGACTCGCGGGGCCGTCCAGGTCATGGTCCCCGACGAACTGCGATAACGACGCCCAATCCCGTGGGACCGACACCATCGGCTCCACGGGATGACGGATGTTCGACGACTCGGCGATCAAGACACGGCAGCCCGGCGATCCAATGACCGCCGGGCTGTCGGCGTTTCAGGCATTCAAGACCGAGGCGGCATCCGTTGCTCGCAACCGGTCTCGAATTCTCATCAGCGTTTCACAAAACTGTCGATTGGGCAGACTTCCTTGGCCCGGCTTTCCGGCCATGCGTCCCAACTTGTGAACCAGCGTCAGATCAACGGTCGCCAGCAACGCCGCTTTGGCATCTTCGGACTGCGTGAACTTCGCCTCCAAGCCTCGGATCAACAACGCCCGGTGAGCCTCCGAGCCGAACCGCAACGCCTCTCCCTTCCAGTAAACCATTCCGGTCCACGGAGCTTTCCGTCCCGATACCTTCGCGGCCAGTCCTGACATTCCGAACGTCTTCTCTCGACCGGGATCACCTAGCTGGTACTTGATCCCCTGCAAGAGTCCTTCGATCGAGGCCAACGTCACTCCGTCCAATTCAAACGGAGCCTTCGCAAAGTTGCTGAGCTTCTTCGATCGCTCATCTTTGGCTCGGCTGTGAATGTTCAACTCCTGCGCGTTCGCATTCATGCTTCGTCTCCTTGAGTTGTGAAAGATCAAGTCCCTCACACCGACGCTCGATGAGGGGACGACCAAGAAGACGAGGGCCGAAGAGCGGCCTGCAACTTTGAATGAGATTTGTCGTCCGTAGTCATGCCGATTTGGGCGGAGAGATTCGCCAAGGTCCGGACGATGCGGCAGCCGACCGAGCATCGGCGGCTGCGTCCAAGTTGAGGCGATGCTTAATCGCTGTCGTCGCGTTCCAACGGCGAAGTGCCACGAAGCTCGGCCCAGGTCGCCGAATCAGCGCTTTTGAAAAACTTGCAAAATCCTTTGCAGCCCGCACGACCGGTCGCGTCTTGTTGAGTGAAGCCGGCTCAATGACAGCGAATGGAAAGGTGAAACTCAGTCCGACCAGTCTCAAGGGGGAACATCATGTCGAACTTTAAGCTGTTTCTGGCGGCGCTGGCCGCTGTGTGTGCCTGTCGTACGAACGACGCCCAAGCTCAGTCCGGATACTTCGTGACGAATCCCGGTTCGGTCACTCAAGTGACCTACTTCACTCCGCGCGAGCTGACGGTTGAAGTTCACAACGGAACCGGGGAAACGGTTCAGCTCTTCCGAAACGGCTGGCACGTTGGAGACTTTCGGCCCGGAGCCGTCATTCGATTGCCAGCTCCCGAAGGTGACGTCGTGATGGAGGCGTACAAGACCTCCAGCCAGAAGTGGCTGAAGCAGACGATCCATGAGCATCGCGACTTCCGATGGTTATTGCCGACGTCGCGGACGGCTCTGTCGAAACCTGAGCCGCCGACTCCGAAGCTGGCGGAACCGCAGAGGCCGGCTCAACCACAACAACCGAAACCGGCGGTTCCGAAGAAGCGCCAAGACTTCCCTCCGGCTCAGTCCGAACCGGAAGAAATCCCGAACGCGAACGAAGCAAAGTTGCCTCCGTTTCAGATTGTTGAACCGAAACGAGTGCGACCGATCGGCGCGGACAGCCGCTATGACCGGCCGTTGGAGTGACGCACCTGACTTCGTTTTTCGGAGTCAGAGTTGAGGTGGGGGCGGATGAGGCTTCGGCCTCATTCGTCTTTGCCTCCTGTCGCCATTCGGACTTGCCTCAATGGTTCCCGTCTTCCAAGACGAGATCCACTGTCTCAAGGAGCTTCGCATGAGCGATGACGATCACGTTCCTTTGAGTCACCTTCTTGCCGCCCAACGGAAAGCGGTTCGACGAGACAAGCTGGCCGCCGTGAAGTTATACCGCACGCGGCCATCAATGAGACGTTTCGTTTAACCCGGAGCCAACGGCGACGGCACGCATTCACAGAGTCAATGCCCTCGCCGTTGGCTCCGGGTTAAACGACGCATCGCCGGCCGCGTGAGGTATAGTTCGCTCAATTCGCCAAGTGCGGCTCCAATGGGATCATCGGGAATGCCTCCGACTTCCGTTTCGCGATTGAATTGGCCTGCGAGTTCACGAATCCGTTCTTGTTCGTGAAATCCTCCCTTGCTAATGTCTGCCCCGCTCTCGTCGCCACGGCCACGGGAGCACCGGTCCTGCATGGAACGCAGAGCACCGGCTTGGTGTCGAAGGATCGGCACCAAAGGCATGACGCCAAACGCCAGGGAGGGCAACGATGTTCGCCAATGCCGCGCTTCTGCTCGCGCTGTGCTGCGGTCCCGCTGAGGCCGCAACCGAATCCACCTCCGGCTTCGCCAGCAGCGACAATTTTGTGGTCTATGCCCCGACCCAAGAGTTGGCTGACGAAGTGCTCAAGAAGTCAGAACAGCTTCGGACAAAACTCGCCCGCGCCTGGCTCGACAAAGAACTCGCTCCGGGTGTCGGCGTGGCGATGATCTATGTGTCGCTGTCGCTGACGGAAGACACGGGCTTTACATGGCCGAAGGATGATCCGGCCAAGAAATATCACTCGGTCACACTCAAGTCATCGCGTGACAAAGTGGTGGGTGTCACGCTCGCTCACGAATTAACGCACGTCATTCTGGCCACAGAATTCGGTGGGAGACTTCCACGCTGGGCAGACGAGGGAATTGCTTGTTTTCAAAATGACCAGGAACTTCGTAATTCCCTGCGCGAGTCGCTGCGAGGATTGTCGCGAGCGGAACGGTGGCCGAGCCTCGAAGCCGTTCTTCGTCGTCCAGGGAATACGCCAGACAATCAAGAGTTCTATGCCGTCGCGTTATCGCTAACTCAGTATCTCTTGGAATTGGATGAGCCGTCGGTGTTCTTCCAGTTCGCGTTAGAGGGGAAAGACCAAGGCTGGGAACATGCAGCGCAAAGACACTACAAGTTTCGCAGCCTCGAAGACCTTCAGCAACGGTGGCAAAGCTGGGCCGTGAAATCACTCCGGCTTGCTGAGCGGCGGGCTGCGTCTCCCATTGGAATTGGTTCAGCGCGGTCGAGTCCGGCTCCGGCACCTTGATCACTCAACGGGCAGCAGCTTGATATCGAAGCGAACTTCCATCTTCCCATCGACGCTCTGAAACTTCCGGACTTTCGGTTTGTCGTAGGGCCAAACCTGCGTCAGGACGGCATTGTCGCTGCGGGTGATTTGAGTCGGAATTTCGTAGGCTCGGCCGTCTCCGGGAATACGCCATTCTTTGCCTTCGACATACAACCTTTGAGAGTCGCCAGTCAGGTTGCGGACGACGAGGATGCCTTCTTGAATGCGTTTCTCACCAGGATTCGATGGGCCAATGGTTTCGAGCTTGGCAGCGATCTTTTTGACGCTGAGGTCCAATTCGCGAAGAGAATCTTCCATCGCTTTGAGACGTTTTTCATCGAACGTCGCTGCGGGTTTTGATGGGACGGTCTGTTCGGGATTCGTTTTCGTCTCGCCGACCTTTTCTTGCGGCTGGCCTTTGTCCGATGTTCCAGTGCCCGCGACCTGTGCCGATAGCTTTTGCTTGATCAGTTCTTGAACGTCGTCCTTGGTGACCAACTTGGGCTGCATGGCGATGAGTTGCGAGAGCAATTCGGCCATCGATTTCTCCAGTTTGGAGAGCCGCTTATCGAGGTCTTCTGAGTTGGTTGAAGTCTTGGAGGTCGCTTCACCAACCGAACTCGATGCCTCGCCGAACTTGAGCTTCGGGGTTGCCGGCTGGCCTTCCGAGTCTTGGGCCTTCGCCGTGATGGCCAATGCGAGCACACACACGCACGCGCAGAAACACTGCCACTTTTTCATGATGACTTCTCTCTGTTGAAACGAGGGGCGATTTCTCCGCTGATCGAAGTCCGCGATCAGCAAGAGCCTTGGGGACGGGCTGAGTCCTTCGGCCCGATACGTTTCGAGGGCATGTTGTGGGACGAACATATCAGCACACCGCCTGCCATCGCCAGTTGCGGACATTCTTTTCTCGCTTCCAGACTTATTGATCTGGCCCGCCGAGATGGCGTCGAGCCGTTCGGGCTGGGAGTTCGCCCGGATCCCCAGGAAGTGAATCCGTCTCAGAGCCACCGAGTGATTCGTCGGAGCGGGCCTTTTCCCACGAACTGAGTAGTCCGCGCGTTCAAGCTCCTCAAGAAGTCTTGCGAGATCGTGGTCGGATCGAGAGTTCATGCCCCACTCCATCATTTGCTCGGCCGCTTCACGACGCTATCGAAGCCAGCCTCCTCTATTTGTGCTCTTGGTAAACGACGCGGTGTACCTGAAGGTTGATGTCGGTGGCCCCTGGTGCCACTCGCCAGACGAAAGCATCTCTGCTTTTCTTGGCGATTTGATTCATTTCAACATGTTGCGAAGTACTTGTGCTGTCGGGAATTTCAGCTTTCAGAGGATCAACGCTTCCAACGTAATCCGTGCCAGCGCTCATTCCCTTCCAGATGCCGCCGGGATCATGAGCTTTCCAGGTGCCGGGAACATGCGCATTGGGGGGACCAAGGCTTCCCCACGGAGGATTGGCGAGTCCAAAGACCGAAACGTCTTTCAGGATCCCAACGCAGTATGCGTTGGGGAATGGCGATGATTGAGGTACGGGCATTCGAGATTGAAGTGGTGGGTGCGCGGGTTGGGTTTGTTCCGCGTTGGCCGCCAGCGCCGTGTTGAGGGATTCTTGATCGTTCGATAGCCAGATGCTCGCTTTCTGGATGACTGGCCGGTGGCTAGCGAGATATGACTGGACCACAGTTCGAGCGAGGCTTGGGATCTTCTCGCCCTTCGGAACGAGCGATCGAAGCAATGGCGAACGGTCAAAGAGGCTTGGAGAGTCCGACGAATCAGCATCAGTAATTGCCTTCTCGGCCAGACTCGTAAAACGCTCGGCAACCTGTTCGCTCTCGGTTCCTAATCGAAGAACCCAAATCAATTCGCTTGATTGTGGTTGTCGTCGCCACGCGACATCTATGGCACCGTTGAACGTAATTCGGGCCGCTTCGAAGAGGGGATCACTGGCCTCTGGCAATGCCCCCAAGCTCCGCATCACAAATCTCTCGGCTTCACCTTCGCCGACCAAACTTTCGAGCAATGAGCGAACCGCGGACGGGCCACGTTCGAGATCCCAATGAAGTGACACACCTCCATCCCAACTGTCATCGACCCATCCGGGCAAATCCGAGACGCCGGATCGACATCGCAGCAATTCGCCAAAGTGAACGCGGTCCTTCTCCGGCACGGCAACCACATCAACATTCCATTCCAAGACGGCATTCTCACTGACGGAGCAGACGCCACGCAGTTTGTCGATCGCGCTTCCCATCGCGACCCAACTGCCAAGGAGCATCGTCTGTAAATCGTTTCCCGGTCCGAATCGTTCACTCTCATACCGAAAGAGCCGTTTCACATCGCTCTCAAATTCAACGACACCAACACTGGCTTTCGGCAGTCGCTCACTCTTCTCAGAGGCCCATCGGATCAAGGAATCTGCTGCGTGCCAGTTCTCAAGGTGCCATCTCGCAGTCTGCAAATCGCTTGTCACAACAAGCCATCCTTGCTTCGACCAACAGCAACAGACAGACGTCATCTCTTCTTTTGTTGCTCCCGAAGGGATCGACTCGACGCTAAGCGGAATTCGCGAGGTTTGGTCTGGTGATGAAAGTCGCATCACTTGCGTGCCAGCAATTGTTTGACTCGACAAAGTCGTGCGTGGTGGAAAGTTTGCTTTCGCAAACGATTGCAGATGGCTCTCAAACACACTCGGCGAATCTGTCTTGATCGCTAAGGTCCACGAGGCAGCGGCACCGGGCGGCTTGCTGAGCAGATACGCGGCCGGACTGTCTGCGAAATGGATTTGGAAGAATTCAGAAAGGGTCGGCAATCGAGCCTGCCCAAGCCACGGCCATTTGTGAAACCAACTTTGTTCGATGAAGCAGGCGAGGTCACGCAAGCGATTTGCGCGAGCGGCAATGACGGATCGCTCTGGCAAACGACCTTCCTTTGGCACCAACGCGGCTTTGGTGAGTTTTGATTGCTCGGCAAGGTTGGGTGCGGTGGTGTCCTTTGCTCCAAGGAACGAGCAAAGGAGAAGGATCGAAAGACAGCTTCGGGTGATCTTGGTCATCTTGTGTCCTTACCGAATGGGCGAAGCATTCAGACTACTAACTCGCTTTGCGATTGCTCAAATCGGACTCTCTGACGTTGCAACTCCGCCTCCCATCGTCGCAGGAGCGCGCGACGAAGACTGCGTGGTACGGGGAACAAAATTCGGTTGAGGCTGTGGAACACAGTTTGGTTGGTGCATCCGGAATGACGGCGGTGCCATGCTTCGTCTGTCATTCTGAATCTGAATCCACTGCTGCATGAGGTATCTAAGGGACACCTTTCGAATTGCCCGTTGACCAAACAGTCTTGCAGTTGAGAACGCGACAGCGGCATCATCAATTGCATGATCCGAATCCATTGCGAGGGATTCACCAGCGATCAATACAAAAAGGACACAGCCACGAAGGTCTTCCAATAATGGGACTCCAATTCGTCTCCACACCAGCATTTGGGTGTCGTCGAACCACGGAGGTGCTGCGTCAAAGAGACAGCCGGGCTGATTGGGCGACGGCAGTGTGGAATTAGGCACTGAGGAAGTGAGAGGCGGCGGAGGAGCATCACGATCCGGCATCGTGTCAGCGTTCACCTTTTTGTCCGATGGATCATCTTCCGGCGTAGAACTCGGCACATATCCAGGTTGGCATCCTGCAAGCGGTGCGACTGGCTCGTCGCCTGACGAGTCGAAAGCGGCTGATATCGAATCATCAATAATGAATCGAAGAGCCGACTGACGGACGACTGGAGATTGGACTCTCATCCCGACGAGAGTCCGATCAAATGGGCTGAGTAGAACTGATTCCCACATCGTGGGCATTCTCCGAATGGGCTCGCCGATTTGTTGGACGCCCTTTGGTTGAACAACACCGTTCTCCTCCGTGCGCAAGTACAAATTTGACAGTTCAAGTTGGTTGAGCATTTCGTGGATCGGTTTCAAGCCGGCATAAAGGCCACGTTGTTCACGCTGATCGGCGGCAATACAGACGCCGATCAAACGGCCGTCGCTGTCGAAAAGTCCAGATCCGGAACGCCCCAAGGCTGGCAGACCGGTACATTCCACATTTGCAGGACCAGCGTAGCGATTGAGCGCGGTCACTCGGTGTTGTTGCTTGCTGGGAGCATTGCCGTCGCTGCATCCAACACTGACGAGATCCTGATCCACGCTGACAGCCCCCGACAATCCCGCGATGATCGCGACCGGCAGTTCGCGAGTGGTCGGGATCGAAAGAACGCCAACATCCGCTTCGCGATCGTGTCGCAAGACACGACCACCGAAAGTTTCGTGCTTCGTGCCGTTGAAGACATCGACCTCGATGGCCGATTCTTCATCGAGGTTTTTGAAGATGTGTCCGCAAGTCAGGATCGTAGATTGTCCCGCACCGCTGTCGATGATCGTGCCACTCCCGAAGTTGACTCCCAAGGAATTCTTGACACGGATGCGCACGCAGACTTGCAAGAGGTCACCGCTGGTCTTCGGCGTCAGGTTTGATGAGTCGTCTCGCTTCGGCCGCGGAATCATCGACTTGATCGTCGTTTTGGGCTGGCTTCCGAGGTTGGTACGCAGCCATGCTGCAGCACTGGCAGCTTTCTGCAAGACGGCGAACGAATCGAAAACATTGCCCTTGTCGGCTGACAAATCGCAGCTGAGCAAAGCAGCTCCCAGGCACACCATCTCGAACTCAGGCCGTGATGTCGTCGGTAATGTTTCGCCGGGGACGAGATCAATCGCCATTTGGATCGGCCGTAGAGCAGCGTCAGCCATTTGAGGGATTGACGTGTTTTGAAGAAAATCTGCAAAGGCGAGTAGTCGTGGTGCGTCATAAATGAATCCGGAAAGGCTCTCCGGGTGCCAAATGAATTCGATTTGTTTCCCATCTCCGGGCGTGACTTGTCCGGAAGCCTCAAAATGAATGCCGAAGAGCTTCAGAACAAAGTCATCAATCTCAGGTCCGACGGTCTCGCTGAGCACTGGTGAATAGGAGCCCAAAGGAAAGGTTTGAGCAAAAGTCGCCGATGTCGGCGCATCGCTGCGAGGAATCTGGACTACGCCGTATTGATGGATCGCTAATCCAAGGTTGGAGTCAAGCCAGTACGGATCCTTCCAAGCGATGGAATACTCAACTATCCGGCTCCGTGGAATGGTCTGGCCTTTTGCGATTAGCTGAAACTGCTGGCCGGCTCCCCGCCACGCGGTACCGTTACGAATGTCATCAAACGATCTTGGGAAACGAGAATAATCAAAGTTGTTTTCCTGAAAATTGATTACCCCGATGAGCGGCGAGTGTGGTTCTTTCTGTCCGACTCCGAGTGAGAGTCGGCCGGTTTGAGCTTCAGTCACATAGGATTCGATATCGACTTGTCCCGGCGGCAGTTCGTGAACCAGCGGATCGCTTGCGCCTCCTCCGAACGGGTAAGTGACCGCAGGTGGCTTGGTGTCGGGATTCGAGCTTTGCGATGGCAATTCAGCATCCGCAGCAGCTATCGCAATTCTCGGAGTTGGCGGCATGGCACCATCAAGAACAGCATCGCGCAACTGGTTGCCCCTCGAGTCAGAGGGAGGGACATTCAACTTTGCAAACGGTGGCAACACTCGGTCTACGGGTATTGTGTTTGATGCGAATGCAATTCGTTGAAATCGCGCAGCCACTTGAACAGAGTCCTGCGGTTTGATCGGTTCACCAGTCGGTGCGGAACGAGGAGTTCGCTTTTCCGTAGTTCTCGGCACAAATTTAGGTTGATCAGGTTGTGGTATCACTTCGCGCTGATCAGCAAACCATCCCGAGCGAGCTACCCGAAATCCAATGAATGCACGGGTGCGTCGCGGAAATGCGGCACGCCGACCCAAAAGAAGGGACACGTATCCGGAGTCGAGTCCGCCTCCACGGATCACAGCGGCATGTTCTTTGGGTGGCAATAGGCGCAACCTCTTGTCGGCCGGCGACGGTGAAACAACCTCAAAGCCGTATTGCAGTCCTCCCTTTTCCAACAAATCCCACTCTTCCCAGTCTTCCCACTTATCTTGGTTGTGGCACCACTCCCAGACATTTCCAAGCATGTCGAAAAGACCAAGATCATTGGCTTTCAGAAGTCCGGTGTCTTGAGTGTGATCGAGTTTGTGAGCCAAATTCCACGCGTAGTGCGGCAGTTGTTCCTCGGAATTACCGAAGTAGAACGGCGTGTTTGTTCCAGCACGACAAGCAAGTTCCCATTCCATTTCAGTCAGTAACCGGTAACCACGACCTCTGGCGATTCCTGGAGCGATGCCCATGCCAACGTCGTACTTGCCAAACATGTTTGGCTCATAGCTCCAATCGCTCTTGGGGATTCCTTCTCGCTCACTCAGCCAGTTGCAATAGCCTGCGGCTTCATACCAAGTCACTTCCGTAATCGGACGCTGAGGATTTGCATCGGCGTCACGAATATCCGGTCGCGCAATTTCGATGTTGTGCCGCTGAAAGGCTCGAAACTGTTCGATCGTGACTTCCTTGCTCGAAATGTAAAAGAATGGTTTTGGCTTTTGAACACGCCACGGTGGTGTCAGGATCGCGGGGAGTGGCGTCCCATCGGGCTTACTGTTCATCCGCCACATTCGCTGCTCTTCTACTGGGAAAACCCAGGAATTCGTGACATCTTCCGTCGAGGGAGAGAATGTGAAACCCACCATCGTGTGTCCCTCAGCAGTCGAATACCAATCTGCTCCGTCGGCGGGCTTTGTCGTGTGAAGAGCACTGAGTTGATCCTGGGTCTGTTTCAGTTCCTTCGAGGCTCCGAGACGCTTCAGCAGCCATTCTGCGGCGGAATGAACGACGGCCGAAGGCGACGATTCAAAATCCACCAACAGCTTCGTCACGAGATCGGCATGATCGGAGTCTGAGAACTCCGACGACGGGTATTCACCGAGCGACTCCATTAACGATTTGCGAACCGATGCGTCTTTGGCTTCGTCAAGCAGCGTCAGTAATGTCTTGGCCGGAATTCCTAGCGGCTGAAAGTTGTGGATCAAAAATGTCCGTGTTCTGGGATCAACCGCGCCCTGAAGTCGATTGAGGCATTCATCCCGGTTGCCGAGAAGGAAAAGGGCGATGCAGACACGGGCTTCGCGTTCCGCAATTCGGTCTTTGGTCAACTGGGCAACCAGCTTCTTGAGCTGCTCACGCTGGCCAAGGCGGACTTGGTCAATGTGCTGCGGTACTCGGCCACGATTCGTTGCATCGCCCGAGTTCTCGTCCTTGAAGTGGATTTCCAGCAACTCATGAAAGACTTGCTCTTCAACATCGGCCGTTTGCAGATTCCGCAACAACTCTTGAAGGGCCTCTTTACCAGCCGGCTCATGTCGGCGCAACTGATCCAGCAAAGCCTTGAACGCCGTCGGACTCGCATCCATTATCGCATTTGCCAAGTCCGTTGGATCATCGGCCGCGAAGTCCGTTAGTAAGTAAATCGCCTGAGTTCGTTGCCGCTCGCTCGACAAAGCTTGCTGCGCCAGTGTTGCGAGCCTTGGAAGCAGTAAACGTCGAAGTGGGAACAGCAGTTTTCTGATTGGTTCGAGTTGATCGGGCGTCTTCTCGATCTGTTCGACGAGTTGATCTCCGACTGCATCGGCCGATTGCTTCCAGCGGTGTAGCGTCGGTCCAAAGTCATCGGGAGGCGCGAGCTGTGCCAAGAGACAAGCGGAGCGAAATCTGATCTGCGAATCAGCTGTGTTGTCTTCAACGGTCGCCCAAAGCAAATCCACAGCCTCTTTGGCGTCGTTGGGGATCAAACCGCTGACATGGGCAATGTCACGAAGTTCAACCGTCTGCAAGAGCCGACAGACATCGTCAGCACGAGACGGATCGAATTGGAGCCAAGCCAATTCCAAACGCAGTCGCTTTGCCGGTGAGAAGTCAGGGGTTTCGCTTAGCTTATGAACCCGCTGTCTGATTGCCGGCTCGTTGAAATCAATCGTTTTCAGCAGCGTAGAGACGCCCGATACCTCAGCATCCAAAACACCGTCGAGCCGTGCTAGCACTCTCTTCTGTTCGGCAGCAACCGCGCGAAGTCCAAAGACGGTGGTCGCAATCACCCCGGCCAAAACCGAGACCACAACAGCGGCCGACAACCCAGCCACAACTGGCTTGCGGAGGCACCAGCGCCAGAACTTTTCGACGTTACTAATGGGCCGCGCGAGGATTGGCTCACCATTCAGGAAGCGTCCCAATTCGTCAGCTAATTCCTTCGCTGTGGCATAGCGCTTCTGCGGGTCTTTCTCCAGGCACTTCAGGCAGAGCGTGTCGAGGTCGGCGGGGACTTGGCTGTTGAGCTGGGACGGGGGCGGTGGAACGTCGTGCAGGACTTGGTCTTTCAACCGCACGTTGTCGCGAGAGGCTCGAAAAGGGAACTCCCCGGTCAGCATTTCGAACAACATCACACCCAATGCCCAGATGTCGGTGCCCCGTCCGACCGAACTGCTGTCCTGCCATTGCTCCGGCGACATGTACGCCGGCGAACCGAGCACGGTCCCTGCTTGAGTCACCACGAATTCGGCTGCCGACTCCCGCTTCGCCATGCCGAAGTCCATGACGCGCGGCAGGCCATCTTCGCCGACCAAAATGTTCGCCGGCTTCAAGTCGCGATGCACGATCTTGACTTCATGCGCGGCGTGCAGAGCCTCGGCCACTTGACCGCACAATTGCGCGACTTGCCGCACCGGCAACAACCGCCTCGCCTCCTTCTCGCCAGCAATCAACTTCGCCAGGTCGATGCCGCGAACGTACTCGGCGGTGAAGTACGGTCGGCCCTCCACCTCACCGACCTCGTACACGCCGGCAATAAACCGATGATGGAGCTGCGCGGCCGCTTGAGCTTCGGTCGTGAAACGTCGAGCTTCATCGGTCAGTCGTTGCCTTTCCGCATCGTTCCTCGGCGGCGCGCGTCGATGCGGACGCTTCAAGGCGACAATTCGGTCGAGACTCGGATCATAGGCCCGAAAGACTTCCCCAAAATTCCCGCCCCCCAGTCTCTCGAACAATTGAAACCGTCCGAAGAACTCTTTGAGCTGCGGCCGCGATCTGTGGGGCAGGTTTTCAATTTGCCCGGACATTGATTCATCGGAAGGCTCGGCAGGTTGCAAATCTGCCCCACTCGGCGGCAGCGTGATAATCGTCGCGGCCATCTCGCTGCTGATACTGCTGCCACACTGCGGACATTGCACGTCGCTGCCGAGTGCCAGCTCAACAACGTCGATCATCACCTGACAGTGAGGACACGGAAATCGCATTGCCGATCATCTCCGCTAACGGGACTCTGCCATCGAATGTGTGCCTTGATGGGCGATCAAGACGAGCACAACCTATCAAGAGTTGCTCGCCAGGAGAAAGGAACCGCATCGGTCTGATGCACAATCGCGCGAGCGAGAACGCGTGATTGTCTCGCGACCGATCTTGCGTCGGTGGTTCCCGCGCTTCTGCACTAATCGAAGACTTCGAGAAAACTCAGGTCTGACATAGTGCAAAAGAGCGGGAACCACCGAGATGAACTTCGGTAGTGGGAAGAATTCAAACGCTCTGCATGTGAGTCGCCTCAGTACAACAGGTTGGCCCACGGAAGAAGGTCCGAGAACAGTCCGGCGAGAATCTCGATGGTGGATTCGGCTTGGACTCTGTCGCCGCGGTCGGCACCTCCGATACGGCGACCGTTGCCGGCGAGGATGTCGGTGTCTTCGTCGCCGATCACGAGATCGGCTCCGTCCTCACCGAGACAAACATCGTTACCGGCTCCGCCGCGCAATGTGTCGTTGCCAATGCCGCCCAGCAACGTGTCGTTGCCGGTGCCTCCGACGAGCGAATCGTTGCCGTCATCGCCGCGTATCGCGTCGTTGCCTTCTCCGCCGTTGAGTGAGTCCTTGCCTTTGCCTCCGGTCAGC
>CAMAWN010000164.1 GCA_945861865.1 Candidatus Kuenenia stuttgartensis | reverse complement strand
ATCCGTCCGCCGGAGAGACTGCACACGAGCATGTGCAAGAAATCATCAAACGCTTGCCCGCGGCTCAGGCCGCTGCGGTGAGCGGCCTCATCGAGCGTTCTGAGAAGATCAGCCGATTCGGGATGAAAGAATTGCTCCTTCGCCATGTGACGGATTGGGACAGAATCAGAACAGGCTCCGCGTTTCGGACGGCTTGGCCACAGCCTGTGACGTTGATGGCTGTGAAGACGGCGGAGCGGTCGATTCCTGATCGGCGTTCGGCGTCACGGACGATGATGCCTTGATCGCGGCGAAAACCTTGGGCCATGCGTCGTCCAGCGCGGACAGAAGAAGATTGACCTGCTCCTGCCCGACGACCGTGACGACTTCCGCAATCTGAGATACGAGCTCGTCGAACATTTCGGGCGCGAGTTCCGACGAGTTGGATGACGCGACGGTGGACGTGAGGACTTCAAGCAACTCATTCGCATCCGGTTCAAGCGGATCGCGAGCCATGCGGACGATCTGCGGATGCTCACCGTGATGGTCGGGGATGCCGTTCTGTGTCACCCATTGCAAGTCCTCGCGAGTCTCATCCAGAACATCTCGCACGACACGGACTTCATCCGTGAGTCGATTCACGGCATCCGTCAGTGGCTCCAACCAATCGGATCGACGGGACTCTTGAGCCGGTGATCTCGCGGATTTGACCAAGTATGAAGAAAAGGAAGCCAGAGTGCCGCAAAAACGCTGAGCCGTCAAAGTGAAAATAACTGAGCTGCAACCATTGATTGTCCCCACTCACCAATTGATCCACAGCGATTCGGTGCGACGCTGTTTGCGTTTGTTTTGGCCGGCGTTGTTCGGCATCTCGAAGTCGAATCGCCGCCAGTCGTGCAGCCACCGGTCATATTCCGGGCAGCGATAACCGCTGATTGCTGCCGGGCCAGAATGCGATCGAAGCCCTGCAACCAACCAGAAATGTTGCAGCGGCGTCATTTCATGTGGCCCGTAGGCGGTCTTGGCCGAGCGAGTCTGCGGCATATACGGCGGGTCGGCGTAAACCAATCTGTGGATTTTTTGCCGGCTCTCCCAAACGGTCCACCAACACGGATCGTTGGTGACTTCCACGCCCTTGGCGCGAGCGATGATTCGCGGGAGTTCGGATTGTCGAAACGTTTCCCAAGCGTTCTCGTCTCCTGGCCGCCCACCACGAAGTCGCTCCGACCACGCGAAGGACTTACCCAGGCCGCCGCGAGAGAAGCGACAACGGACCAAAAAGGACGTGGCACGATCCAGCATCGTCTCACCGACTCTTTGCTTAGCTTCCTCAAAGTTGCTTTGGCAATACGCGATCGTGGAAAGACGTTGGGCCAACTCCGACGCGGATCGTTCGTCGGAAAGCACACTCCAAAGAGCCACCACATCTGGATTGATGTCGCCAAGAATCTCACGTTGACTGCGCGGCATGGCGAGAAACACCGACGCTCCGAACGCGCACGGTTCCAGATATTCGCTGATCCGTTCACGGACACCGAGCAGAATCGGAACGATTTGCCGCGCGAGATAATACTTGCCGCCGTGAGCTTTGACCGGCGGACGCAACCGATGAATCGCTGTGTGAGCCTGCACACAGCCCGTGGATGTCGCCGTGGTGGGCTCATCCGTAAAACCAAGCAATCTCTGCATCGCCGGTCGGACTTGGGACGCGAACTGGCGCGTGACAGACGACTCCACCGATTGCCGCTCGTTGAGGTCGGTCAAAGACAACACGGGGCCGGAGATGTTCGTGGGGTTCTCGAATAGAGGCACAGAACCTGATGTTAGTCGAAAGCATCAACTGGCGCGAGTTGTCAGCCGCTCAGCAAAGGCCCCCTTCCGAAGAAGAGGGCCGGTCGTCAGGCGGTCCTGCCTGACATTTGATGGACGTTCCGATCACTCGAACGTGCGTAGAAAATCTTGTGGAGTCGGTCTCGGTAACGCTGCCGATATTGCTCTTTCTCGGCGACGTCTTCGACCCCGAAGCCGATGACCGAACCGTCCTTCATGAGCCACACTTCCGTGACCATCGTGTTGCTGAGAAGGCAGAACACCGCGAGCGAGGAAACAAACTCGTTGGGGAGCAGGAACGAGCCAACATGCGGGTCGTTCGCGCCGCCTGAGTTCCAATTCTCCGCAGGGGTGATCTGAATTCCGAGCGTGCGTTCGATGATCGCTTGCCCTTGCTGGGTTACGTCGCAAAGGATGCGGTACATGTGAGCGTCGGACTCGCCCGTCAGTGGAATGATTCCGTACTCCTCAAGATGTCTCATACTTTCGATTCGCTTCATGGCTTTGTCTCCGGTGAGTGAAAAGGAACGACCGGAGCGAGTATGCCACGACTTGAGTTTGTCGTAACGAAGGCAAACTGCCGTGTTGACGTGGAGTCATGCTTCGTAGGCGGCTTGCAACTCTCGTTCGACTTGGGCGGCGGGGCGGCCGAAGTGTTGGCGGGAGGCGCGGCGAATGGCGTCAGCTCGTTGCTGGCGATATTTCGCTGGCTCCAGAGTCGTCATGGAGAACGGCCGCGAGGGCAGGCCGTCGATCAGGAGCCGCAGGTAGGCTGTGAACTTTGGCAAGTTCATCAGGTCGCTTTCGGTCACGTCGCCGCCGAGTTGTTTGGTAAGCATCTCAGAGTCCTCCGCACCGACTTGAAAGCAGAGCATCGAACCGACGTTGCCGAAAACAGCCGCGAGCGTGGTTTCATCCAACTGATCCAAAAACTGATGCGAGAGCACGAACGGTGTCCGGTACTTGCGGCTTTCGGAGAGGATCGTTGCGAACGTGCCGTTGCCATCGCAGACGAAGTTCTGGAACTCGTCGATCGTGATGCAGAAGTCGGGGCGTGCTGCTTCGGGCACTTCCGCTCGGCTCATCGCCGCGAGTTGCAGACTGCTGACGAGCAGCGAACCAAGTAACCGCGAGGTCTCGTCGCCGAGACGGCCTTTCAACAGGTTCACAATCAGGATCGCATCGCCCCGATCCATGATGTTCCGAAGGTCGATCGTGGAATGGCTCTGTCCGATGATTGCTCGCAGGATCGGATTGCTGAGGAATTGGCGAATCTTGTTCTCGACGGGAGCAATGGCTTCGATTCGGTAGCGAGCGTTCCAACTGGCGAACGTGCTCAGCCAGAAGTGGCGAACGGCGGGATCGGTCACACGGCCGGTGATAGTCTTCCGAAAGCCGGCGTCGGTCAGCAACCGTTGCAAGCTAACGAGCGTTGATCCCGGCGATTCCAACAGCGCGAGCAAACTGTTTCGCAGGATGTCTTCCATGCGAGGCCCAAAGAACTCGCCGAATTGCCGCTTGAGAACGGTCAGAACACCGTCTGCCACCAGTGGGCGTTGCATCGGATCACGGCACGAGAGCGGGTTGAAAGCTACCGGGTGCTCGCGATCGGCAGCGTCGAATAGGATCACATCATTGGTGCGATGCTTTGGGATCAGTTCCAGCAGTGCTTCGGACAAGTCGCCGTGCGGATCAACCAAGCACACGCCACGTCGCGATTGAATGTCGTCCACCAGCATGTTGAGCAGCAGCGTGCTCTTGCCCATGCCGGTCTTGCCGACGACGTAGAGATGCCGTCGCCGATCGTCGAGACGAATGCCGAACCGCTGCCGCTCGCCCCGAAACTTCACTCGCCCCAACAGCGTGACGCCCGGCTCCCTTTCCTTTGCGGGGAGCATGACCGGGGGTTCTAACTCTCGGAACGGTGCCGTTCGCAGCTTCGCGGTGCGGACATTCGCGGTCGGCGGATGCCAAAGCGTGGCGAGTTCCTCGGCCGACAAGAGAAAGCCGCGTCCGCTCCGCTTTGGGATTCCGCGTCCCAGCTTGGACATCCCAAAGGCGACTCGGTGCGAGGTGAACCGTCCGAACGCGCCGGCGAGTTGACTTAGTGTGTCGCAAGCCACCGTCTCTTCGCTCTGGACGCAGCGGATTGTCAGAACAAGCTGTGTCTCAAAGAGATGCTTGCTCAACTTATCGCGGGCGTCGGCCACGTCATGGGACGATTTGGCGTGGTGAGCCAAGCAGCCGACGATCCAAGCGACGCCTCGAACAAACCACCGCTGACTTCTCGCCCGCTTTGCGTACCAGTGCGCCAGCCGATCCCAGGTAAAGCCTCGCTCAATTCGAGCGACGGCTCTGTTTGCCGAGCGATACCAACTCGCTCGGCACGGCCGAATGACGAGTGCGATTCTGGCATCCACTCGCAGCGCGGAGAGTAATCCCGCCAGTGGATCAGCCAGTTCGCGATGCAACAAGTCTTCAAATTGCCGATGGGTCTTCAGCGGAAACACGTCCGGAGAAAGTCGCAGCGTTGCCGACCAAACGTGTCCTGCCGTGTCGTGAACTTCATCAGGCAACGCCGTGAGCGTGCAGCCGGGATAGGCGTCGGCGAAGTCATGCGTGAATGTCGCCACCAACTCCGCAGGCACTCGCACGAAGAGTCCCACCGAGCCTTGATACGAGCCAAATTCCAAACACACCCATCGCCGCTCACGATTGGTTTCGTGAAACGAATTCAACACCGCCTCGGCATATCGCGGGCCTCGGTCATTGTCGGGAATGGCGGAGACTTGGAAGAGCACGGACTGAGCATACCAGTCCGTGACCATCATCTGCTCTTCACGATTTAAGCTTCGTAGAACTCGACTCTGCTGTCACGATTTGAGTCTGAAATGAAGATTCAGATCGCAGTCTTGAGTTCGCCAGCACCAGCTTTGAAGTCCACGAGCACGTCGCTGCTGGATTGGAAGAACCAGTCGAATTCGCTGCTGCCCGTCAGCCGGTCTGCGGCGGACGAATCGTTTTGAATGGTCATGCTGTTGAGCTTCGTTGAGCCGTTCGCACCGCCGCCATTGCGGAGATTGGCCACGCGAGTTGCGTAGCTATTTACGCTGGTCCACTCGGCCATGACCGCATTCAAGGCGGCGACATTGCTACTGAGCGAACTGGTGCCGCCAATAAGGATATTATCTCCGGCATTACCGCCGAGCGTGTCGGCACCGAGGCAGCCAATCAACAAGTCTCGGCCCGCACCTCCGACAAGCGAACCTTTTTTCGAGCCGCCGGTCAGGCTGTCGCCGCCTGCGTCGAGTGTGTCATTGGCGCACGACTACCGGAACAACATGTCGTCGATCCGCACTTCCGAGCGAACGGGGCGGTCACCCGAAGCGATCGCGAACGTCAGCGTCTGAATCGTGCCGAGAAGTTCGTTTGGAATCGAGAAGGACTTCGAGCCAAACGCCGTGTCCTTCGCATCCAGTCGCACTCGCCCCAGCACGTTGTTACCGAGGCGGACTTCCAGTTCATCGGAAAGTTGTGGGATCGTGGTGATCAACATGCGTTGGAATTGGAATTCAACCGACGCGGCAGTGGTCGGAACATACTGCCGATTATGTGTGCGATACGCGGCATCAACTCCCAATTGCAGGAACCCATCGCGAGCCGAGCCTTCGTCGTTGCCGATCGGCGTGCTGTGCTGATTCCAGCCGGGGATGTCATCCGGTTGCTGATCGGGAAATGCGCCAGCGTGTGCGAAGTCGCCGTTCGAAATGCTGAGCGAGTTCCAATCGGGAGTCTGTTGCGGTTGCTGAGGGTCTTGCCCGACCGCGAAGAAATTGGGGGCGAATGTCGTCTCTTGTCGCACGCTGCTGCCGCCAGCGACGCGGCTGAGGCCATAGCCGCCCATTGTGCCTTCCGCATTGGCAATCGACGTGAATTGAAAGTCGGTCTTCGGAGCTGGAAACGTCTTCGTGAGTCTCCCGTCGCCGTCCAAATCTTCGCCGAGATCAAGCCGGTTGTTTCCATTGCGGTCTTCGGAGAGATGCTCGACGGTGCTTCCGGTCTGACTGGTCCGCCGCAAAGGCCGCACCGCCACCGACGCCAGATAGAACGTGTTCCAAACGAAGCTGTGATCTCCTGCGGCGTCAAAGCTGCCGTATTCAGTGTTCCCGTTGTTGGGAAGCACGGTGGCCGTGGCGAGCGTCGTTGGAGTGTCAGAGTTGTTCAGGAAAAAGTTCCACGCGCCGGGGATTGGACGTCCGAGCGGCACGATGGCGTCTGGAGCGAGGCCGCCGTTTTCCCCGCGCGTTTGAAAGTACGCATCTGCGAACGCGACGTTGTCCCAAACAGTCGCTCCGTAACCAGTGGGTTTCCCCAAGACTGACTGAGCCTGAGCACCATCGAAGAGCAAGCCTTGGTCAAAGTCATGCGGGTCGAGGTACGTCACCTGATCGACCGGCACTTGGTAACTCGCCAGGCGTTCGACTGCTTCGCTGACAATGGCGGCTCCGAAGCTATGGCCGATGAAGTGCAGCGGCACGCTCGTGTGCTGTTCGGGATGGACCAATCCGAGTGCGATCAATTGGCTGAAGAGTGCATCCCCTTCGGCTTCCGTCCAGCCGGAGGAGAGGTTGTTCGATTCCTTGCCCCAATCGAACAACAGGACGACGTGCCCGCTCAGTCCTTGTTCGCTCGACGACGGTATGACCGATTGAACCGAGTCGAATCGAACATCCAATCGTTGTTCGTCGCGGTTCGGGCCAACATTCACCACGTCGTCATCCAGTAGCCACGCACTCTGTCCGTCACTATCGCGGTCGGATGATCCGAGTCTCTTCGTCAACACACCACCGTTCGCCGCTAAGTCCGCGCGATCCCGAATCGCACGCGCCAGCGGCAGCAGGGCATCACCATCCTCGGTCAATTGAAATCCGTGGACGATGATCGTCGCGCCGGTCATGGTCTGCCGACTCAGTCGCTGTCCCATGTCTTCGAGCGTCAACGACGTATCGACACGCCAGTCGTCCGTCAGCGACGACATTTCGTCGGTGACATCGCGACGGTCATTCGCCTCGACGTTATCGCCAGCATCAGCGATGCCCGAACCGATGCCGCCGGTGAGCGTGTCTCTGCCGAGACCGCCCGTGAGGATGTCGGTTCCCAGTTCGCCGATGACGACATCATTGCCCGCGTCACCTGCGAGAAAATCGCTCCCCTCGCCGCCGCGCAGGCTGTCGTTGCCGTTACCGCCTT
Organism: Candidatus Kuenenia stuttgartensis; assembly: GCA_945861865.1. Classification (GTDB taxonomy): domain Bacteria; phylum Planctomycetota; class Planctomycetia; order Planctomycetales; family Planctomycetaceae; genus SXKJ01. Next base: position 6,334 of record CAMAWN010000164.1, on the reverse strand, counting down.
CGAGGAAGTCATTGCCGAGTCCACCTGCCAGACGGTCGTTCCCAATGGAACCATCAAGCGAATCCGCACCGGCTCCACCCAGCAATGTGTCATTGCCAGCTTCGCCCAGCAGCGTGTCGGCGTCGTCGCCACCGTCGAGTGAATCGTTGCCGGCCGCGCCTCGCAGTAAATCCATCCCCGCCTCGCCGCGTAGCGTGTCGTTCCCGCTACCGCCGTCGAGCGTGTCATTCGCGTCGCCGCCGATCAGCAAGTCCAATCCATCACCGCCGAGCACGTTGTCGCGATCATCGCCGCCACTGAGCGTGTCGTTTCCAAGTCCCCCGTCCAACTCATCACGACCCGACTCCCCGAACAACTGGTCGTCATCGCGGCCACCTTTCAGAGTGTCACTCCCCGCGCCGCCGAGCAATGTCACCGGACGATTGGAAGCCGTCGCCTCAAAGAACTGTTCACGATCGCCGCCGACAAGTTGAATGCCTTCGATGTCCGAGTTGATCCTTTCGGTCGTTCGATTCACTGATCCAAGTCCCGTGATGGTGCTCGCACTGACGTTGATGCGCGCGGCGTTCGTGGACTCGGACTGCAGGTCACGGCCAGAACCACCGCGCACCGTGTCGTAACCGATGCCACCACCGACCGAGTCATCTCCGTCCCGACCGTCTACGAAATCGTCGCCGTCACCACCATCAAGCCGATCATTGCCGTTGTTCCCAATCAGCGAATCGTTCCCCTCTCTACCGTCGATGGAGTCGTTCCCAGCACCGCCGAGGATCGTGTCGTTCCCCGCGTCGCCTGACACGGTGGCCGATAGCGCGATGCGCGAAAAATCCAGTCGGTCGTGCCCCAACCCCAGGTGGGCGATGAGTCCACCCGTCACCGAGGCGGCGGCGACGTGGATGTTATTCCGAGCCGTCAGCCCATCGGTGCTGAGTTCATTGAATGTGGAGGCAACCACGAACTCATTCGTCGTCGCGTTGCGAGTGACTGTGAGGTGGTTGGTCACACTGCCGGTTTCGTTCAGAGTCAGATTGCCGGAGTCATCGACGCTGACCTTCACGAAGTTCGGCAGAGTGGGGATCGCTTCGATCACTCCCGCCAGGCGGCCGTAAACGCCGTAACCCGCGTCATCTTGATCAAGACTGGTCCAGGCGACGAAATAGCGACCGTCCTTGCCGAATGCGACCGCTGGAAGAAATTGAGTGGAGGTTGTTGTCTGGTTCGCTCGAACCTCATCGCCAAGGGGCGTGCCATCCGCAGCGAACAGCCGAGTGTAAACGTCGAGATCGCTTCCATGATCGCTGTTCCAAGTGATGATGTACCGGCCGTCGCCATCCACCGTGATATCCGACACTCCCTGTTCCCCTTGTGTCGTATTGGTCACAAGGAATTCAGGGCCAGCCGGAGTTCCGTCGGCGGCGAATCGCTGCGCATAAACGCCCCAGCCGCTGCCGTCTTGCAAACGACTGGTCCATGTGACCATGAATCGGCCCAAGCTATCCATCGCGACTCTCGGCCCTAATTGAGCGTCATACGTTGTCGTATTGACGCGGAATTCGCCGCCAACTCGCTCGCCGAGCGCATTGAATCTTTGCCCAAACACGCCTTGATCACTTCCGTCGGGACCGAAGTTAGACCAGACGACCACGAACGCTCCCGCGTCATTCATGGCCATCGAATTGGAAACCTGAAGAACTTGGCTGTTGAGCGGCGTCGTATTGACGCGGAACTCGTCACTCAGCGCCCTGCCCGACGAATCAAACCGTCGCGCAAGCATCGCCGCGCTCGATCCGTCCGCTGATTGGTTGGTCCACGTCACCACAAACGACCCATCGCGAGTAACGCCGACACCCGGTGCCCAACTGCGAGCAGGCGTGGAGGCAACCTGAATGGGTTCACCGATCGGAGTCCCGTCGCGATTGAGCAGTTGAGCAGAGATGCTCGTCAGCGAGTTGAACTGACCGCCGGCCTGGTCGTCATTGGTGTGCTCATAAACCACGATGATTCGGCCATCAGGCGCGACAGCCACATCCGGGTTCGTCTGCTGCCCATGCCACTCGGCGTTGACGACAACCTCGGAACCAACCGGTCGGCCATTGATATCGAATGGCTGAAGAAAGACGTCAAATGTTCCACGTCCGTCCCGGTTCGGTCCCTGCCACACCGCAACGAAGTTTCCGTTCGCGTCGCTATCCAACTTCACGGCGAACTGGCTGCCCGATACCGGGTAAAGTCCGCCATGAAAGAATGGCACAGCACCGCCATCGGTTGTCGAGTTGATGCGCAACTCAGGGCCAAGCCCCGAATCTCTGCTCAGCAAAATTCGAGTTTCGAGAAGTTCAAGCTGACACGGCACGACATAGACTCGCAGCCTCTTTCGCAAACGACGCGGTTTCCAAAATCGTGCCGACGAGAAAACAGTCTTCAGTTCTGAGAACCAATAAGCCAAACGCATTTGGAGCCTCCTGACAATGAGATTCAAATAGCCGTCGCCATGTCGCCGAGAAGTCGGTCTTCTCGATCCACGACAGGACATCTGATCGGACCAGCGACGTTGGATTGGGGTGACTCATCGTCACTCACCAAAGAACGTCGGTTAATCTTGCTCGCCGCTGCGTCGGAACAGCTCTTCGCGCCAGATCTCCACTTCGGGAGGCGCATCGATCACAAGTCGAACCGTCTCGCCGTGGATTTGGCCGATGGCAATTTCCGCAATGATCTGACCATTCAAGATCAAAACAGTCTTCTGTTTCGTTTTCCTTGCAATGACTAAAGCCATCTCTGCATCCTTTCAGAGAAATCGAACGGGAGCCTCCACCTGTCGCTGTTCGTCTTGCTCGGTTTGATCGTGGATCGACTTTTGCCATTGCTCAACGAGCACAAGCATTTCCTCGATTTCGCAAGACAATCGCCGCAAATGTTTGAGCTGCGCGCGGGCCATACGACGAGCTTTTCGATGGTCCTGCTGACGATCACCGTTTTGAACGACACTCATCGGTTCGCGGCTTCTCTTCGCCGCACGAGCCTTGAGCTGAGACGCGCGGCCAACGCCGATCTTGGGAATACCTCGCGGCATGTGACACGACTCCTTTCGTCGACGCATTCAGACCAGCCATTCCGGTGGTAAGTCGCAGACGAGCGCGTCATCGTCATTTCGGGCGAGACTGTTGCGGATGTCCTGGGCGAAGTCTTGTACGGCCTCCACCAGTTGGTAGGGCACGAGACCGTTGGGGTACTGAAAAAAACGGACGGCGATCAATGTCTCCAACTGGGGAATTGTGAAAACGCCATTCGTCATGCGATTGAGGCGATTGACCATCCTGAGTTTGAGAAGTTCGTCGGCATCCGCTCGCAAGGCGAATGTCATCACAAGCTTCAGATAGGGACCGCCCGTGACCAAAAGGACGTTTACAGTCATGCCACCGTGCAGCGAGACCAGTACGTCTCCTTCGTAATCAAACTCGGCCGGCAGGAATGCCCGCTGAAAAACGTCAAGGACTGTCTTGGCCGTCACAACTTCTCTGGGGACGATCGGCGGCGACAGGATCGGCCAGAAGTCCGCGAACTGATCCACAGGCGGCTCTTCTTCGACTGGAATTAACGGCGATCGGGACATCCTGACGTCAGGAGCCAAATTGATGGCGAGTCCGAGTTCACCGCTGCCACGCCGAACGCCACTGATCGTGACCAGTTCCTTAGTTCCCTTTGAAATCACAAACGTCTCGTCCGGTTCCGGATTTCTGAGAATGATCATGGAGCGGAGTCCCTTCCAGCAACAAAGATGTGATACGACGACAAGTTCAAACTGAGCATCATCGGGCCAGCGACCGGCAAACTACGAAATCCAACGGCACGACTCCACGATCTCCCATTCTTGCTCAGTTTTCTTCAGCAGCACTTTGAATCCCCCGCCACAAAGCGGAGCCACCTGCATGCCGGTCGTCATCACGACGAAACCGTCATGGTAGGCACTGATCTCTAAAAGGCGTTTATCCGTGACCTCCGCGCAAGATTCGATTCGCGCCAACGCTTCCCGCAGTTCCGCCACGGGGATGCCGGTTTGTGGATAGCTCGGTGGCCTTGCCAACATTTCGCCAAGCAGACTCAACGAACTCATCTTGACCTCGGTGAAATTGCCGTCGCTTTCCAATCCAACTCGCTCATCTGGTTTACGGATGAGGACGTACATTGCAGCCTTCCTTCAGATCGGCGGCCACACGGTTTGGCAATCAACGAGCGAGCCGGACTGTCCGGTCTCGTGGATTGAAGGCCAACTTGGTGACGGCTGGCTTTTCGACGACCAGGATTGATTGCGGCCAAGATCAAGTCCGTTCTCGCATCCCACAATCAGTCAATCCGCAACTCCGCCGCAGGCGCGACAAGCAATTGCCTCGAATTTGGAACAAGTCGAGAAAAAGCGGTCATTGGTCCGCGACCGTACGCAGTTCCTCGACGGCAATCACTTGAATCTGATTGCGAAGCACAAGGGGCGTCATACAATCGGCCGCCCGATTGCTTGATGCGGTGCGGGCTTGCAACCTGCTAAAGTTCGAGGGTCTGGCTGCCAGTCTGCCTTGTTTCAGTTCGGGAGTTCGTCGCATGTCGTCCGGCGGATCATTCACCAAGTTGATTTCGCCCTTCAAGGACGGCGACGAACAGGCGTTAGAAATGTTGCGGCAGCGGTGTTGGCCGATTCTCGTGAATCTTGCGCACAAGAAACTTGGCGGTGGGCGACGCGCGGAAATGGAAGACGAGGATGTGGCTCAAGAGGCATTCTGGGGCTTCTATCGCAGCTTCAAAGCTGGCAAAGTCCCTCGCTTGGAAAACCGCCAACACTTGTTCGCCGTGCTGACACTCATCACCGCGCGCAAGGCCGCGAACCGCTTCCCTCGCGGGAAGAATGCGAAACAAGTCCGTGTGCAGGGCGAATCGGAGTTGAAGTTTCCGGCTGGTGGCGGCGATTCGTCGAGTTTGGACGGACTCGCACAGATCGTCGATTCCGCTTTTGGACCAGCAGAGCAGGCGACCCTCAAAGATTTACTTTCGCACTTTTTCAATGCCTTGCCTGATGATTTGCGAGACATCGCCGAACAATGGTACGCCGGTTTTGCGAATCGAGACATCGCGGCAGCCACCGGCTGGTCAGTCCAGACAATTCGACAAAAGATCAAAGAGCGAATTCTTCCCAAATGGCAACAGGTGTTCGCAGACAGCGTGAACTCCGACGAGTGACACAGCCATGTCCGAAGACAACCAATGGATCGACCCGATTCGCGACCGCTTCGACAAGGCTTGGCAAGCCGTCCGAGCCGGTGCTTCGCCTCCGTGCCTTGAGGAATATGTGGTCGAGGCTGGAACAGATGAAGAACGCCGAAGGCAACTTCTGCATCGCTTGATTCCGATTGATCTCGAATACCGCCGTGCTGGCGGCGAGAACCCGTTAGCTGACGATTATCTGAACCGATTCTCTGAACTCAGCCTCGCGAGTTTTGAAGAGGCATTGAAATGCCTCGATGACACAACCGCCGAACAAAAACCAAATCATTCAATTCCGTTGCCGAGCACTTACGGCAAGTACACGCTCGACAAGGAACTTGGGCGTGGCGGATTTGGTTGCGTGTACCTCGCCTCAGACAACGAGCAACATCGCCGCGTTGCCCTCAAGCGACTGTTATTCAAGCCGACGACGGACTCGAAGTGTGGGTCACTTCTCCATGAATCAAGTGTTGCGGGAGGGCTAAACCATCCCCACATCGTGCGTGTTCTTGAAGCCAGCGCAGACCATATCGCTTACGAATTCATTGACGGGGAAGACCTTGCGAGTTGGCTCAAGCAACATCGCCCGACACCCCTAGAAGCCGTTAAATTGTTGTTGCCAGTCGTTGATGCGATCTCCACGGCGCACAAGGCCGACTTGGTGCATCGTGACCTCAAGCCGAGCAACATCCTCATCGACAGGCAGGACAAGACCTACGTCACCGATTTCGGAATGGCGGCGACCGACCAGGAAATGATCTCTGGTAAACAGTCCGGCGGTCAGGGCACCCCAAAATACATGGCTCCAGAACAACTCTGGGATCAAGGGCATCGCGTCACCGAGCGGACGGACGTTTTTGCGCTCGGTGTGATCCTTTACGAGATGCTGACGGGGCGTCATCCGTGGCCGTTTGAATGGCGTCGTGATGCAGTCCTAGAGCAAATCGAAGGCTATCGAAAGCTCGTTGACGAACGCGATCCGAAAAGCCCCCGCACACTCAATCCCGATGTCACCGAGCCGTTGGAATCCGTTTGCTTGCAGGCGCTCGCAGTGAACCCGACCGCACGCCACCGCAGTTGT
>CAMAWN010000163.1 GCA_945861865.1 Candidatus Kuenenia stuttgartensis | reverse complement strand
CGCACGCTTTCGAGCTTCGCGGCAATTTGATCCGGCCAATCGGTAGGTTCATTGGCGAACGGATCGGGGCCGCCAAACGTCTGCGTGACGAGTGCCGCGTACAGCCAACTGATCAGGTCCACGACGTGCAACGTCCGCCAATCAAACGTGCCGATGAATCGACCGATCTGTTTCGCCTCGTCGGTCGTCAATCCGCCGAGCACCGCCAGTCCGCGCACGGCGAAGCTGGTGTAGTACAGGTCCGAGTCTCCCTCGCGGCCCTTGAATCCGCCATCGCGTTGCTGCCGCGAGAGAACGAATCGCCGATGTCGTTCGCGCCGTTCCGGCTCCAACCGCGCGAGGCCAGTCGTGACGCGCGTGCCGAGCGAGATGAGATACGGATCATTGGTCATTGGTGATTGGCTATTGAACTATTGGTCATTGCTTGGCAGGAGCTTGTGGGGCGAGTTGTAAAGTTGAGGTTGGTCAATCACCAATGACCAACAACCAATTGCCAATCACCAATTTCGTGGCCGTCGCTCGCTTGCTTGCGTCTGTGCCGCTCACGCCGTCAAATCCGCCGCCTCCACACCGATCTATCCGCGAGCCTCCGCTGATGTCCGAACCCGCCTTGCCACACGAACCCGCCGCGACGGACGGCGTTGTCCCGGCGGACGATCCTGAACACGCCGGATCGCTGCGCGAACTGTTGCGGATCGCGGTGCCGCTGATGATCAGTTCCGGGTCGGTCAGTGTGATGCACCTTGCCAACCGAATCTTTTTGACGTGGTATTCGCTGGATGCCGTGGCGGCGGTGCTGTCGGCGGGGATTCTGCATTGGACGATCATCAGCTTGATTTTCGGGACAGTGCAGTACGCGAACACCTTCGTCGCGCAGTACGAAGGTGCTGACCGGCGCGATCGCGTGGCGGCCGCCGTGTGGCAAGGGATTTATCTTGCGGCGGTTGGCGGCGTGCTGGTCAATTTGATCGCGCTCTTCGCGGGTCCGCTGTTCGCCATGATTGGTCACGAGCCAGCGATCGCTCAGCTTGAGGCGGAGTATTTTGGGACGCTGTGCTTCTCGTCCGTGCCGACGCTGCTGACGGCGGCGATGACTTGCTTCTTCAGCGGACGGAGTCAGACGCGAGTCGTGATGGCGGTCAACGTCATCGGCGTGTCGATCAATGTGCTCTGCGATTACTGGCTGATCTTCGGGAATGGGCCGTTCCCTCGGATGGGGATTCGTGGGGCCGGCATCTCGACGGTGCTGGCTCAGACGGTGGAGTGCCTGATCCTCGCGTGGCTGCTGTTCCAAGCGAAGCCGCGTGCGGAGTACGGCACGCTGCGGAACCGAGCGTTCGATCGGGATCTCTTTCGGCGGTTCGTGAAGTTCGGGTTTCCTCAAGGCATGCACTTCTTTCTGGATGTCGCGAGCTTCGCGGTCTTCACGCAGTTGATCGGCCGGTTGGGCAAGACCGAGGCGGCGGCGACGACGCTGGCGTTCAATCTCAACGCGCTGGCGTTCATCCCGATGCTCGGCTTGGGGACGGCGGTCTCGACGCTGGTTAGCAATCGGATCGGCGAAGGGCGTCCTGAGCTGGCGGTGCGGACGACTTGGACGGCATTCAAAGTCTCGGCCGCATACATGCTGACGTTCGCGGCAATCTATGTGCTGCTGCCGGAGTGGATCTTGCAGCCCTACTTTGCGTACTCGACCGACGTGGACCCGAACCAGGTCAATCCCGTGGTCGTGCGCGAGACGGTCATCGTGCTGTTGCGGTTCGTTGCCGTGTACTGCTTCTTCGACGCGATGGGGATCGTGTTTGGATTCGCGATTCGCGGGGCCGGGGACACGCGGTTCGCGCTGTGGTTCTCGTGCGTCTGTGCTTGGACGCTACTGGTGCTGCCGACGGTGGTCAGCTTGAAATGGTTCGATGGCGGGTTGAATGCGTGCTGGTGGTTCTGCACGATCTACATCATCGTGCTGGGTTGCGGCTTCTTCGCTCGGTTTCTGGCCGGGCATTGGAAGTCGATGAAAGTGATCGAAGCGACGCCAGTCGCCAAGTAGATCGGACGCAGGCGTCCGGGCTACTCCACCTCCGCCACGATCTCCACCAGCACCGATTTGAAGCCGGGCGTCTTCGACTGCGGATCGACATCGCGCGGGACCAGGATGTTCGCTTCGGGGTAGTAGGCAATCGCGTTGCCGGGGCGGACGTCGAATGGGCGAGCCAACAGCCAGCGCATCTCGCCGGTCGCGCTGCGGACGCGGACTCGCTGATCGGGTTTGAGACCGAGGCGGTCGATGTCAGTTTGACTGAGCAGGATGACGTCGCGACGTTCTTGGCCGCGGTAGATATCTTCTTCGTCGTAGACGACGGAATTGAATTGCCCTTCCGAGCGAACCGTCATCAGTCGAATTCGGCCATCGGGCGGCGGTGGCAACGAGGCGGTTTGGAACTTCGCTCGGCCGGACGGCGTCGGGAACGAGCGGCTGGCGAGGTCGCGGCCGGGGATGTGGAACTCGCGTTTCGTTTGGTCGATGTCGCTGATTTGTTCGAGGCCGGGGATCAACTCGGCAATCAACTTTCGCACGGCCGAGTGGCTGTGCAAGTCGGACCAGTTCAGCGATCCGGGGATCGCATCGCCGAGGACTCGCCGCGCAATTTCAACCAGAATCGAAACCTCGCTGCGGGCAGAAGCAACGCGCGGCGGACCGCCGGCCGAGAGGCGGACGAAGCTGAACATCGACTCTTGAGTCGTCGGCTGCGGTTCTTCGTCGCGCGGCAGTACGGGGAGGATCAGCGTTTCTTTCGCGCGGCCCCAGGCGTGGCCGGTGTTGAGCGTTGTACTGAGGTACGCGACGAGGTCGAGCTTTTGCATCGCTTCCTGGGCGAAGCGTGCATCTGGATTGCTGCCGAACAGATTGCCGCCGAGACACAGAGCGGCTCGCATTTCGCCGCGAAACGACGCGTCCATGCAGGCCATCGTGTCGAGTCCCGGCGAGGTCGGGGCTTTGACTCCGAGCCGCTGCTCGAAACGGTCTAGCAACGCTTTCTTCAAGGTTGGCGTGACACCGACCGAGCCGAGTCCTTGCACGTTGCTGTGTCCGCGGATCGGCATCAGTCCGGCATTCGGGCGGCCGACCATGCCGCGCACGAGCGCGAGGTTGGCGATCATCTTCACGTTCTCGACGCCGTGCAGGTGATGCGTGATCCCCATCGTCCAGCCGATCACGACATTCTTCGCGGCGAGGAATGTTGTTGCAGATTCCTCGATGCTGGCACGGCTCACTCCGGAGCTGGCTTCGATGTCGGACCAGTTCGTCGCTTCGACTTGCTGGCAGAGTGCCTCGAAGTTTTCGGTGTGCTGGTCGATGAACTTGCGGTCGAGGCCGCCTCGTTCGAGTACGACTTTGATCACGCCGGTCAGCCAAGCGATGTCGCCGCCGATGTGCGGCTGGACGTACTGGCTGGCGATCTCCGAACCGAACAACAAACTCCACGGATCGCTCGGCACGCGGAAGTTGACGAGGCCGAGTTCCTTCGCCGGATTGACAACGACCACCTTGCCGCCTCGCCGCCGAATTTGCATCAGGCTGCGCATCAGTCGCGGATGGTTCGACGCTGGGTTGCCACCGATCAGAATGTAAAGGTCGCAGCCGTCGAGGTCTTCCAGCCGGATCGTTCCCGTGCCGGCACCGACCGCGCTGGATAGCCCGACTCCGCTCGCTTGATGGCAGTAGTACGAGCAGTTGTTGACGTAATTCGTCCCAAACAGACGCGACAGCAATTGCAGCAGGAAGCCGGCTTCGTTTGAGGATCGGCCGCTGGCGTAAAAGAAACTCTGAGTCGGCCCTGCCTCGCGTAGTTTGCCGGCGACTTTGTCGAGTGCCTCGTCCCACGAGATTGTGCGATAGCCTTTGTCGTTTGGCCCGGCGTACAGAGGCTCGTTCAACCGGCCGCTGAGTTCGAGTTCTCGCGACGTGAGTGCTCGCAGTTCGTTGAAGCCGTAGCGGTCAAAGAATTCCGGTCGGATGCCGGACTGCATGTCCGAGGCCATTGCCTGGAACGATTTTTTGCAGACCTCCGGGAAGTGGCCCCCTTCGTTGACCATGCCTCCGAGTTGCCCACCCATTCCCAGCGCGCAGGTTTTGCAGGCGTTGCGACTGCTCATCGCCCGCCACATCCGCAGCCAGCCGACTCGCTTCGCGAGCCGCAGCGAATACCAGATCGCCTTCCAACCGCCACCGCTTTTCATGGACGGGATTCTGGCCAGTTTGAGGGTGAGTCGCCAGTTACGAATTGGGTTTGGGATAACGGCATTCAGCCATCGGCCCACGGCTTTCGGCCGGACAAAACTCGTGCTCCCCGGAATCGACAGAACCGCTACGATCCGCGCGTTGTCCACAGGAGGCTCGGCGGTGATGGTGTCTGGTCTGCACAACCGATACAGCCAGAAGTCGGCGGTGATGCAGCGTGGCCGGTGCGAATCGCGCCGGACGCTGGCAGCGTCCGCCACGAGGGGAGTTCAGTCGATGATCAGTGCTCCGGCATTTGCAGCGGTGCCTCGCGTGCGGTTGTCGGGATTGCCGACGGCTCGCAAGGCTCGCGTTGCGCATTTGGTCGGCATCTGCGGATCGGGCATGAAGGCTCTGGCCGAGATGCTCGGCGGGCTTGGCTGGATGGTGTCCGGTTCTGATTTGCAGCCGGCGAGCGACACATTGGAGTTGCTCCGCCGCAAAGGTTTCCGAGTGCATCGCGGTCACTCCGATGAGTTCCTGCCGAACAACGCCGACCTGCTGGTTTTCAGCCCGGCGATCACGGACTCGAACCCCGAACGTCAGCAAGCCGAGCGACTGGGCATCCCGCAGTGGTCGTACAACCAAATGCTGGGCGAGTTGATGAAGACTCGCGTCGGCATCTCGATCGCCGGCACGCACGGCAAGAGCACGACGACGGCGATGGTCGCCAGTGTGCTTCGCGACGCCGGTTTGTCGCCGAGCGTCGTGATCGGGGCGGAACTGGTCGACAAAGGGGTCTCCGGTTGGGCGGGCGAGAGCGACCTGTTCGTCGTCGAGAGCTGCGAGTACCAGAAGAATTTTCTGACGCTTTGCCCGAAGCATGTCGTGCTGACCGGGATCGAGGCGGATCATTTCGACTTCTTCCACGATCTGCGCGAGACGCGTGAGGCGTTCGCCGAGTTCGTCAGCCGTTTGCCGTCGGACGGGCACCTGATTATTCGGGGCGATTGCGAGGCGACGCGCATCGCCGCCGCTTCGAGTCTGGCTGAGATCGAGACGTTTTCGCTGCGTGACTGCACGGACTGGTGGGCGGCGGATCTGCGGCCAACGTCAGGCGGGATTCGGTTTCGCATCTTTCGGGGCGAGACGTTTTTCACGGAAGTCAGCCTGCGAATCCCTGGCCGGCACAACGTTTTGAATGCGGTCGCGGCGGCGGCGATGTGTCATCACGTCGGAGCCTCGGCAATCGCGATTCGCGAGGGATTGAGCGATTTTCGTGGGACGAAGCGGCGGTTCGAGGTGCTCGGTTCGTGGCGCGGCGTGACGCTGATCGACGATTACGCTCATCACCCGACGGCGGTGACGGCGACGCTGCGGACGGCTCGCGAACAGTTCCCCGGCCGGCGGTTGCTGTGTGCGTTTCAGCCGCATCAGGAGTCGCGGACGCGGGCGTTGCTCGACGACTTCGCCGAGTGCTTCGACGCGGCGGACGAGGTGTTCCTCGCTCCGATCTTCACGGCTCGTGAGAAGTGCCCGGAGGCGGCCGAGCAAACGAACGCGGAACTTGCCTCGCGGCTCGCGGCTCGCGGCAAATCGGTTCGCTTGGTTTCGTCGCTTGACCGGCTGGCGGACGAACTAGACGATGCCGCCCGACTTGGAGATGTGCTCATCACGATGGGCGCGGGGGACATCAATCGGATTCAGCATGAGCTTACTCGACGCATTCAGCGACATCCTGCAACACGATAAATCGCTCGCTCCGCTGACGTGGATGAACCTCGGCGGCCCCGCTCAGTTCTTTCTGGAGCCGCGCGATCCGGCTGAATTGCAAAAGGTCGTCGTCTGCTGCCACGAGAACAGTATTCCGATTCATGTGCTGGGCAGTGGCTCGAACCTGATGGTCCGAGACGAGGGGGTCAGCGGTGCAGTCATTCGGCTGTCCAACGCCAGCTTCGCGGAATGTGCGGTGAATGGAACAACGCTCCGAGTCGGCGCGGGAGCATTGCTGTCTCAGGCGATCTCGGTCAGCGTCCGAGACGGACTGGCCGGACTCGAAGTTTTGGCCGGAATCCCCGGAACTATTGGTGGGGCCATCCGCGGCAACGCCGGGGGCAGATCGGGAGAAATTGCCGAAACGTGTCGCTCGGTCACGGCGATGACCGCCAAAGGGGAAATCGTCACCCGATCAGGCGACGATCTGACGTTCGGCTACCGCTCCAGCAGCATCACCGAGCCGTTCATCCTCGAAGGGACGTTTGAGCTGCGGACGGATGATCCGGACGAGATCACGAGCCGGATGCGGAAAATTTGGATCATGAAAAAGGCAACGCAGCCGTTGTCCGACCAGTCGGCCGGCTGCATCTTCAAGAACCCTCGCGGCCAGAGTGCCGGAGCCTTGATCGACCAAGCCGGCCTGAAGGGCACCCGCCTCGGCGGAGCCGAAATCTCGGATCGCCATGCCAACTTCGTCGTCACACATGACGGCTGCAAGTCGGATGACGTGCTGCGGCTGATCGACCTGACTCGCTCCAAGATCGCCGAGCAATTCGGCGTCGAGTTGGAGCTGGAGATTCAGGTCTGGTAGCGCGAATGAGCCCTGTGGTACACGGCCCGTTGTCCGCACTCAACTCGGCACTTTGCTCAAATGCCTTCGCCTGAAGCGGAATCCATGCGATGTGACAGGTTTCCTCAATTGTCTCGTCTATTTCTGCCGTTATGGTTCTAGCGGCGATGCACAACATCATGTCTTCCCAGCATCGCAGATCAATTTGCCGCTGGACTTTCCCATCACCATCGACATTGATCGCCACACCCACTGCCGAAGTGGTCTGGCCTCGAAGCTGACCGGCTCCGAGACCGCAGATTGATCCTCCTCCGGCGGTTCGTGCGTGCACCCATTCCGAACACGGCTGTTGAATCGGCCGCGGTAGGTGTGACATGCGAACCCTTGTGCCTGGCACGGCCGAGCCGTCGGCCATTGAACGACTGAATGAACTCGACACCTTGGTGACGCAGTGGCATGGCATTGTGTCCAAGAAAAGTGTCGAACCGGAGACGCTGCCCAAGCCTTGGCTAGCCAATTACCCGGATGCCGTTCCCGCAACGCTGAGCTACCCGGACTTTCCAGCTTGGGGATTCCTGACCAACACGGCAGCGACTCATCCGCGACGGATCGCTTGTCAGTATTACAAGCAGCAATTGACCTTTGCCGAGATTGCTGAGCAAGCTCGACGAGTCGCGGCGATGCTCGTGAAGTTCGGCCTGCGACCGGGAGACCGCGTCGGCATCTTGATGCCGAACATGCCGGAATACATTTCGGCGATCAATGGTGTCTGGATGGCCGGTGGCATCGCAGTCGCGCTCAGTCCGCTGAGCGTAGCGACTGAGATTGCCAATGTGCTGACCGCGACCGATTGCCGCATCGTGATCGCGCTGGATCTGCTCGCCCCGCTGGTGCTCAAGGGGAGTTATCGTCCGCAGCATCTCTTCTTCACGACGCTGCAAGATCGACTGCCCGGTTGGATGCGGTTGGGTTACGCATTTGCTCGGATGCGTCGGCTGGGGTTCTGGCCGCCGGTGGATGGACCGAATCAGCACGACTTCCATGACGAACTCGCTTTGTGCCGACCGCTCTTCCAACCGGTCGTGCCGGCGTCCCTTTCCGATGCGGCCTACATCCTGCCCACGGGGGGGACGACCGGCGCGCCGAAGGCTGTGACGCTGAGCCATCGCAACCTCGTGGCGAACGCTTGGCAGTGTGCTGCGTGGGTTAAAGGTCAAGTTGAGTTCCCCATCGGATTGTCCGTCTTGCCGTTCTTCCACAGTTACGGGTTGATCAGCAATTTGTTGTGCGGCACCGCAGTGGCCGCCACGCAGATTCTGTTGCACCGATTCATTCCGCGCGTCGTCGTGCAACTGCTCGAACAACACAAGCCGACGATGTTTAATGCAGTCCCGGCGATGCTGGCGTCGCTCAACGAGATCTTCCGAACCAACCCGCTCAAAACGCGGAGCCTGCAATTCGTTCAAGTCGGCGGTGCACCGTTGGCCCCGGCGATCGCCGAGGAATTCTCACGTCACTCTGGTGCTCAAGTCGTCGAAGGTTATGGACTCAGCGAGTGCAGCCCGTGCGTGACCGCCGACCCGCTCGATGGAACGGCCCGACTCGGCACAATCGGCCTGCCGCTGCCGGATACCGACGTGAAGATCGTCGACGCCGACACCGGAGAACTCACGCTGCCCCCCGGGGAGGTCGGAGAGCTTGCCGTGCGGGGGCCGCAAGTCATGCTCGGTTACTGGAAGAATCCGACCGCGACGGCTCAGGTCCTTCGCGATGGTTGGCTGTTCACGGGCGACCTCGCCACGATCGACGCTGATGGTTTCGTCAAGATCGTCGATCGCAAGAAAGACCTGATCATCACGTCGGGCTTCAATGTCTACCCGTGCGATGTCGAAGCGATTCTGTGCGGCTTCTGCGGTGTCGCTGACGCTGCGGTCGTCGGAGTCCCGCATCACGAGTGCGGCGAACTGGTCAAAGCGGTGCTCGTGCTGAATCCGTCGGCCCGCTTCGACCGCAAGGCGTTCGACGCGTTCTGCAAGGACAACCTCGCAGCTCACAAACGGCCGAAGCTGGTCGAGATCGTCTCCGGCGATCTGCCTCGCAACTTCCTCGGAAAAGTTTTGCGGCGACAACTGCGCGAACCCATATCAACGAACTCGTCGCAAGCAACGTCTCCTCTCAACGAATCCCTCACTCAGCGCCGCGACGAGGCTCTCGCCACCGTGTTGCGAGAATGACAATCGAAACGAGAAGCTCCCATGATCACGCGAACTCACACCCCGACGACTGTCCGGACTCAAGGCGAAAAAACTCGCTGGCTGGATCGCACGGTTGGCTCGCAAGTTGATCGCCCCATCGAAGCCGCCGCGCCGCACGACGAATTGCACGTCGCTCTCTCGGACTTGTACTCCAACCAAACCCGCTGGCTGTTCTCGTCGCCGCTGGATCGCATCGAACTGGTTGAGCGTTGCATCGCGACGGTCGCTGAATCCGCTCGCAACTGGGTCGATGTCGCCTGCGAGATCAAGCACATCCCGACCAACAGCCAGTGCCGAGCCGAAGAAATTGTCGCCGGCCCAGTCGTCGCGATGCGATACCTGCGGCTCATGCTGCGAAACCTAAGGGCTCTCGACAAGTGCATTCCGATGCCGTTGCCGGGCCGTTTGACTCAAGCCGAGACCGGTCGGTGGCGTGTCCCTGTAATGCCGGTCATGCGCGACCTGTTCGATCCAGTTTGCTTCACGAACTTTCAGGCCAATGTGTGGCTGAAGCCCGGACTCTGCGGAGCAGAAGCCGCCGCCGCGACGCACCCCGATCAACACCGAATGCCGACGACCAGTTTGGTGCTCGGAGCCGGCAACGTGACCGGCATCTTCGCGGCGGACGTGCTCGGCAAGATCTTCCAAGAGCAACACGTCGTGCTCGTCAAGATGCACCCGCTGATGGACCCGCTGCGGCCGGTGATCGAGCAGGCGTTCTCACCACTCCTTGAGGCGGGCTGTCTGCGAGTCATCTCTGGAGACGCGGCGGTCGGTGCGCGAGCGACTCAGCACGACTTGATCGACGCCGTTCACATCACGGGTTCGGTCGCTGCTCACGAGGCGATCATTTGGGGGACCGACCCTGTCGAACGCGCACGCCGCAAGCAAGCCGACGAGCCGCTGCTCGACAAACCAATCACCAGCGAACTCGGCAACGTCTCACCGTGGATCATCGTCCCTGGCCATTACTCGTCGATGCAACTTCAGGCACAGGCCGAGAACGTCGCCGCGTCGATCACCAACAACGGCGGGTTCAATTGCGTCTCGACCCGAGCACTCATCACCTGGAAGCACTGGCCGCAACGCGAAGATTTTCTGTCGCGGCTGCAAGCAATCCTCAGCAAGCTGCCGCGCCGAGTTGCCTACTATCCGGGAGCACTCGATCGCTTCGAGCGATTCACCGGCTGCCAGTTCGACGGTGACGAGTCGCGTGACGGATTGCCACAACTTCCGTGGACGTTGTTCCGCGACGTCAATCCGTCCGAATCGCCGCTGCTCTGCCGCGAGGAATCGTTCGTCCCGGTTTGTGCCGAGATGCCGATCGACGCCGCCGACGAATTCGACTTCGTTGGCAAAGCAACCGACTTCGCCAACGAGGGATTGTGGGGGACGCTCTGTGCGACGCTCACGGTTCCGTCCGCGTTTCGCAGTTCACAGCGCAGCCGCACCGAATTGAACGCCGCGATCGACCGGCTGCGCTACGGCACGGTTTGCATCAATCAGTGGCCGGGGATCGCGTTCGCGTTGCTGACGCTGCCGTGGGGCGGACATCCCAGCGGTTCGATTTTCGATCCGCAAAGCGGACTCGGCTTCGTTCACAACACCTTCGGTCTGCGAGCCGTCGAGAAGACCGTCCTCGAAGGTCCGCTGATGGTCGTCCCGAAACCAATCTGGACTCCGGGCCACCGCCACGCTGAGCCGATCGCCTGGAACCTGTTCCATCTGTATCACCAACCCACCCTGCGTCACGTCGCCGAGCTTGCGTATTCGGCGTTCGTGTCGCTCTTCAAATAACCCGCAGGATGGAGCCAAATCCTTCGGAAAGAACTGCCATGATGCACCTCCGAGACAAACGTGTTCTGATCACCGGCTCCGGCCACGGCCTCGGCCGCGAGCTGGCGAAGACGTTCGCCAAAGCCGGCTGCGAGGTCATCGTCACCGATCGCGATGCCGATCGAGTCCGCGACACCGTCAGCATGTTGTCGAAGTCCAACCACCGCGCGTTCGGCTACGCGATGGACGTGACCAACCCCGCCAGCGTTCAAGACGTTCACGATCACGTCCTCTCCGAGCACGGCCCGATCGACATTCTGGTCAACAACGCCGGCATCGTCTGCGGCGGTACGTTCGAGAACTTGCCGCTCGAACGCCACAAAGCGATCTACGACGTTAACTGCCTCGGCCCGGTCAATGTTACGCACACGTTGCTCCCCGATTTACTCACGCGACCGGAATCGCACATCGTCAACATCGCCAGTGCTTCGGCGCTCATGCCGCTGCCGTTCGCGGCAACGTATGCCTCCAGCAAATGGGCGGTGCTCGGCTTTTCCGAATCGTTGCGAGAAGAACTGCGGTTGATCGGTCACGATCACGTTCACGTCACGTCGGTCTGTCCCGGCTACATCGCTACTGGCATGTTCTCCGGCGCGAAGACACCGTTCCTGATGCCGATGCTCACGCCGCAAATTCTGGCAGACGAAATTGTCCGCGCGGTTCAGTCGGATCGCGAGATCGTGCGGACTCCGTGGCAAGTC
Source organism: Candidatus Kuenenia stuttgartensis (assembly GCA_945861865.1). Classification (GTDB taxonomy): domain Bacteria; phylum Planctomycetota; class Planctomycetia; order Planctomycetales; family Planctomycetaceae; genus SXKJ01. Next base: position 1,900 of record CAMAWN010000163.1, on the reverse strand, counting down.
AAACTGCTGCCAGTGCTGAACGGCCTTCTGCCGCGCCGGCTGTTGCGTTGGCTGGGTGACAAGCTGGGAGTGCTCGACAGTATGTCGGCCTGGCACAACCACACCGAACCGCCGCGCGTCGCCAAAGAACCGCTGCCGCTATCGGCGATGGAAACGGTACCAGCGGTGCTCAGCGAGTAACGTCCGCCTGAGAGTCCTCATCGGCGCGGCGGTTTGCTAGAACTCCGCCATGAACGCCGAACAACTCAAAGCCCGACAAGCTCCAATCAAGGCCCGCTACAAAGAAGACCCTTCGTCCGCGCAGGTCACGATGCACGCGACCGGAACGCTCGGAACGGACAGCGTCACCTGCAACGTGGCGACGCCGACGGGCGTCATCGAAGCCGGCCTGCATCCGCTGGCCGGTGGCGAGGGGCAGTGGGCTTGCTCTGGCGACATGCTGCTGCAATCGCTCGTCGCCTGTGCGGGAGTCACGCTGAAGGCGGTCGCCACCGCGCTCGAAATTCCGCTGCGTGGCGGCAAGATCTTCGCCGAAGGAGACATGGACTTTCGCGGCACGCTCGGCGTGAGCAAAGAAACGCCGATTGGTTTTCAACGCATTCGCCTGCGATTTGAACTCGACTCCGACGCGACGCCCGAACAAAAGCAAAAGTTGCTGTCGCTGACGGAGCGATTCTGTGTCATCGTTCAAACGCTCAAATCTCCCGCGACGATCAGCAGCGAAATCGTCTGAGCCGGCAAGCGTTTTGCCGTCGAAATGCCGCAGGTGCAAACCACTTCATCCGTCGCATAGAATCCTCGCTGTTTCAATGACCGACCTTCAACCACTTGACCCTCCAGTATCCGCCATGACTGACCGCCGCAATCTGTTCAACAAGATCTGGGACTTGCACACCGTGGGAACTCTGCCGTCGGGGCAGACGCAGCTTTTCATCGGGCGGCATCTGATTCACGAAGTCACCAGCCCACAGGCCTTCGAGATGCTCCGCGACCGCAATCTGACGGTCCTGCATCCGGAACTGACACTGGCGACTGTCGATCACATCATCCCGACCGACAATCAAGCTCGGCCGTTCCTCGACGTGTTGGCCGAAGAGATGATGTCGGCCATCGAGAAGAATTGCCGCGAGTTCGGCGTCACGCTGCTGAACCTTAACGACAAGCGGCAGGGGATCGTCCATGTCGTCGGGCCGGAGCAAGGTCTGACGCTGCCCGGCCTCACGTTGGCTTGTGGCGACAGTCACACCAGCACTCACGGAGCGTTCGGTTGTATCGCCTTCGGCATCGGAACCAGCCAAGTTGCCAACGTGCTGGCGACACAGACGCTCGCGATGGGCCGCTCGAAGGTGCGGCGCATCGAGGTCAATGGCACGCTCGGCAAGGGAGTCTTTGCGAAGGACGTGACGCTGCATGTCATCCGCAAGCTCGGAGTGCAGGGTGGCGTCGGCTTCGCCTATGAGTACGCGGGCGAGGTCTTCGATCGCATGTCGATGGAGGAACGGATGACGGTCTGCAACATGAGCATCGAAGGTGGTGCTCGCTGCGGCTATGTGAATCCGGATCAAACGACGGTTGATTATTTGCGAGGCCGGCCGCTCGCACCGCAAGGTGCCGAGTTCGACAAAGCCGCCGCATGGTGGCTGAGTCTCGCGTCCGGCCCGGATGCCGAATTCGATGACGTGGTGAAATTCAACGCGGCCGATATCGAGCCGACCGTGACCTGGGGCATCACTCCCGCGCAATCGCTGGGGGTCAGCGAAGAGATTCCGACCGTCGCCAGTTATCCCGCGACCGAGCACACGCTCATCCGCGAGGCGTTGCAGTTCATGGATCTGAAGGAAGGCCAGCCAATCAAGGGCTTGAAGATCGACGTGGCGTTCATCGGCAGTTGCACGAACTC
>CAMAWN010000162.1 GCA_945861865.1 Candidatus Kuenenia stuttgartensis | reverse complement strand
CCCGACGGCGTTCCGCTGGGTGACGACTTAACGCCGCCGATTCGAGTCCGCGTCACCGGTTACTTCTTCAAGCGATTCAGCTACGCGACAGCGAACGACTTTCACACGGCTCCGCTGTTGTTGGCGAAAACGCTGACGCCGCTCGCCAGCCACAATCCTGTCGCCGTGCCGTCCACGAAAAACAGTCGCTCGTTGACGTTCTTGGCAATTGGCATTCTGGTGACTTTCGTGATCGGCGGTCTCGCTGTGGAAATGATTGCTCGCCGCCGCTCGCGCCGCCGCAAATGTCCGCCAGAAGAGACACCGGACTCGCCCCCGGATTTCTCGTGGCTGAAGCGTCCGTGACTCATTTGTTTTTCAGGACCACTTCGCGAATCGAATCGAACAGCAGATCGCACACTCGATTCACCAACTCGGCCGGCATGGCGGGAGCCGGCACGATCGTGACGACATCGCCGAGCGGTCTGGTGAAGAGACCTCGCCGTCGAGCGGCCAGCGTGACTTGATGACCGATGCGTCGCTCCGGCGCGAACGATTGCTGAGTCGCTTTGTCGGCGACCAATTCGATGCCAGCCAAGATTCCCTTCAGCCGGATGTCGCCGACGTGCGGCCAGTCGCGAATCTCGTCCAATCGTTGAGCCAGCAACGTCGAACATTCTGCCACGTTGTCGAGCACGCAGTTGGTCTCGAACAGCTTGAGCGAGGCGAGAGCCGCCGCGCAGCCGAGCGGATTGCCGGTGTACGTGTGCCCGTGGAAAAACGTCCGCCCGGCAGTCGGTTCGCCGAGGAATGCGGCATAGATTTGCTCGGTGGTCAGCGTTGCGGCGAGCGGCAGGTAGCCGCCGGTGATCCCTTTTGACAGGCACAGGAAATCGGGGACGACACGTTCCCGCTCGCAGGCGAACAGCGTTCCGGTACGTCCGAAGCCGACGGCGACTTCGTCGGCGATCAAGAGGATGCCGTGTCGCTGAGTCAACTCGCGCACGCGACGCAAATAGCCGGGAGGATGCACCAGGATGCCGGCCGCGGCTTGCACCAGCGGTTCGATCACAAACGCGGCGATGCGGTCGGCGTTCGCGGCCAATGTCTGTTCGAGTTCGTCCAGGCAGTGTTGTTGCCACGAATTCGCATCGACGTTGGGCGGCCGTTGAGAGGCGACAGGGCAGGGGACTCGCAATGTCGGGAACAACAGTCGTTCGTAGCTGCGGTGAAAGACGTCGATGTTGCCGAGGCTGACGGTCCCCACCGTGTCGCCGTGGTACGCGGCAGACATGCCGACGAACAGATCACGCGATTCTGGGCGCGGCTTCTGTCGATGAAATTGGTAAGCCAGCTTGAGTGCGACTTCGACGGCCGTCGCTCCGTCGTCCGAGTAGAACACCTTCGTCAGTCCGGCCGGCGCGCGGCGAACCAATTCGGCGGCGAATTCAATCGACGACACATTCGACAGGCCCAGCAGTGTGCTGTGAGCGACACGGTCGAGTTGCTCTCGAATGGCGAGATCAATCTCTGGCACTCGATGGCCATGCACGTTGCACCACAACGACGAGACTCCATCGAGATAGCGATGGCCATCCGTGTCGATCAACTCGAAGCCCTCGGCAGAGGCGATGATTGGTGCGTCATCGGCGACGAACTCACGCATTTGGCAGAACGGATGCCAGACGTGGATGTTGTCCAAGTCACGGAGCAACGCATTGGTCGTTGGTTGTTGGTCATTCGTCATTCGGAAATGATCAATGACCAACGACCAATGATCAATGACCAATTGAGTTCCGTCAGCGTGCTGCCGAAACTCTCGCGGGTGTCAACCAGCGATGTCGAATCGCGACGATCGCCGCGAGCACGAGCAGTCCAAAGCCGATCAAGCTGGGAGCCAGACATGTCCACCAGATGATCCCCAAACAAGCCCACGCGAGATACGGATGCAACGCCAGCCACTCGCCGGTTTGCCAGCGCAGCCACACGCGGAACAGCAGAATGACCGGCACAACGGCCAGCAGTGCGATCATCCAAGTAAGCCAGCGACGATCCAACACGATGATCGATAACCGCGCGGATTGATCGAGTTCGCCGATCGCGGTCCACGAGTTTGGAACGTGTCGCCAAGCGTCGCTGGTCCAAGGCTCCGTCACGGCCGCCGGAAGCGAGGCTGGCAGAGACGGCGCGAGACGTGATCTCACCGCGGCTGCCTCGGCCAGCACCGTTCGCAGTCGTTCACGCGCGGAGTCATGGGGCAGGTTTTTAACCTGCCCGTCCTGTTCGGATTTCGCGGGCGCGGGCAAATTGGAAACCTGTCCCAGATTGGGAAGCCCTTCAATCAACTGGCGAGCTTCGGCCAAGTCGTTCTCGGCGAGTTGCCACAAGCGGCGCAGTGAATCGTTCATCGCGGCGGGAGACGCCGGCAAGACTTGCAGAATGTTCGAGGCTCGCGCGAGACGTCCATCCCAGTCTTGCACTCGGCGTGCTCCGCGTGTCGAAGAAAGTTCGTTGTGGCCGGAGGAAATCAATGTCAAATCGTGACGCGGTGAGCGCAGCGAAGCGTCTGCCGGCATCGGCAGCCAGGCATCGCGCCGAGCCACGATCCGGTCCTGTTGCGTTGTTTCGATCCGCCAGAAGACCGACAGCCACAGCAGCGATTCGTTCGGCAGGTCGTCGAACCGCAGAGCATTCTGCGACAGCTCTTCCGTGAGTTCGCGTGGACGCTCGCCGACAAAAGCGGCGACCCAATGCATGTTCTCCGGGCGATCCAATACGAATTCGCGCAGCCCCTGCGGTTGCAGCAACAGCCAGGTGCGGCCTTGTGTGTTCGCTCCATCGGCGACCCACACGGTCGTGTCCATCCAGAGCAGTTTCGGTGACGGCGGTGTTCCGGCCGGTTCGGGCTGAGTCAATTCCAGCATGGACACGTTGGAAACCTGAAGCCATTTCGCGGGAGCTTCGGCCGGAGCACGCGGCAAGCGATCCGGCAGAGTGTTTGAGTCATCGAGCGGTTGCAGCGCGGTCATCGCCGCGTTCAACAGCCAGGGCAGCAAGTCGTCGGCGACCAGCCAGTGGTGTGTGCGTTCGGCGACATCCAGTGACGTTGGCGGCGTGACGCGAATGGGGACGAGATTCACTGGCGCAGAGTCAACGGGCGGTGCGGCTGGTTGCGACTCGAACAAGATTTCTCGCGGGCCCGCGATGTCGGGCAGCGACTGCACGGTCAACTCGATGCCATCCGGCAACGGTCGACGAGCGAGTTCCTTCAGCGCGGAGGACAACGTGATCGAGCCACTGCTGGCCCACGCGGCCGGCCAAAAAACGCGGGCGGTGATTTGACCATCGTCGAGCAATCGCTCGACATGCCGCCAGGACCACGAGTCGCCCGGCATGAGCGACACCTGCGTCCAAGCCGCCGCATGACCGGCGGGTTGATGCGGCGTGAGCCGCACATCGAATGACGGACTCTTCAGATTCGCGCGGAACTTGCCCAGCAACAGCTCGGTCTGATCGGGGATTGAGCCGCCGGGTTCGCCAGGATTGAGTGGAAGTTGCTGGTCGTCGAGCACCTCGACATGCCAACTGGGATCGTGTGTCACACGCAGAAAGAACTCAGTCGATTCCGCATCGGCGAACCAGCGTGTTGGGATCGGCAAGCGGCCATCGGCCGGCACGGCGTCGCGGCCTTTCAAGACAATGTTCTGAATTCCGGTCGTCGAGTCGCGCAGGAACAGCGACAACCGTTGTTCGGATTGAGTCCAACTGACGAGCCGTTCAGCTTCATCCTCGGTGACCGAAACATCGTCGGCTCGAAAATGTGGGGCCAGCGTCACGTCATGCTGAAACGCGGGAGAATCGACGGTCGAAACTTCGGCGTACAACTCCCACTCGAACGCTTGGCGTCCGACTTTGAGCAACAGATCGTGACGCACCTTGCGCAGTGGCACGAGCGGTGTGATGGCAAACGTCAGCTCCGCCGGCGCTGGTAATTGCAAAGTGATTTGCGGTTGCCGAGTCAACGCCACCGCGCCCCAACTCTTCACGAACGCGGTCTCGCTCAGCGGCGCTGTTCGATCCAATTCGATCGGAGGCGCGACCTTGAATCCTGGCAGGGACGAGATTCCCAAGGCGAAAGATCGCGTCTTGGAACTGACCGAACCCGGCGTGCTGCTCACGGGGGCGTCGATGATCCAAGGTTCCCAGCGCGGTTGTTCCGTCGTGCCGAGCGGCGGTTGCAAACCAGCGACATCGACCGCGAATTCGCCGGTCTGCGGACGATCGAATTCCACGATCAACCGTTGCCGTCCATCGGCCAGCGGTTCCAGGGACCATTGCAACAGATCGTCCGACGTGACCTCGCCGTCGCGCAGCAACACGCCGCGCGGCAACAGCCAAGCGACCTCGTTGACTTCGCCAGACGAGACCGCGTACCGCACGCGATACCGTTGCCGCAAGACGATCGGTGTGAGTTCCGCCAGACATGACACGTCCGCCTTCAGATCCACCTCGCTGCGGGGACGAGTCACACCGGAACGCCGCAATTCCAGCGACCATTCTTCCACTTGCCCGAGCCGCGCGGTCCACGCGGCGGCAGCCGAGTTTCCTTGCGGCTCACCGCGTGCCTGCGGGAATTCCACTTCTGAACCCGGCGGGGATTTCACGACGACATGACTCGCCAACACTGGCGGAACAGTCAGCCGCACACGCTGCAAGTTGTCGTCGGCGACGATCGGTGGCAGCAGAGAAAAGACGACGAGATGTGTGCTGACTCGGATCGCGTTCTCCGGAGAATCTGCGGACAACTTGGCTGCGTCGCCGGTCTGATTCGATCTCTCGCTGGTCGGTTGGGCGGAGATGTTGGCATCGGCTGCGGGCAACTCAACCAGCAGGGCATCACGAGTTTCGCTGACCGTGACGGCACGCAATTGACCATCGACCAAGCAGGCATTTGCACCAGCCAGCGGCACGTTGACAAAGGGAAACCGCAAAGTCAGCGGCTGCTGAGACTGCAAGCGGTGCACGCGAAACTCGGCTCGCAGCGAGCCATCTTGCCAATCCATTTCGTACCGCGCGGATTCCATCAAGCTGGCCGGCTTGGCAAATTGAGCACGTCGATCTCGCCAATGTTGCAACAGCTCCTTCGGCACGAAGGCCAGCGGCAACTTCTCCGACGGACGCACAACGTCCCCGGTCGCATCGGCCGGATTATCGACGGGAATCAACACGTCGAACACCTGGCCTTGTGCCACGGGCGTCTCGCCCGTGCCCTTCACGTCCTGAGCGAACGCCGGCGACAAGATGACCGCCGAGACCACCAGCGCGCCGACCACTCGCTGAAACGCGATGGTTGCCTCGAACGCCCCACGTCCAGCCGCCTCATGCTGATTCGTGTAGCTCATCACCAGTCGTCGCGGGATGAGCGCGGCGATCACCGCTCCGACGAAACACCCACCGAGAATCTCCGCATAAACCGGAGCGGAGAGCACCACACCCACCGCGCACAGTCCCATCCAAAACGCGACGAACTGGATGCGTGGCTTCGCGCGTCGCACTCGCAACACGCATCCGACGGAGACGCTCACGAGCATCCCGATCCAGGCCAGCACACGCACTTCGACGCCGCTCCAAGTCAGCCAAGCGATCTCGGATGGCAAGGTCGCGGCGACCGCCTCACGCACTCGCCAACCGGGAGGAGCGAACAATGTTTCGAGCGTGTTCTCCTCGTTCTTCACGGGTTGGGAAGGTTCCCACAGTTCGCGCCAGGCCGCGTCGGAAAGCGGATTGAACAACTCCGAGCCGTCGCGTCCCAGCGGTCCAAAAAAACGCCGCGACCACGGCGTCGGTTCGAGCGGTTGCAGCAGTCGCAGACCGCTCGGCTCTTCTGTCAGCCGCGCCTCGGGTGGGAGCGCGAACAGCCAGCGAAAGCCGAGCACCGGAGCATCGACTCGCGGCACCGGAAGCGATTGTCGATTTCGCAAAAAGTCACGATCAGAAGCGACGCGATACTGAATTTCCAGAGTTTGCAATCCTCCTTGCGGGATGGTCGGCAACCGAAAGCGACTCCCTTCGCGCTGTGATTCGACCCGGACTCCGTTCATCCGGACAGAAACCAATTCCGCCGGTCCCGGCAGGTCGAATTCGAGACGTCCCACCCGCGCGACTTGTGCGGCTCGCAGCGACAACAGATGCACGTCGTCGCCGTCGCCTCCCGGAAAAATCAAAGATCGCAATTCGGCCGACGTCCACACCAATTGCTCGGTCGCCGCCTCGCGAAACGCCGCACTGGAGATGCCCAACGGATCATCGGTTGCCGGAGCTGCGGTCGCGACCGGCAGGTTCACAGTGACCGAACTGACCGGCGCGCTCGTGGGCTGAGCGACATCGGGGATGAACGCCGCGATCAAACGCAACGGCGAATTGAGTTGCATCGTGCGATTGAGCAGCGTGTTGGCGGTCCAGAGAGGTGCGTCCTCTTTCCACAATTCAAAGTCCAGCCACGGACTTCCCAGCCGCTTGCTGGCCGCCGGAGCCGGCACGGCCTCCGTGTTCGGCATGTCCCATCGCCAACCGGCCGGAGGTTGCACAATCAGCAATTGCTCCGCGTGTCGGCAATCGAGCGGCGTTGGCAGTTCGAACGAGTCACGCTCAGCCACGAGTGCTCGTGCGCGACGAGCCACGACTTGGATGCGATGCTGCGCCGGGCCCTCCAGGGGCGTCACGAAGTCGATGACCAACATTTGTTCGCCGGCAGCGTCTTTGACGACGTCCCAATGCCGCACTTCCGACGCCGCCGATTCCGGCAGCGATTGCACGTCGAGCACTTCCCAACCAACGGGGACACGACATCGCGTGCCAAACGCCACTCCCGTGTTCGATTGCCAGAGCCATTCGCTCGTCAGCCGCCAGGTCGTTTCGCGAGCATTGAGACGCTGCAACCCGTGCGAAGTCAGCTGCGCTTCCGGGGACGAGAGGTCGATCCCCAATGCCGCATCCGCCAAAAACTGTGTGAAGGCCAGACGTCGCGTCGTCGGCGAGGTTGCGTTGACCTCGATCAGTCGCAGGCCGACCGGCCGCAACGCACGCCATATCAGCGGTGCATCGACAGACACATTCCAAACTCCGCTCGTGAACCAACCATTGGCCAGCGTGACCCGCGGCAGCGTCAACGCCGGCTGCCATTTCGCAGCCACTCCACCCAGCAGATGCAACGCACGCACACGCCCGATCTGTGGCTCCGGCAGCGATACTTCGATCTGTCGTGGTTGCCCCGGCACACGCGGTAACTCACGCCATGACAATCGCGAGTCTCCGGCAAAGCCGACGGTGTAAATCGACAAATCGTCCGGGACCACAAATTCCAACGTCGCTTTCGGAGTGTGAAAAACTTCGGCGTCGAACTCGCATTGCACTTCGATTTCCGCCTCGCGCAGCATGTACGATGAGGTCTGCTCGTAGACGACCATCGGCACCGTTGGCGCGGCCGTTTGCGATTCGACGATCAGGATCTCGCAGCGAGATTGACTGCCCAAGTTGAGATGCCACAGCCGCCAACCTTCCTCGCCGCTCGTCAATGGGCCGCGAATCGTCGCGGCGGAACAAGTCAGCGAATACTTCGCCGGCACGCGCAGCTTGAATTCCGAAACGGTGGCCGTCGCCAACCGCAAATCGAATTGCCACGTCCGCTGCAAACGCCGTCCTTGCCGCGAGAATTTGCCTTCCAAACGCCGATCCGCCGCATCGACCAGCAACAGCGTCTCACCCGATGGAGCCGTGCCCCACACGGCATCGCCATCCGCCCACTTCAATTCCGAGATCGGCAAGTCGAGCGGCTCCAGCGACAAGAGACGCGGTTGCTTCTCGCTGCCGCGCACCTCTGCCTCCCAACGTCCGTCCGTCAGCACGCCGCGCGACGGATCAAACGTCGCGGACAACGACTGCCATTCGATACTCGCTCCACGCCGAGTTGGCCGAACGAACTGATTCGCGTCCCGAAGTTCGAGATACTCCTCGAACGGAACCAATTCACGCTCACCCTTCGGCCAGACTTTGGGATTGTCAACCGGGACGAAAATGTGGCGAACGGTTGGTGGTTTCTCTTGGGCTTGTGCCGTTGAGGCGAAGAAAATCCAAGACAGAAGCAAGCCAGAGACAACAGAGTGCATCATGACCGGCCTCCGGACGCGGACCCGGAAGCCGAGATTGGTTCGCTGGGAAGACCGACCTGCGGCGGGGCAGTCGATGCGTCGGCCATTGCGGGGACGCTGGCAATTCGCAGCCCCGATCCCGGCGCGGCGAAAAAATCGCTCGGTGACGACAGCGTGACCATCGGCGATTGCGGTTGGCGGCGGCCGACGCGGTCGATGACCGCGGCAATCACCGCCATTGCCGCACCCAGGATCGCCGGTTGCAGCAGCACCTTGACCGGCTCGGCGAACCACAGCGCGGCAAGTGACATGATGAAGCCGACAACGAGAAACGTCAGAATATGCCGAGTCGCCGGGATGCGAATCAGCAGGAATCCCAGCAACAATGCCAGCCCCGCGCCGCAGCCAACCACGGCCGAGCGGCTCATGCTCCAGAAGACCAAGGGTTGCGGTGGGCCGAAGCAACTCACCGGGTAAATGTTGTTGTCGGAAGGTCCGCCGGTCACGGAAGACTCCCCAGCGACCGCGTCAACTTTGTTGGGCGCGGCCTCGTTGAGCACACGATCAATGCGGTCGTAACCGAAGTTGGGCTGGCGGTTCCACAACAGCAGCGACCGCTGCCAATGAAACTGGGTGGCGTAATCGCGAGGAGTCGTCAGCAGATGCTGATCCGCCGGCAAGACGACTTGCCAGATTGTTTGCGCCACCCAGACCGTGTTCGCAAATTGCGGTGTCACCAGTTGAAGTTGATTGCTCCAGCCAAAGTGCGTGGGCTCCTCCGAATAATAATCCAGCCAAAGCAGCCCTTTGATCTTGTCGTTGCTGTCGGCAGTCTCCGGTGGTGACGTGCTCTTTTCGGGTAACCGAGGCAGGCGCAGACGGACCTCGACATCGTCGGCCGTCTGATTGCGAGTGGTCGTCTCCACCGGCACTGCGGTGCGATTCCACCAAGCCCGAAATTGTTGCGACGAGATTCCCACCGGCAGCGTCAGCGTGATTTCACGCACGTCACGATCCAATTCAAACAACGCTTGCGAGTGCCGCCGGCCCTCGCTGACCACCGTGCGGATGAGTGCTCGATGCACCGTGAAGTCCTGCAACGCAGCATCGCCGGTTGCGGCAATCTTCACGATGATCGCGGTCTTGGCTCCATTGGCTTTCCACGAGGAGGTCTTGTCGGCACCGAGTTCCGGTTTCCATGCCGGATCGTCGAGCGAGGCCACCCGTTGGACACCGGTATTCCACTTCACCCGCGTCGCACCGAACTCCGCGTCCGACGATTGCAGCACGGGAATACTGACTTGTGACGGCTCATCGCCGGTCAAGTCTGCGGTGCGTTCCACATCGAATTCGGCGAGCACTTCGAATTTGCCGACCTGCGGCGGATCCAGCGAGAGCCGGCATTGGCGGGCTTGGTCAATCTCCAAAGCGGTGAACACGGGAGGGGGCAGCGGCTTGGATTGGCCGGTCGAATCACGAAGGCGGAACCGCACGCGGTCTGAAATGGCTCGCGGCACCATGAGCCTCGCCTGCGACAGCGGTTCGAAGGCGACGTCGTAGCCAATCCGCTGCGTCACCGTCACGCTGCGTGTGTCGAAGGCCAAGTCACTGAGGGAATCGGTCGTGATCGTTTGCTGTTGCACCTTCGCCGTTGCGGTGAACGCCGGCGAACCCGCATCCCATCGCCACGCGATCACATTGCGTGGCGATTCCAATTGTTCGAGCACCTTCTTGTCCGGTGTCGTCGGCAACGAAAGTATTTCGTTTTTCGGAGACCATTCGACTTCCAAATTGCTGCTCGGAGCGACGATGACTTTCGACGCCTTCTGGCCACTGGCCGCGACGAACGGCAGCGACAGATCGAATGCCGTTCCGTCTGCGGGAATCGGCCGTCGAGTCGTCAGCCGAACATCAAATTCGCGATCGCCGCGCGACTTGCGATCGATCAGGCGGACTCGCAATTGCGGGCCGTTGGGCGTGTCTTCGATGGAGACCTGCTCGACGATTTCTGGCGTATCATTCGCGGCCACTTCCCAGTTTTCGGTTTTGTACCCCGGCCACGGCAACGTCAAGTCGAGCAACGATCCGCGAAACACACGCACGGTCAGTGTCGTCTCCAAATCCGCGTGACTGGTGGTGAGTCGCACCAGATGCGTTTGCTCCGACGTGAAGTACGGTTCGATCTTTTGCATGTCGAACACCAGCCGGAATGGCTGCTTCAGGAAGCGATAGACCGTCGTGTTTCGGCTGCCATTCGCCGGCGCATGAAATCCCGGCACGTCACGCAAAGCGGTCAAAGTGTCCTGGTCCACAAAGCGGTCTTCACCATCTCGCTTGCGAAGGTTGACCCCTTCCCACGCCATCATGACGACGTGTCCTTTTTGCTGCCGGGCATCTTCGACTTCAAACCCTTCGATCGTCGGCAACCGCACGGCATCGGCGGCGACCTTGGCCGACAAGACCCATTTCAATTCGATCGGACCGGAAGTTGGCGCAGCCAATGTGACGGCCACGCGCGACGGAGAGTCAGCAACCTTCGAGGACTCTTTCACCTCGCGGCCGGAGACTTCCAGCAACTCAAATTCGGGAGGCAATCGCACGGTCAGCTTGTCGAACGTGCCTTGAATCGAGCGGATTTGTTGCGTCACCTCCAGCACCAGCGATTCGGCTCGCAAGTCGGCAACGATCAAGGTCAGTGCCTGCAATTCCGGCTTCGCTTCCGAGACGTCCGTGACCGACTGCCAACTGAGGTCCAACAAGTTGCCCGGTGGACCGAACGCATGAATCTCGGTGCGGCCGTTGTCGAGCGGCTTGGTCCGCAGAAAGCCGCGGTCCAAACCTTTCGCCGAGACCTTTGGCAGCGGCACGCTCAGCTTGAGTTCACTTTTGGGAGTCTCGGGCAACCGCAGCATCAATCTGCTGGCGGCGGCCTGCCTGTGGATCGGGACCGCCAGAGACATCTTCAGTTCGTGCAGTCCTTTGCCTCGCAACCAGCAGCGATAGCCTTCGTCGCGATCAAACACGTCGAACTCTGCCTCGTTGGAGCCGACGTGAATAGGCTTTTTGAGCAACGTAGCCTCGTTAAGCCGCAGCGGCACGAGCACATCTTCGCCGTCACGATTCACTAAGATCGTCAGGGTTGCGTCGAGCGTCACCGCGCCTTCATTCGCCTCGGTGGAACCTTCGAACAAAACCCCGCTGACGCTGAACGGAGGGGCCATCGGAGCATCGTTCGCTGGTCGTGACTTCAAGAATTTCTGAAACGCCGCAACCGTCTCACCGGTCGGAATTAGAACGGGCTTTCCGTCGGCCCCCACCATTTGCACGACGTCTTCCGGGCCAGGTTTCACTCCGGCCGACGAACCGCTCGCTGGCGAAGACGGTGCTGCCGACTTCGGCGCGGGGGTGCCGTTCGGCTTGTCGCTCTTCTGCTGTGCGAATCCTGGTGACGGCCCGAAAAACAACACGCTCAGCCACACCACCAGCCACGGGCGGAGGCCTCGACGAACGTGCTGTGCGATTCGGCAGAACATGATCTGACTCATGAGGACTCGGACGCAGCCATCCGACGTTGCAACTACTTCGCTGGAAATATACTTCACGAGCGGAACACTCGACAGGAGCATCCGGCTCTGATGTGGGTTTCGCAGGTGTCACAGTCGGCGCGATCACAACAACTGTTGCAAGGCGTCGTGAATCGCGGAGCCGTTGCTACTGAGCAGGTCAGGGATTTCGATGTCGATCGGTTCGCCATTCATGCGAGTGGCTCGGCCCCCCGCTTCTTGAACGAGCAGGATGCCAGCCGCCATGTCCCACGGTTTGAGGCTTCCGGACCAAAACGCATCCATGCGGCCGGCAGCGACATACGCCAAGTTAAGCGCGGCTGATCCGGTTCGCTGTACCGTCTGCACATGCGGCATCACGTTGAGCAATTGCTTGACGGCGTGGTGATCGGGCCGGCACGCAACCGGCAAACTCGCCACGACCATTGCATCCTGCAAAGCGGTCACACGAGTCGGCCGGATCGGCTGTCCATTCACAAACGCTCCGCAGCCTTTGGCCGCCGTGAACAACTCATCGCGGTTCGGATCGAACGTCACCGCGATCATCAAATCTTTGCCGAACTCGGCGGCAATGTTGACCGCGTAATACGGGAATCCATGCACATAGTTCGACGTCCCATCGAGTGGGTCGATCACCCACCGCCACGGGGAGTCGCTATTGGTCTCCGCGAGACCTTCCTCGCCCAGAAAATTGTGGTCCCGAAAGCAGCCGTGAATTCGCTCGTGTATCGCCTTTTGCGACGCGAAGTCGGCCTCGGTCACGAGGTTGGCTCGGCTTTTTTCCGTGATCGTGAAACGCCCGGCCCAGTCCTTCAAAATCGCTCCCGCTTCGCGTGCAGCGTCAATGGCGACACGCAGCAAGTCATCGGCGCTAGCATTCGAGTCGGGCCACGGCATCGTCATACGAGATTCCTGAGGAGCTTGGCGATTCCATCGACGGTCGAATCTTGGTGAGCGAACATCGGCAACGCAATCGGGAAGGCCGGTCGCTGCAGATGTGCCGGTTCTGACGATTCAAAGAGTTCACTCGCAGCGAAGCGGTCACGTACGGAAATCCGACCGGTCGAACGAATCGGTTTGTGGACAACAATCAACGTGTAATAACAGCACCGGTCAACGAGGCTGTGCGGCGTCCTCCGGGCGGTGTCGTATTGTTTGTCTGTTTGCCGCATTCGTCGTGGCCTGCTTCGGCGGCCCGTGCAACGCAGATTGTTGAACCGCAGCAATTGAGGATTCCCATGCCAGAAATGAGCGTGCAGTTGGTCGTGTACCTGGTCAGCGTTGGAGTCTTCACGGCCGCTACGGCGATCCTCGACGCGCGAACCAAACGGATTCCGAACAAGCTCACCTTGCCATTCTTCGGTGCGGGGTTGTTGTATCAACTCGCGTTCAATGGACTTGGCAAAGGAATCTCCACGCCCGGTTTGATTGGCGCAGCGGCGGCCTTTGCGGTCGGCTTCGGAATGCTATGGGTGCTGTGGGTGATCGGCGGTGGCGGAGGCGGCGACGTGAAGCTGATGGGAGCTTTGAGCGTTTGGATCGGTTTTAAGGCGACCATATGGGTGTTGTTTCTGAGCACGATCTTCGTCATTGCAAGCACGGTCGGAGTGATGGCCTTTGGCGTCGTCACGCATGGCATGTTTCGCACGAAAGAGGCTTGTCTCGCGAGTGGCGCATCGCCGACTGGGTCACCGCCAGTGGCGGATGCTGCCGTTCGGCGTCAGTCGCGGCGCATCATGGGTTTTGCACCGCCGGTGGCTTTGGCGACGTGGCTGGTGGTGGTGTGGAACCTCTATCGAGGTGTCGCGTTTTAGAGGCTGACAAACAACCTCCCGGCAACTTCGAAACCGCCGAGGATTTGCCAACCGGAATGAGGTTCTTTGTCAGCCTGTAAGTTCGACTTTTGCACTTTAGGTGGCCAAGGCCACCGCGTTTTCTAGGAGTTGTTGGATTTTTCGAGACCCTGGTCCTGCGAGGGCCAAGGTCAAAACCTGTTGTCGGACGCTGAGCCGACGGAGCGTGCCGAGCATGTCAGCGA
>CAMAWN010000161.1 GCA_945861865.1 Candidatus Kuenenia stuttgartensis | reverse complement strand
CTTCTTCGGCGGCGGCAAATGTGGCTCGATCAATGTCCACAGTCGATCATCCAAAATCGGTTTCGCCATCTTCGGACCTCCTTGTCCGACGTGAAACCTAGCTTATTCGATCAAGCCTCAAAAGGCTTTTTGTTAGACGCTCTAAGTTTTTGCTGAGTTTTGCCGGTTTTTTGTGGTCATCTCGGATTCTGTATGAGTCACTAGCCTGCCGTGGCTGCATTGTTCGCTGAGCTTGCACGCGGTTCGTGGCTGCGTTGAAATTTCGTCCAAGTCGCCGCCCGCAAGGTTGTGGCGGCGAGCGGAATGTCCCTCAGATCTTTTTCGGATGGATCGGCGATGCGCTCACGTCTTGATTCTCGAAGCGGGTGGTTGCTGTTGGTTTGTGGCTTGATGACGTTTGGAACGCTCGTCGCCGCAGAATTGCGGCAGTGGTCGGATGCCAGCGGCAAATTCAAAATCAAAGCCAAGTTCGTCTCGCTGGAGAACGGCACACTCACGCTCGAAAAAGAGGACGGCGAGGAGATCGAGATTGAGCTGAAGAAGCTCAGCACCGCCGATCAAAAAGCAGCGACCGATCTTGCCAAGGTGAAAGACGACGATCCGTTCAAGTCGAAGGCGAAGCCGAAGGACGATCCCTTCAAGCCGAAATCGAAGACGACGACACCGGCTCAGCCGACACGGCCCGGCCGACCGGCTCGGCCCGGTGCTCCGAAGACCACTGCCGAGCCAGTCGATGACGGCGATGTGCCGGTCATCAAAGTCGATTGGTCGAAGGCGGATGTCATCACGCTCGCCCCACCGGAAAGTGGCTGGAAGGTCGAGTTGCCGAAAGTCGAGCTGCCAGATGGCGGCGGCAAGCTCAAGCCGATTTCGTTGCCGCAGAAAACGAACTTCTTCGAGGGGATGAAGGCGCTGCTCATCAGCCGCGATTTGAAGCGAGCGGTCGTTGGCTACAACCTCGGCAATCCGCGCGAGGGTGGCACGACGCGATTGCTTGGAGTCGATTTGACCTCCGGCAAAGCCGGCGGTTCGGTGTCAGCTCCGGTACAGATGGTGCCACTGGCGATCCACGACGATGGCGACCAAATTCTGATGCGCCGCGACGAATTCGGATTCGGCAATCTCGACCGGCTCGAAGTCTGGTCGATGAAGAGCGGCAAGATTGAAAAGCTGTTGATCTGCACGCCGTACGAGGAAGTCTCCGGCGGTCCGCGCGATGTGATGTGGGCGGACTTCCTCGATGCCGAGCGTCTCGCGACCGCCAGTCGTGGCGGCAAAGTTACGATCTGGAAATACCCAGAGATGGAACCGATCTGCTGGTTCCAATCGACCGACGGAAAGCCGGCGCTCAGTCCCGATCGCAAGCTAATCGCATATTGCAACGGCACCGACGTCGGCCTGTTCGACGTCGAGAAGCGGCAAGTCGTGGCTCAGCAAGCGACGCCGATGAAGTTGCAGTGGCCGCAACTGGCCTTCAGCCCGTCGGGCAAACGGCTGGGCTGCATTGCCAACGACAAAGTGCTGATGTGGGATCTCGCGACCGGCAAGTTGGAGCAATCGTTTTCGCCGACCGGCGTGATGATCAAAGACAGCATCGAGTTCCCCGACGACGATTACATCCTCGGCAACGGCAAGTTCCTGATCGACATGCCCAACCAACTGAAGTTCTGGCAGTTCGATGGAGCCGATCAGATCCGCTGCATCAACGGCGTGGCTTATGTCGGCGTGTCCGCCGGCAACAATGCTCCGGGAGCACTGCTCACCATGACGTTGCCGCACGCCGGCGCGAAGGACTTGCTCAAGAAAGCTCTGACCGACCCGACGCTGTTCGTCTTGAAAGCGGGCACGACCGTGAAGCTGGACCTCAATGGCATCACCGATGTCGCTCAACGAGCGACCATCGAACAAGCTCTCACCAAACGTCTCGCCACGATTGACTGCAAGCCCGGCCCGGTCGGAACGATCGACCTGGTGGCTTCGGTCGAAGGTCCCAAGGATCGCAAGATCAGCTATCACGGAGCCGGCACTTACCAGACGAAAGAGTTCTTCTCGCGGCTGAAATTCGTCTACCAGGGCCAACCGGCGTGGGAGACGAGCGCCAGCAACATTCCGTTCTTCATTCAGTACGGCAAGGACGACAACATCGAGAACGCTTTGCGAAAACGCGAGAAACCGGACTACGACTTCTTCAGCCGCACGGAACTGCCCAAGTTCTTGCAAAAGCCGGCCGCCGGCCAGGGGCCGGGGCGTTCGCTGACGCTCGGCCAATCGACGATCACGACGGCCGGATTGAAGTAGACCACGAGACGGACCTCATCGCAGGAAGGATGCGGCATGATGCGTGGATGGTTCGTCGTTCTCGTGGTGATGTTCGTGGCGGTTCCGTCGCGTGCCGACGATTGGCCCGCGTTGCCGGACCAGAACGCCGCCGTCGAGATTCCAGCTCAAGAGTGGCCGCTGCGGCCGGGGCCGCGCCGAGCGCGAGTGCTCGTGCATTATCCGAGTGGCAAGTTGGCCAACGTCGGCGAGCGAACCGGCCTGATGCTGACGCTGCACAACTGGGGCGGCACCGATTGCGTCGGCACGGCGAGTCCGACCGTGCTGGCCGAGAAACTTAACGTCGTCGTACTGTGCGTGAACTATTTGCAGAGCGGCCCGAAGGATTCGATCGAAGGTCCGGAGCCGTATGACTTCGGCTACCTGCAAGCCCTCGACGCACTGCGCGCGTTGTGGTGGCTCGACCACGGATTGAAGGAACGCGGAACCAAGTTCGCGAACGGCCGAGTCTTCGCGACTGGTGGCTCCGGTGGAGGCAACGTCACACTGATGTGCAACAAGCTCGCGCCACGCACGTTCGCGTGCGTCATCGACCTGTGCGGGATGAAGAAGCTCTCCGACGACATCGCCTTCAAACTGCCAGGCGGCAGCGATCTGGATGCTCGCTTCACTCGCGATCCGGCGAGTCCTAATTTTCTGACCCTCGATCACCAGGAGCTGCGATTCATCGGCAACCCGGATCACTTGGCGTTCGCCACGACACAGTCGCGTTGCAAGATCATCACCGTTCACGGTCGAGACGACACGACGTGCCCGTTCCCAGATGCCGTCGAGATGGTCGAGTGGATGCGCCGTGCGAAGCTCGATGTCGAACCGCATTTCATCGGGAAGGATCGCATCGACGGCAAAGTCTTCACGTCGACGGGCCACGCACTCGGCAATCGAACGGAGATTGTGCTGCAAGTCATGGGGCAGGTTGAAAACCGACCCCACGGGCCGAGCGACTTCGAGCAACGCAAGACGATCCGCTACCGCACCTCGAACGGCGGGTTCGCGATCGACTACTCCGCTGGCTTCCCGGTGGGCCGCTTCGTCGCGAAAGAATCGCTGCCGGAGTACCCCAATCATCAAGACCTGTCGTTCGTGCTCGACGGCGACGGCACGAAACGGAATGTCAAAACTCCTGGCGATTGGGCCAAGCGTCGCGAGCACATCGTTCGTCACTTCCAACGAGCGACCGGGCTGCTGCCAAGTCCGATGCGCCGCGTGCCGCTGGAGGTGAAGGTTTTGGAAGAGGTCAAAGTCGGCACGCTGACTCGACGGAAATTGAGCTTTCAATCCGATCCGACCGATCGAGTGACGGCGTATTTGTTTCTCCCCGTGGGGCAGGCTTCCAGCCTGCCGACCAAGACAGAGGCAGGCAGGAAGTCTACCCCACGCCCCGCGGTGCTCTGCCTTCAGCAGACCACGAACGTCGGCAAGGATGAGCCGGCTGGTGTTCGTGGCGATCCGAATTTGAAATACGCCCTCGAACTTGCCGAGCGTGGATTTGTCACGCTCGCTCCCGACTATCCGAGTTTCGGCGAGCACACTTACGACTTCGATCCGAAGCACGGCTACGTCAGCGGCACGATGAAGGCGATCTGGGACAACATCCGCGCCGTCGATCTGCTCGAAACGTTGCCGGAAGTGGATGCCGAGCGCATCGGCTGCATCGGCCATTCGCTCGGCGGACACAACGCGATCTTCACCGCCGTCTTCGAGCCACGGCTGAAAGTGATTGTCTCCAGTTGCGGTTTCTGCTCGATGCGAAAAGACGATGTGCCGAGCTGGACCGGCCCGCGCTACATGCCGTTGATCGCCAGTGAGTTCAAGAACGATCCGCAGCGTCTGCCGTTTGACTTCCACGAATTGATCGGTGCCATTGCCCCACGTCCGTTCTTCGCCGCCGCCGCGACGATGGACAACGACTTCGATGTCAGTGGAGTCAAGGATGTGCTCGACGCTGCGCGGCCGATCTACGAATTGTTCGGCAAAGTGGACGATCTCGTGGGCCATTACCCGGAGGCCGGCCACTCGTTTCCGGAGGAATCTCGAAAACGGGCGTATGAATTTCTCGACCGGACACTGAAGCGTCCACAATGACGTAGGAGGATGGCCACTCTTGGCCGTCCTGCGGTTCAATGCGTCATTGCCCCGAAGTGAGGACGGGCAAGAGTACCCATCCACTTTCGGTCCAGCGAGGTGGCTCGGTCAGGAGACTCGTGGTTGCGAATGGTTACAATCCCGCTCGCTGGATGGCACCGCAGGAAACCTGTTCGGATTCCCTTAGGAGTCTCGCATGATCGGTCTGCTGGGTTCGAGTGCTCGACTGTGCGACGGGCACACACGCCGCGAGTTGCTACGGATGGGCGGATTGAGCGCGTTCGGCGTTTTGCTGCCGCAGCTCTTCGCGGCGAAGCGAGTTCACGCTGAGGATGCTCGGCCGAGTTTTGGACGAGCGAAATCTTGCATCGTACTCTGGATGACCGGAGGGCCGCCGCAGCATGAGACGTGGGATCCAAAACCGGATGCGCCGAGTGAAATTCGCGGGCCGTTCGATTCGATTTCGACGAGTCTTCCGGGCGTGCGAGTCGGCGAGTTGATGCCGAACACCGCCCGCATCCTCGACAAGCTGTGTGTGCTGCGAGCGGTCCACACCGACAATCCGTCGCACCCCGGCAGCAGCTATGAGATGATGACCGGCGTGCTGCATCCGCTCGGCAAAGGCCGCGATGACGTGGTCGAAAGCCGCAGTGACTTCCCGACGTTCAGTTCGATCGTCAAGCGGTTTCGACAAGCTCCGCCCGGTATTCCAGCGGCCGTCGTGATCCCCGAACCGATCTTCAACGTTCCGTTTTATCCCGGTCAGCATGGCGGCTTCTTGGGGAGCCGATTTGATCCGTGGCGGTTGACCTGCGATCCCTCCGCGAGTGACTTCAAGATTCCGGAGTTGTTGTTGCCGGACGGTGTTTCGGACTCACGCCTGTCTGCTCGTACCGACTTGCTGAACCTTGTTGATTCGCCCGATGCTGCGTTGCGCGGCGATGGAACTTGGAAGACTTACAAGACTGACTTGCAGCAAGCGTTCGATTTGCTCGCAGGCCGACGTGCACGCGAGGCACTCGACCTGAGTCGCGAGCCTACCGAAGTGCGTGACCGATACGGCCGGCACAAGTTCGGTCAGGGCTGCTTGCTCGCTCGGCGATTGGTCGAATCGGGAGTGCCGCTGGTCCAGGTCAACTGGCATCGCGACAAGGACGACGACACGCCGATGTGGGATGCGCACTGGAAGCTGGAAGATAATCTCAAACGCAAGCTCATGCCGCCGATGGATCAGTCGTATCCGGTGCTGCTCGATGACTTGGAGCAACGTGGGTTGCTCAGCGAAACGCTCGTGATTTGGATGGGTGAGTTCGGCCGCACGCCGAAGTTGGAATACGTCGCGCCGCATCCGACGATCGGTCGCAATCATTGGGGCAACGTCTTCTCGATTGCGTTGGCCGGCGCAGGCGTGCGCGGCGGACAAGTGCTTGGCTCCAGCGACAAGGACGGAGCGTATCCGAAAGACTTCGCCGTCGAACCCGGCGACCTGCTGGCCACGCTGTATCACTCGCTGGGCATCGACCCACATGCCGAGATTCACGATCCGCTGAATCGTCCGCACCCCATCAGTCGCGGTCGGGTGCTGGAGCGGGTGTTCTGACCGCAGCCCTGTTGCAGAGCGACAGGGCTACAGTCGCTTCGACAGCCGTTTCGCCAAACGGGACAGCGCCGGGCTGATGTCGTTCGGCTCCAAATGAATGTTGAGCAAACTAAAAGTGTCTTCGTTGTTGAGCGCGGCCTTGAGGGCTTGATCGAGTTCGCCTTCGGTACGGACCTCGAAGCCCCAACCGCCGCCGAGCAGATCGGGTAGGCGGTGATATTCCCAATTGGGAATGTCGTTGAATGGGCCTTCTTGCAGGAATCGCTCCGTCGTGTAGCCCTTGTTGTTCAAGACCAGCACGACCGGGTTGAAGCCGAGTTTCACCGCTGTCGAAAGTTCCAGGCAAGTCATCTGGAAGGCTCCGTCACCAACGATGACGACGGGGCGGCGGTCGCGGTTGGCGACTTGCACGCCGATCGCGGCCGGGATCGCAAAGCCCATCGACGTGTAGTACGCCGGGCTGATGAAATCAGTTCGCTGATGGATCGTCAGATCCGCCGAGGCGAACAGCGAATCGCCAACATCGGCCACAACGACCATCGACTCGTCGAGCATGTTATTGATGCGCCGGAAGAGTTGCCTCACGGTAACTTTCGCGTCCGGTCGGAGCACGAAAGGCCCGTCGTCTTCATCGCGGTGGCGAGGCAGATTGCACTTCGGCGGATGCAGGTCCGCTTTGCCGAGGCCCCGAATGAAGTCATGCAGCAGTACGTCGTGAAAGTGGTGATGTCGGATGCGGAGCTTCTCGCTGGTCGCGTACACGCACTTTGCCGGATCGAGATTCGCGGTGAAGATGCCGAGGTTGATGTCGGTCATGAACGCTCCGAGCAGGATCACGCAGTCGCTGCTTTCAACGAACAGTCGCACGTCTTCGCGGCCCATCGCCCCTTCGTACACGCCCAGGTACAGCGGATGTTTTTCGCTGACGACCGACTTGCCCAGCAGTGTCGCGCAGATCGGGATGCCATGCTTCTCGGCTAGCTTGATGACTTGGTCTTGCAGGCCGAAGCGATGAATTTCGACGCCGGCAATGATCACTGGCTGCTTGGCCGAGTTGATCGCGTCGGCCGCCTCATCCAGTGCTTCGCGCAACGCTTCTTTTTCGCTGCGTGGTTTGTCGCTGCTGGGCTTGTGCGGGAAGAGCGCGGGCGTGCGGACTCGGTCGCGTGGCAGTTCCAGAAACACCGGTCGTTTGAAACGCACAGCCGCCTCGAAGCAGCGGTCGATTTCGCGAAAGGCGGTCAGCGGATCGTCCAGCAACGCGGTTGCGACGGTCAGTTTCTCAAAGACTTCACGCTGCGTGTTGAAGTCGCGGACTCGGTGGTGCAGCAACGGGTCCGAGCGTCGCTCTTCCATGCCCGGCGCGCCGCTGATGACGATCACCGGTGACTTCTCGGCGTAGGCTCCGGCGATCGAGTTGCAGAGGCTCAAACCGCCGACACAGTACGTCACGCAAACCGCTCCGAGTCCATGCACGCGAGCGTAGCCATCCGCCGCGTAGCCGGCGCAGTCCTCGCGCGTCGTGCCGACGACTCGGATTGGGCTGTCGGTGAGCATTCCGTAGAACTGCAACACGAAGTCGCCGGGGATACCGAACACGTCCGAAACACCGTAGTCCTGCAACCGCTGGATGAGGTAGCCTCCGATCGTCTGCTTGTTCTTGCCGTTTTTGGGTTTGACTCGTGTGAGCGATTTGCCGGCTCGGCGCATCGACTTCGAGGCATTCGAGCGTCCGGCGGCGCGCGCGGGTTTCGTCGGTTTGCGTCCGGGCATGTGGTTGCTCCTGCGTAGCGAGTTTTCTTTCGCGGGGCATTGTGGAGGGCATCGCTCCATGTGAAAAGGCGGAATGAAGAGCGAAGAAATGAGATGAAAGAATGGTCATTTCGATCCCTGACTCTCGACTCGCGACAACATTAGACTGCGTTCATGCAACGAATTTGTTTGACCATCGTTCGCTTCGCGTTGTCAGCCTGGATTGGCGCGGCGGCACTGTTTGTCGTGACATCGATTGCCGAACAACGGTCAACGGCATTTGGATCCGACGTGAAAAACGTGCTCGCTGCGCTGCGATTTCCGTCGTATTACTCATTCGGATTTGTGCTCGTTGGGTTGGGCCTCGTGGGTGGGGCGATGGGTATCGATCGCCTCCGACAGCGCCGCCGCTGGTTTGCGATCGTGAGTTGTCTGATGCTGGCGCTGCTCCTGATGCTGGTGGATTACTTCACGGTCTACTCGCCGCTGTACGCGATCGTGACCGATTCGAGCGGTGTGCGGGATGCTCGGTTCATGCAACTGCATCGTTGGTCCGAGCAGATCAACACGATCGACGTTGCCTTGTGTTTGTTCGCGGCCATCGCCGCATGTTGGCCGGAGAAGCAAGTACTGACCACTGACCACTGACCACTGACCACACGAGATGCGAGATGTCGTCTGCCTTGCCTTTGAAAACTCTGGCGAATGCCTGCCGGTCGCTCAGCACGTTGCTGGAGTCCGGTATCGAAGTGCGGCAGGCTTTCAAGCTGGCCGCGAACAAGGGCAACGACACACGTTGTCGTGACGCCTTCGCGGAAATCACCGTGCAGATCTCGGCGGGCCACGAGATTTCCGTGGCGATGCGCGAGCAGGGGGGAACGTTTCCCGAACTGATGATCGACATGATCGAGATGTCCGAGGGGACGGGTTCGCTGCCCGAGGTACTGACGCATCTGGCCAATCACTACGAAAACAATCTGCGACTGCGGCGAGAATTTGTCAGCTCGATCGCTTGGCCGATGTTTCAGCTCGTGGCGGCGGTGCTGATCATCGCGCTGTTGATCGTGATTTTTGGAATGATTGGCGGCGACCCGAATGGGCCGAACATGAAGCAGTTAGTCTTCGGCCTGTCGGGCGTGAGCGGCGCGGCCATTTGGCTGACTTGTACGTTCGGCACCGCTGCATTCGCTTGGATAGGCTATCAAGTCTCGGTTCGGCAGTTCGCGGCGAAGCGCATTCTCGATCCGCTGTGGCTGCGCGTGCCGGTGCTGGGGACGTGCCTGCGTTCGTTCGCAATCGCGCGTTTCTCGTGGGCGTACTATCTGACTCAACAATCCGGGATGCCGGTCGATCGCAGTTTGACCGCCAGTTTGAAGGCGACGAACAACGGCGCGTTTCAGAATTCAACGCCGCTGGTCTGTGCCGGCATTCGCGAGGGGGAAGACTTGTCCGTCGTCCTCGAGGCGAGCCAACTCTTTCCCGAGGACTACCTGCACATGGTCTCGGTCGCGGAGACCTCGGGTACAGTTCCGGAAATGCTGAACCGGCTCAGCCCGCAATTCGAGGATCAAGCCCGTCGTAGCCTCAAGGCTCTGACCGCGGTTGTGAGTTGGTTGGTGTGGGGAGCCGTTGCGACGTTTATCGTCTTTTTTATCTTCCGGTTCTTCTTGTGGTACGTTGGCATGATCAACGACGCCGTGCGCGATGCGGGGGGCTGAGTCCCGATGAGCCGTCGCGCGAGGCGACGGACGATCATTCTGGAACCGTCGTGAGTTCCTTGCGGAAGTCGGCGGCGGGGAGGTCTAGGCCGGTCGCGGACTTGAATTGGGTCGCGAGTTGCTCGGCATAGACATCAACCGGACTGACCGTTTTGGCTCCGCGTTCACGGGCCTCTTTCATCACCGGACTCTCCGCAGGCATTGTCGTGACGTCGATCGCCATCATGGTGGCTCGCAAGTAGCCTGGATTGAACTCGTCTTTCTTGCCGCCGAGTTGCAGGTTGGGATCGGCGAAGACCACGACATCGGCCAGCGTGTTGTAAAGGTTCTGGAACGGCACGAACCGTACCCCCATTTGGACGGCAAGAGCTTGAGCTTCCTTGTCGTTGGAACTGGTCACGCTGACCAACCCCTTGCGTTTGGCGACGCCGAAGATCATGGACTTGGCGAGTCCGCCGCTGCCGATGACCATCACGTTGCGGCGATCGAGTGGCCGAGCATCACCGCCCCCTTTGCCCAACGCCGTCTCCAAGGCTTTGACCGCGCTGCGCCAGAGGCTGTTGTAGGCGGTCCAAACTTCGTTTTGCTTGAGCATCAAGTCGCCGTGCTGCGACATCTGCGTGACCTCTTCCATCTTTTCAGCCAACGGCAGCATGTGCTCGGCGGTTTCTCCGGCGGTGACCAACACATTGATTTTGAGGGCGTCGAGCATCTGCTTAAATTTGTCGAACTTCTCGGTGGCGACCGGCAGGCAGCGCATGTTGAGGCCGGCCTTGTCGAACATCTTGTTCATGGTCTGCACGGTCACGGCTTCAATGTCACCCAGACCCGCAACGGCGAGCAATCGCGTCTGCGGATCAATGCTGCGCCAACCGTAGGTCTCATCGAGTTCAAACACCGTGGCTTGACCCTCGTAGGCTTCCATGCCTTTTTCGAGCGCGGCGTAAATCCACGGCGAGCCGTACTTCCGACCCAGCAGCGAAAACGTCAGGCCGGTACGGCCGAGTCCCAAACCGACAACGGGGATGTCACGTTTTTTCGACACGGCGGACAACAGCGGCCACGCAGCTTCCAGAGTGGGTGTTGGCCAAGTGAACTTCACGACGTCGGCGTTGACCTTCTTGGCTTGCTCGAAAATCGAATCGATGTTCGTCGTGAGTGGCTTGTCCAAGCTGGTGTAGCTGATGACTCGCTTGGTTTTTCCGAAACGCGGAATCGACTTTGCGGTTTCCAAATCCAGCTCGATGTATGCCGGACCAGAGACGATCGCTTGCCGCAACAGTGTGATGCGTTCTTGCTCGGTTCCTTCCCAGGCACCGCCTTGTTCCTTGTTGCGGCAGGAAAGCAGGATCGGCTTGGGGATGTCCTCCATCAACTCGGCGACGTTCGGTTCTTTGATGAGATGGTCGAGGCCCAACTCCACGATGTCACAGCGAGCTGCCGCATTGAGCAAATCGACTTTGGCCAACGTGCGAGATTCCGGAGAAACCGAGATGCAAATCATGATGCGTGTGTCTCAATCCCATTGTGGAGGAAAAGTGAATCGTCAGGAGAACGAAGTCCAAAGCAGGGCGGCGAGGCGGACGAAGAAGCAGCGAACTTCCCATTTCGGCGGACTACTGCACAGCCCCCATGAATCTAATTTCGCAGTTCGGGAGCAGTTTTTTCAAGCTCGCGACCCCATTGAATGTGCAACTCGTGCCGTTGATATCCAAGCGGATCAGCTCTTTGTTCTTGGCCAAGTTCTTTAGCGTAAAATCGCCGACCATCACAACGTTTCTCAGAGAGAGTTCTTCCAGCCCTTTGGTGTTGGCCAGCACCGTGAGTCCTTGGTCTGTGATTTGGTTGAAGCCAAGGTTCAATTTTTTCAAGTGATTGGCCCCTTTGAGCGCCAGCAATGCACGATCGGTGACCTCCGCTTGGCTGAGGTCCAACTCCTCCAGCGTTTCGACATTTCGCAGGTACTGCAATCCGGCCAGTCCGAACTGCGAATGTTGAGCGTCCAAAACTCGCAAGCCGGAGTCCCCTTTTTTGCGTTTCAGAAACTTCAATCCGTCTCCGCGGATTGCCGTGTGTCCAATCTTCAGAACATCGAGGGACTTCATCTTTTCGAGATGTTTGAAGGCGTTGTCGGAAATCTGCGTCCCCGTCAGATTCAGCGACTTGAGATGCACCAGATTCTCCAGTGCGGCCAGCGCTGCATCGCCAATCGTCGTTCGTTCCAGCGACAGAGTTTCGAGGTTCTCCAATTTTCCGAGCGCTATCAGCATCGCTGCTGTGATGTTGACGTTGGTCAAATTCAAGCTGCGGAGCTTGGGCAAGTCCTGTGTCACAGCGAAGCCAAGTTCGGTGATGCGGGTGCTGGTGAAGTTGATGGTCTCCAGGTTTTGCAGCTTGGCGAGATCTTTGATCCCTTCATCCGTGACCGGCGAAGAGTTCAAGTCCATGTTGTTGATGGACTCGGTGCCGGAGGCCAAGTTGCAGACCCGCAGTACATCATTGTCACGGCGCTCCGTGGATGGCGTGTTGAGGAACTTGGTGATGGCGGCCTGCGGGTCTTCCAAATTGCCTGCCGGCGTCGGCTGAACGGGAGCCGTTGGAGTGATGGTGTTGACCGTCTGAGCGGTCTGCGGAGTGACCATCGGAGCGATCGGCGGCGGCGGTGCCGGTGTGGAAGAAACCTCTTCGCAGCCCATGCACGCCACGGCCACCAACACTCCCAGTAGGGTCGGCAGTGCAATTCGGACCGATCCGGCTCGCAACAAATCAGCGGACGGTAAGCGAGGCATGAGCCAACTCCTGGCAAACAATCAATGCGAATAAACCAAAGGCGAACGTCATGGAACTAGAGAATGTTTCATTCCGCGTGACACTCGACGGGACAGATTGATCGAAGCAAGTTCAAAGAATCAACGTAGAATCGAGCGAAGTTTCCTGTTGGAACCAGCATTGCATCGCGGACAGGAATTCACGAGGCGACGGCATTTCCGACATGCTAAAGGGAGCATATCATTCGCCACCGCGCTGCGTCATCCGCCGCGTGGGCGGCAGATGAGAATTCGGAGACTCGACTGAAATGCACGACGCGATTCGCGACGCCCTGAACGCCGTCTTTGAGCGGAATGATGTTCCCGAAGCAGTCTGCCAATCCGCCGTCGCCGCGATCATGGACGGCCAGTGCGACGAGGTTTCGATCGCCGTCTTCCTGACAGCTCTGCGAGTCAAAGGCGAAGCGGTGAACGAAATCGTCGGAGCGGCTCGTGCGATGATCGAGCGAGCCGAACGAGTGCCGACGCAACGCACCGGGTTGCTCGACACCTGCGGCACTGGCGGCGACGAATTGCACACCTTCAACATCAGCACGGCGACGGCGTTCGTCGCGGCGGCTTGCGGCGTGCCCGTCGCCAAACATGGCAATCGCGGCGTGTCGAGCAGTTCCGGTTCCGCCGATGTGCTCGAGGCATTGAACGTCCACACGCAACTGACGCCGGTTCACGTTGGCCGCTGCCTCGACGAAATCGGCATCGGATTTTGTTTCGCTCCGGTCTTTCACGGTGCGATGCGGCACGCAGCACCCGTCCGAAAGGCGTTGCGGTTTCGGACGCTGTTCAATCTGCTCGGCCCGCTGACGAATCCGGCGAACGCCGAATTTCAGTTGCTCGGAGCGTCGCGCATCGCGACCGCCGAGAAGCTCGCGAATGCCGCCGCACGACTTGGACGCAATCGAGCGTTGGTCGTCTGCGGCAACGATCAGCTCGACGAGGTCAGTCTCTGGGGAGCGACCACCGTCTTCGAGGTCGCAGCGGATTCCGTCCAACGACACACTTGGTCGGCCGCGACGTTCGGGCTCTCCGAGTGTTCCGTCGCGGACCTGCAAGTCGGTTCGCCGGCTGAAAGTGCGGCCCGCATTCGAGCCGTTTTCAACGGCGAGCGATCGGCCGCTCGCGACATCATCGTCGCGAATGCCGCCGCCGCGTTGATCGCCGCCAAGACCGAGTCCGATCCCGTGGTCGCCGCCGAACGAGCGGCTCGCGCGATCGACTCCGGAGCCACAGCAACTCTGCTGACACGATTTGCGGGCCTGACTCAAACACTGTCCGCCAAGTAGCGGCAGCCTCAGGGCTTGGTCGGGTCTTGCCGTCGCTGACCGACCGAGATCTCGAGAATCTCGAACCGTCCGCCCTGCGACATGATTTCGTCGAGCACTTTCGGCAGCAGCAAACTGTCGATGATGTGCCCTGCCAGTTCGACTTCCTCGGTGAACCCGGAATCTAGCGTTGGCATGTTGAATCCCTTCTTGGACTGCAACTCAGGGCGATTGCGCGATACTGGGCAAGCTGCGATAGTTGCGGCATGGCGATTTGAGGAGTCCGCTCGACAGGATGTTGGGCGATCAAATCGCGTTCGTGTTGGAGGACGAGCATCGTGCCCAAGCAGTCCAGCGTGCGTGTGGCGAT
>CAMAWN010000160.1 GCA_945861865.1 Candidatus Kuenenia stuttgartensis | reverse complement strand
CGAGATTCGTCAGCACGATGTGGCTGAGCCACTTGATCGACTTGAAGCCGTACGCTTCGGGGACGACGACGCGCACCGGCCCGCCTCGTTCGGGCGACAGGAATTGGCCATTGAGCTTGTAGCACAGGATCACCGGCGGCAGGTCATACGGGTCTTCAAACACTCGGCCGATCGGCAGCGAGCTGCGAAACATCTGGC
Organism: Candidatus Kuenenia stuttgartensis; assembly: GCA_945861865.1. Taxonomy (GTDB): domain Bacteria; phylum Planctomycetota; class Planctomycetia; order Planctomycetales; family Planctomycetaceae; genus SXKJ01. Next base: position 13,767 of record CAMAWN010000160.1, on the reverse strand, counting down.
CGGGATCGTCGTTGTGGTAGCCGTAATAAAACACGCGCCGCAGATTCTCGACGGGTTGTGTGCGCCAGATGATCTCGCGCAGCGGTACCCCTTCCCAAATACCGGTGCCGAGCGGACAGCCGATGTTGAGGCACGTCATCACCTTGGCGAACCGCACCGCATGTGTCTCCGCGATCTGCATCAGTCCGGTGAAGTCGAGCGCGGTGCCGTCCTCCTTTTTCATCGGCTTCTTGAGGCGTGTCACCGACTTGTCCGTGTCCGAGACGACCTCCAGCTTCCAAGTCTCGCGTGTGAGTCCGACTTCCGTTTTCTTCTCCGGCGGCAGCGAATGTGGCAGCGGTTTTCCGCGCGAGACATCGCGGAATTTGTCGAGCGGCGTGAAAAACGATTCGAGCTTGCCGACGGCCTCCACTAACTCTGGCGTGAGTTCGCTCGCACGCGCGGTTCGCGGCCAGGCGGCGATCAGCGAGGCACTCGCTGCACCGACGCTCAGAAAAAATCGCCGCGTGAGACGTTGATGCTCGGACAGGAATTGATCAAGTTGACTCATGAATTCGCCCCCTGCAAAAAGTGGGAATTCGGAGGACGGAAGTCGGAATGGGAAAAGTGGAAACCGGAATCTGCGTTCCGGCTTCCAACCTCCGAATTCCTTATTTCTTCTCCTCGTGCTTGTGATCGTGATCGCCGTGATCGTGCTTGATCGCGCCCTCGAACTCCTTGCCGCCGATGCTGACTTTGAATTTGCCGACGGCCTTCGGGTCGTGATGGAACGCTTCGATCAACTCTTCGCTGGTGATCTCGAAACGCGAAGCCTTGCCATCTGCGTCCGGTGGCCCGGCCGTCAGAGCATGCGTGACCGGAGCGTCCTTGCCGGGCATCTCCAACGAGAGTTCTTTCGCCTCGATGGCAACGGCCGTCTTCGCGTCCGCACCCAACAAATACAGAATCACTTTGTTGCCCGCTTCGTCGAACACGACCTCGGCGTGAAATTCCTCTTCGCCGAGTTCAATCAAGTCGCCGTCGTGCGGTCCGCGGCCGTGTCCATGATCGTGAGTATGTCCGTGCTCGGCGTCGTGCGCGGTGTCTTTGCCTTTGTCGAATGTGCGGTACTCGCCCCCTTTGTCTCCGCCACAGCCGGCCAGTCCCGACAATCCCAGCATCACTGCCGCCGACAACAACCAGAATCCCGTTTGAGTTCGCATCTCCATTCGCCTTTCGATTTCCAAGAGTTTCGTCAGTCTCGACCAGTCGTTCCGTGAACGGATCGAATTATGGTGCCTTGACCGAATCGAGCAAGGCGCGTGGCGGATGCGTCTCGCATCCGACCGACACGAGACGCATCGACCACGTCACGCCGGTTCAGGTGCCGCTTCCTCCGAATAGAACCAGTTCGCGACGAAGTGCTCGCCGCAGAAGACGATCAGCACGATCAGCAGGATCAACGGATAAACCTCTTCACCGAGCCGGCCGGTCGTGACTCGGCGTTGCAGAGTGGCGATGTCGCGAGCCAGCGAGAACCGTTTCTCGCCGAACATCTGAATCAGGTCGTCTTCGCTCATGCGACGGAAATCGCTTTCGGTGGCCGAGGCGTTGACGCTGAACCCGCTCGTGAATTTCGACTGCGGATCTGCCGACAGCACGTCGTAATGCCCAAGCTGATCGGTCTCGCGGATCGCGAACGAAGCCGCTCCCGCCGGCACGGCTTCTTGCAGTTGCTGGCCGCTCGGTTTGCGGAGCAGGTACTTCGTCAGCGGCGGTTCGCTGTCGGCGCGCACGAAGACTTCCTCGCCAGCGAGGTAATTGAATGTCGCCTCGCTGCGGCCGGAGAGATACTGCAGCAGATGATCCGTCAGCATGAAGAACGCCCAGTTTCTGGACGCCTCGACGTGATCAATCCAATCCGACGTATGCGCCGCCGTCGTCAACAGCACGACGCGGCCCGCTCCGATTCGCTTCTCGATCAGGGCCGGATGGGCGAGCGCATTCGAGTACGTCACCAACACGTTCGCTCCATCGAGCGGCACGACCTTCCAATGCTTGTAGATGCTGATTTCGGCCAGCACACCGATGCCTCCAACCTCGTCCAGCTTTTTGAGTACCGGATGATTCGGGTTCTTGGCATCGAGAAATGCTGGCGGCGTGAACGACAGCCCCGCGATGAGTTCACAGGGCAGCACCGTGCTCGCCGCAGGCGAGTTGTACGACACCGGATCAACTCCTCCGCGCTCACTCAAGCCGTTCGATCCGACGAACACGGCCAACCCACCGCCGTTGCTCACGAACTTGTGCAGCGACTTCCAAGTCGCCTCGCTCAAAGCGGGTACGCTGTTGAGCACGACGACCGAATAGCCGCCCAGTATTGTTTCCGACAACTTCGCCGGCCGAATGTCGTCGACGAGGAAGCGAACTTGTCCGGCCTTCCGTTCGTCGTCGATGACGAGTGTTCCGCCCAGCAACTCCGCGATTCTTTCCGTCGGCGAGACCAACAGCACTTTCGGCGGCGGCTTGATTTCGAGCGTGAAGTGCCGCACGTCGTTCATCGCCAGCGGATCGCTCGCAAGCAGACGCAACTCGCCATGCTGCACCGGGCCTTGCAGGTTCGCAACGTGCATTTGCACGCGAGCGCCTTGCTGGCCTCCGACCTTCACCGACTTCTGACCGGAAGGGATGCGTTTCCCGTCGCGGCCGAGCATCGACAGTTCGACCGTCTTCTCGGATTCCTCGACGCCGATCGCCGACAGTGTGGCCGCGATCTCCAGCGAGCCGCCCTCGGAAAGACTCTGCCGAGACAGCGTCACGTCGGTGATGCCGATGTCGTGGGGAGCCAACTCACCCACGTCGATCACATACACTCCGACCCACGACAACCGTTCCAACTCGTCCTTCAAGAGCTGAGCGCCGCTCATCCGCCACGACGTCGCGCTGAGGTCCGTGAAGAGATAAATCTCGCGGATGAAACGGTCGCGACGATCACCTTGCGCCACCGATTCCTGCTCGTTGAGCGTGCGGCCTTGATCCTGTTCTTGCAGAGCGAGTGCCGCTCGCAAGCGTTCGTTCAGCGGCTGCGACACCGGCTGCGGCGCGAGGCTTTGAATCTTCGACTTCACTCCGACCAAATCGGCCTGAAACAGAATTGGCGCTGTCGAGTTCGTTTCGCCGACGGCGATCCGGCTGCGTGGCGGCAGCGTGTCCATGTGACCGAGCGCGATCGCTTTGCCCTGATCGAGCCGCGTCTTGCCCTCCTGCGTGTACTGCATCGACAAACTGGTGTCGAACAGGAACACTGCCGCCACCGGCAAGTCACTTCCGATCGCCGGAGCCGGTGCGGAAATCTCCGCTCGCAGCCGATTCACGTACGGCAGAATGACCGCCAGTGCGATCAACGCTGCGACGGCGGTGCCCAAACCGCCTCGCAACATTGTCCGGCGATACGCCAACGTCTGGACCGATAACTTCTTCTTGTGCCACGTCCGCATCAAACCAAAATACGTCCCGAGCGCAGCCGCGACGACGCCGAACAGCGTCAGCATTTCGCTCGTGCTGAATTCGTAACTCGCCTCCGGCAACGACGGCCTCGATGCGGCGATCGCGAGACCAATGATGACCAGCATCCGCAACAGCATCAGCCACACATGCCGCAGCTTCAGCCGCCGCACGTTCTGTCGCCGCCGCATCAGAATTAGCCGCAGCGCGGGAAACGGCAGCTTCCTCGGCTTCGCCCGCAACAAAAAATGCAGGATGACCGGAATCACGGCCAACCCAGCGGCGTAAATCAGAGCGGGATGAATCAGCGACATTGGGAAGTTTTGGTAGCCGCGTTTTGCCAGAACGCGGGCAGCGTGTAATCCGACCCGCGTTCTGGCGAAACGCGGCTACGACAATCATCGGCGGCGAGTTTGTCCCACTCGACGTCCAACTTCCAGGGGAGAGACATCAAACGGGAGTGCCCCTCGATCGGGCGCATCTTTGTCGAGTTCACGCAACGGGTCCGGCCAATCGGTCGGCAACGAGACTCCCGAATTCACGGCCGGACTCTCACGACTCAGCCGGAAGTCGAAGGTGTCGGCATTCAGATCAGAAATCGCAAAACGTGGATCGGCGACCGACGAATGGTCACTGACTCCATTTGGTGCCTTCTCTTTCTGTGCAGCGTAGTCCTTCGACTGTCGATACCGCTGAAACAGTGCGGCAGCCATTTGCTCGCCGGTCCCCGGAGCCCAATACAGATTGCCGTCCGCCTCGACCGGCTGATCGGGCGTGGGCGGAACGAAGCCCGGCAACTTTTCGAGATGCACAAACAAGTTGTTGTACGTTCGGCGTGGATGCCCCGACCGAACGGCTCCCAACGCGGCCATCGACGCATCGCGGGCCTGTTCCTTGGCGAGAACCGTGTTGTGATAAATCGTCATCGCCGACCACGGTGGCGAGCCATGATCGCCCATCAGCTTGCCGTGCGACACGCGCAGCTCGCGGTCGCGAACCGAAGGGCGTCCCGTCAGCACTGCCGGTCGCAGATCGAACAAGTTGCGATAAATGAAGACGTGGTCGCGAGTGTCCTCCGAGCCGCCGAACGCCAGTGCGGTCAGGCAGCCGCGAAAGATGTTTTGATAAATGTGAATCTCGGCACCGTCCCTCATGAAAAGATGCCGAGGATACATCGGGCTGAGATACACGCCGTCATCCTGCGTCCCGTCGATCAGGTTGTGATGAAACTTCAGGGTCACGCCGCCGAGGTACGGACCATCGTGCGAGTCGGTGAACTCGCAGTGAGAAATCTCCCAGTTGTCGTTGCACGGATGCGCGAAGACCTCGAACTCGCGGCCGTTGTCCACAACCAACGTCGCGTGGGTGTTCAGCCGAGTGATGTCCCGATTTGGCCGACCGGGATACGCGCGCTTGCTGGTGTCGGTGCGAAATAACCACGGCGGACAACTGCCGTACAACCCACAGCGATGCAGCTTCAGCGGCCCGGTCGCGCGTGCTCGCACGCCATACGAGCCGCACCAAACCGTCACGTTGTCGAGTTCGATGTGCTCCGCCCGATCGAGGATGACCGCGTCGTAACCGGCTCCGCGAAACGTCAGGTCTTGCACGCGCACATGAGCCGCTCCGTCGATCAACAACGGCACCGAACGAAACGGCGCAACGATCAACGGCAGCTTGCGCGGATCGGTCTCGCCAGCATAGTTGTCGAGTCCCGGCAAATGCGTGTGACTCAGCCGGCAGTGAATGTGCCGCGTCGCCGCGTCGTACCACAGTCCCGGCCCGCACCACAGCGGCTTGATGTCGGTCGTCTTCGATTTGTCCCAATCGTCGTAGTCGATCAGTTCATTGGTCGCCTGCAAGTCCGACCGGTGAAAGTACGAGTTCAATCCGATCATCGAATCACCAAACGCGCCGATGGCCTCACGCACGTTGGGATACGCTTTTGTCGACCGAAATTCTCCGCTCGCGCCATCACCGACCGGTTGCCACGCGGTCTCCGGCGTCTGCGAGAATTCCGGCCAACTGCCGTCAATGATCGCCGTCTCGCTCGGCCACGATCGCAGAGAAATCGGTTGCTCCGTTGACCCGCGTGCCGCGATGACCAATCGCTCGAAATACACGCCACCGCGAAGGACGACGGCAGTGCCGGGCGTTGCCTTGTCGATCGCAATTTGCACGCTGCGGAGTGGCGCGGCTTCAGTACCGGGATTGCTGTTGTCACCCTTCGCGGCATCGACCACGAGGATCAGCTCGGCTGGCAGCGGACGAGCCGGTGCGGCCGGAACGACTCGCAGCGGACGATGTGACTTCCAAGCATCCGCAGCGGAAAGGAACGACGGCAACGTCAGCGAGACCACTGCGAATAGAAACGTGATGAGTCGCATGAGTTGTCTCCGCGAAAAAGTCGTTCGGGTGCCTACGTCCGAACGCCCGGACGTAGGCATCCGGGCTACGATGAACTCGGCGTCCAAATTCGCTGACTCAATTCCGCAACACAAGTGCGAGCGATTCGGCGAGCTTTCATCCGGACATACGGCGGCACGAATCGACCACGATGTCCGAAGTGTCCCGGTGCGGCCTTGTGATCCGCCCGAAACGGTTCGCGCAGATCTTCGAGCACGAATCCGCTGCGACACAACTCACCAATCAAATCGTCCCAGCGATGCAGGAATTCGACGGCACCACGCTCGCGATACGAATCGTCGGAGACATTCGGCAGCGGCCCGTCGCGGTAATATTCGACGCCGATGACGTAGCGATCCTCGTCGTCGCGATGCGAAATCTGCAAACTGGTCGGCTGCTTGTGCTGGCTGATGTACAGCCCACCGTCTCGCAACACGCGAGCGATCTCGCGATACGTCTGAGTGAGATCGCGAACGTAGCAGGTACTGACCGGCTGATGCACGATGTCGAAGCTGGCGTCCTCCAGCATCACCATGTTGTCCATCGAGCCTTCAATCGTCCGCACTGCGAGTTGACGTTTGGCAGACTCTTGCTGATCCAGCCACAGCATCTCTGGACTGAGATCGACGACCGTCACGTTCGCGCCCGCGACGGCGTACAAAATCGACTGCCACCCGCCAGCCCCAGCCAAGCAGAGCACGTTCAGCCCCGCCACGCTGGCCGGCAACCAGCCGCGACTGTCGAGCGTCGCCAACGGCGTGCGACACTCTTCATCCGTCGCGACCTTCGAGAATGGACTCCCTTTCGCCATCCGATTCCAAGCCGCACGATTTTCTTGGAGAAACTCGCTCACGACAGCAACGCCGCAGTGAAGTTGATGAGGTCATTCTTCGATTGAGCCACGCGCTGCAACACGTCCATGCGGCCGGCGTCGCGGCAGAGTTCGGAGAACGAGAACGAGCTGCTGTCTTCGAGGTTCAGCAAGTGTTGCTCGGCGAGTTGCACCGCGTCGTCCCAGCGGCCGATCCGCGAGGTCAGATCGACCAGCACATAGGCAATGAGTTGCTTGTCCGCGTCATCCGGCTCGGCGTTGAGTTTTTCATTGAAGTACGCGAGCGCTTCATCGACTTTCTCGCCGGAGAGTGCCAGGAAGAAGTGGCGGTGAGCCGGATAGACCTCACCGAACGGTGGATCGCTGGGATATTGGAACTGCGGGTCGAGATGGCTGCCGTACTCGGACAGTTCGATGGCCAGCTTGAGTTCGGGGCAGCTCTTGTCGAGGAACCGCGCGAACCGCACAACCGCATTCAAGTGCGACACGTCGATGTGATAGTTCCCCTCTTGGAACAGCCAATCGCGGCCGGAGATCGCCTCACGCAGCGAATCGGTCGGCGGCGAGAGCGCCATCCGCCGCTGCACGTCTGCATTCACCGATTCGGTGAGATCGGTGTAGAGGTGCTTGACCAGAATCGCCGCGCAACGTTTGCGGTCATCGTTCGGCAGGCGCGCCATCTGCTGTTCAAGCGACGTGATCGTGCTGCACGTCCCGTGAGTCTTCAGCATCCATTCGACCCCCTTCGTCGGATTCGCACCTTCAAAGAGAGCCACCTGAATCAGCTCTTCGGTCTCGTCGCCCGGTTCGCGGCGCGACGGCATCGCGGCCAGCGCCTTCGCGACCGGCTCCGATTCGCGGATCGTGCGGAAATAAAGCCAGGCATTCGCAATCTGCCCGGCATCGAGGAACAACTGCCCGGTCGCACGAGCAGCCTCGACGTACGTCTTCTCAAACTCCGTCCGCTTCTCCGTCGGCACATCGTCCAGCGACGTCGGCCGCAGCAACGGCAAACCGAGTTCCTGCTTCTTCCGCATCAGCGTCGCATCGAACAGCCGGTGATAGTCTTTGCTCGCCTTGAGCGATTCGAGCAGCTTGTCGAACACGGCGGCCGCGCCGGACGGTTTTGATTCGGTGAGTACGGTGAAGGAGTCGGTCATGGTGGTGGGCTTTGAGTTGGAGGGAATCTTCGTAGCGTGGGTCAACCATCGGGCGACCCACCAAGGACAGCGGTTTCATCGGAGCGGAGGCGACCGCATTGATGGGTCTCGCGATGCTTGACCCACCCTACGAATCAATAGCGAGCCAAGTCGCCCGCTTGTTGCTTGAGGTTCAGCTTGTTGACGATGTCTTGAGCTCCCACAACCATCATTCGCAGTTCGCTGCCGATGGCGATGAACCGCCAGCCTTCTGCGATGCGTTTCTGGACATCGTCGGTTGATTGGACATGCAGGCCGACCGGCGTGCCCGTCTTCTTGCCAACAGCGAGGACTCGTTGCAGCATCGCTTCGAGTTCTGCCGGCGACGGATCGACTCCGTCGGGGCCGCGCATCTGAGCATTCAAATCATTCGGGCCGACGAAGATCGCATCGACTCCGGGCAGGCTGTAAATCGCCTCGGCGTTTTCGACCCCTTCGGGCGACTCGGTTTGCAGGATGACCAGAATCTCGTCGTTGGCGTGCTTGAAGTAGTCACCCGCCGTCGCGTCGAAATTCAGAGCGTGCAACGCCCCGCCGACCGAGCGATTGCCGGCGGGCGGATACTTCGCCGCCGCGATCGCGGCCTTGGCCTCGGCAACGGTGTTGACCATCGGCACGACAATCCCCATCGCGCCGCCGTCGAGCACGCGCTTGATGTGATCGTGATCGCCACGCGGGACTCGCGCGATCGGCACACAGCCGGCCTCGGCGATCGCGGCAAAACAGATCGCCGCGTCCGACCAGTCGATCGGCGAGTGTTCTAGATCGACCGTCAGCCACGGAAAGCCGGTTCGGGCCATGAACCGAGTCGCGAACACGTTCCCCAACGACAACCAAGTGCCGACTTGTGGCTTGCCAGCTTTGAGCGCTTCCTTGACCGGATTCTTTTTCATAGTGCTTTCTCATCGAGCAGGCGGCTCGCCTGCTGGGGTGACTGAAGTTTCGATTTTCAACGCAGCGGACGAGCCGCCTGCACACCGAACGGGCGTGATTCTCCGACTTGAGCTTGCCGCGTCAACCGAGTTCCACACAAAGAGTGAGTTGAATCTCGTCCGTCTCGCACCTAGATTGCCGCCCCTTCAGCCCGTCCGAGGACAGGTAGCTCAGTCGGTAGAGCACAGGACTGAAAATCCTGGTGTCGGCGGTTCGATCCCGCCCCTGTCCACTTTTCATAAGCCCTGCCGAGAGCGTATTCAGCGCTCACTCATCTCACTCAGATGGAGCGGCTCCTATCCGCCCCGAAAGTGGTAATTACCACTTTTGGGCCACAGGAGAGCTGTTCCATGTTTCAGTCGGCAGGTTCCTCGCGGATTCCGAAGTACCGCTTGCATCGACCGTCGGGCCAAGCTGTCGCCCGTTTCAACGGGATCGATTACTACCTCGGGAAACACGGCTCTCAAGAGAGTCGCGACGAGTACGACCGATTGCTCGGTGAGTGGATGATCAAAGGACGCCAGCCCCCCCGCAAATTGGCGCGCAGTTCTGTCGGCCAGATGACGGTCAACGAACTCATCCTCGCGTACCTCCAGTTTGCTGATGGCTATTACCGGAAGAATGGTCAGCCCACTGGCGAATATGACTCGATCCGGTATTCGCTCAAGCCGCTTCGACGTCTGTATGGCTCGGCAGGAGTCAATGAGTTTGGTCCGCTGGCCCTCAAGAATGTCCGCGAGGAAATGATCACGTCTGCGCTCTGTCGCAATGAGATCAACAAGCGAGTCGGTCGAATTGTGAGGATGTTCAAATGGGGTGTGGAGAGTGAATTCATCGACCCGATGACACATCACGCTTTGAGCCAGGTACGGGGGCTGAGCCGCGGCCGGACTCCTGCTCGTGAATCGGAGCCTGTGAAGCCCGTTTCTGATGCCCATGTCGATGCCACAAAGCCTCACGTCTCTCGGCGGATCTGCGCCATGATTGAGTTGCAGCGGACCACTGGAATGCGTCCGGGCGAAGTTTGCATCATTCAAACCGGTGCTCTGGATCGCTCGGCGGCGACTTGGATCTACCGCCCCGGCACCCACAAGACCGAACATCATGGTCACGAGCGAAAGATTTACTTGGGACCAAAGGCCCAAGAGATTTTACGAGACTGGTTGCAAGATGACCCAGCGGCGTTTCTGTTCTCTCCGCAAGACGAACTTGAAGAACGAAGCCAAGAGCGGCGGGCCGGGAGGAAAACGAAAGTGCAGCCAAGTCAGGCTCGTAGAAAGCGGAAGAAATCACCGGAGAAGTTGCCGGGCGAGTGCTACGAGGTCCGTTCTTACAATCGGGCAATTTCTCGAGGATGTGAGAAGGCAGGGATTCCCCGTTGGCACGCCAATCAACTTCGGCACACAGCGGCCACGGCCATTCGTCGGGAATTTGGCTTGGATGCGGCCAGCCTGATCTTGGGGCATCGTGGCGTGCAGGTGACTCAAGTTTACGCCGAGCGTGACGAAGCTCGGGCGATCGACGTCGTCTCACAGGTTGGGTGATGTCTCGTCGGACCTCAGGGGCTATCGGCGGGTGGGGTTAGCCAGAAGAAGAGACTGCTGCCTGAGTGGGAATGACTTCCGACTCAGGTCTCGTCACCACGAAACAGTCGGACCTTTGTAGAAAGCGATCACCAACCTCGGAGCCGACTGAATGAGTGTGGTGATTTCATCTTCATTCGGCCCCCGGTCATCCAGATCGCCCATGTGAGTGCCTTTCATCGGCAACCGTCGATGGTCCGGCTTCTGACGGCCGCAATGAGTGACTTGTGCATCAGCGGTTCCCTCAATGCCTCATCGGAGCTTCGCCCGAGATGAATTGACCTCTGGCTCCAAAAGAGAGCACAAGGTACGCATCGACTCGACCAGTCGTTCGCTATCGCTGAGCAGTCGTTGAGCGATCTTCTTCAATTGGTCTCGATCGTGCGCTGGCGGCGCACACGGCGCTTCGTTCACCGCTCCGAGTTCCGGGAACTTGAAGCCCGGACGGACGCGATAGGCTTTGGTGTTCTCGTCGTAATACCACGGCACGCCGGCCAAGCTGAGCGTTTGCAAAATTCGATGGACGGTTCTGCGTGAGCATTCCAGGTCACGCGAGAGAGCCTCAGCATCCCATCGACCCGGCCCCATGATGAGACGCAAGACACGCAGCAAGCGACTGAGCCGCTCGCACTGCCGAAGTCGTCGATCTGCGTCTGTTCGCTTCGTGACCATGCCCAATTTGGTTCTCGCCGAAGAGTGATTCTCGTTCGGCTTGAGACCTTATCAGGCTGCTGTGACAGCTTTGGGTCGTCCATATTCTTTGGAAACCACTGACCAACGGTTGTCATCGTCGGTCAGTAGGCTCGCGGCCGTTTTCAAATTGCCTTCAGCTTTCCCAAGCGCCGACAGATTCCTTGAAACGCATTTCCGTCCTGCAATTTGATGGGAGACTGTTCCACGATGAACTTGCAAGCTCCAGACAATTCGGCGTTTCGAACTTGGTTTCGCGATTGCCTAAAGGGGGGAACTGGCAGAAACGTGGAGTGGCCGATGCTGATGCGGCGAGTGCTTTTCGAAGAGCTTCAGCGATTGCGGATTTCGGATCAATTCTACAAGGGAGAGGTATTCTTGAACCGAGATGACAAAGTCAACGAACACCGTCATCGCGACTCACAAGACGAAGAGGTCTTGGTTTATCAGCTTTATGCTGCCGTACATGAACAGACGCAGGGTGAGTTGAGAATTGACGGTACGCCAATTTGGTTGTTTAGCTGCGAAGTTCCCAATCAAGGCAAAGAACTTTCCAATCGGACCAAGAAGCGGCGAGCCGATCTCGTCGGTTTGCGACAGGATGGTTCACTTGTCGTGTTCGAGTGCAAGGGACCACATAACTCAAAGGACAGCCCTTTATTCAGCGTTTTGGAGGGAATGGATTACCTGGGATGTCTGCTCACCGAAAATAATGTCACCCGACTCAATCAGGGATTACAAGATTGGATTAGTCAGCAGCGGCCCCAAGCGCTTGGCGACAATCGGTTTTCTTCCGCTGTACCGGACTGGCCATCGTTCGCGATTGATCCACTGGCCAAGCATGGCGTGATCGTGCTCGCACCGCAGACCTACTTTGACCTCCATATCAATGATGCCAATGGGCGGTCGCAGGATTGGTGGCTGTTATCCAACCGGTTCGCTTCAAGCATCAATTCAGCTTTGGATCTCGATCTGGACTTTGCCACCGTCGATTTCGGCCAAGGTTCCGCAGATTTGCTCAAACTGCCGACCTAGTGACGATCGGAGTCCACTGCGGCATGCGCTTGTCCCCCCCCCCCCGCTGACAGTGCCATCGCCGATCATGAGAACAACACGTAATCCAAATCCTTGCGAGCTTCGTTCCCATGCTTCACGCCGAGCTATTCCAGCACTTTGCGTTCGACTCTCCCGAAGTTGGTGAAGACTCTCGCCTGAGTCTTTCGTCAAAGTCCGTTCGCGTTCCATCAAGACGCCTGCTCGCCACGACTTGCGATGCTTCTGAAGGCGAGCAAATCAACGGCTTGCTCGACGCGATCCATTGGGTGAAATGGGGACTTGGGACTGAGGGCAACGTCACCTACTCAATCATGTCGGGAGACTCGACGGAGGCTGCGCTTGATGCACTTTCAACGCTGATGTCTGCACTGCCGAATGATGTCGGCGTTCAACTCAACCAAGACTTTGAACCCACGAAGCTGTCATTGCCGGATCTTGATGCTGATTCCTTACGACGGCTTGAACAATTGCGATCGCGAGAACGATTTGTGTTGCCAGCCATTCACGAAAGGATTTCTCAGCAGATTGGTAGTCCAAATTTTTCGTGGGTTCGCACGTTGACTGGCAAGACTTGGACTGGTCGTGTTGATGGCCTGATGGTGTGCCGCCTCGACGATAATGGACTCGGTTCGATTCAGATTGGAGGCGCGAACAACAATGCGGTCGGCGAGCGGTTTCGTTTCTTAGCTGAGGCAGACTCTTATCCCATCACCCCGAACAATCTCCCGGCTGCGACTGCAATTCTGGCGAGCCTGGCGACTGACCGACGAATCGGAGTCTTAAGTGAATGCCAGCTTGAGCATTTGCTGGAAGCTCGCGTCCTTCGGGGAGCCGTGCCTGTGTCGGTTCGCGGTGAGACTCTGGAGCCTGTCTCCTGGCAGTTTCCAACTCGATGGTCAGAGTTTGGAAACAATCGCTTCATTGACGTTCTTGGACGAATCGGTGACACGCCTTGGATTGTGGAACTCAAGGTCCGCGAGGGCGGTGGTGGTGGCAGCTACTTCCGCCACTCTGTTGCTCAAGCAGTGTTGTACCGTGAGTTCATTCGTCGGGCTGAGGGGTTACACCCTTGGTTTCACGAGCGGCAGCTTGATCCGCTCAAGTGTCAGGCCGTCGTCGCCTTTCCATGCTCACAAGAAACGGAACGTGACCAGCAACTGGTCAGCCATGTGAGATATCTCGCCGATCTTTTTGGTGTCGAGGTCGCGCTCATTGGAGATGATTGGCGGAATCCTGCCCTCTGATAAACGACGGTCGCCAAAGCTCAAAGCAACTTCTCTCGTTGGAATCTTTCTCTCGCATTCTTCAGTTGCCCGTTCCTGAGTTCTCCCAGTTCATTGGACTGCCAGTAGCGGCCGGTGGTCGTATCGAGAGCCGTCAGCCAGCCCCCGTTGCACACGTTCGTGTCGAGGCACTGCACGAACCCAAGATCGAGAGTGATTGATTACCGCGTGACTGAACTTGCGCCCTGTTCGTGGGGAATGTAATCTCCGGGCATCATGGAAGAAGTCGAAGGGTTGCGACGGCGCGTTGGCGAGCTGGAAGCGTTGGTGGAGAAGCTGACGCGGACGGTCGAGCAGCGGGC
>CAMAWN010000159.1 GCA_945861865.1 Candidatus Kuenenia stuttgartensis | reverse complement strand
GAAGCAATCCGCGAACTCGCCCAAAAACTCGCTCAGAGTGGCTCGCAAACTCTCGATCTGTTCGACGGTCATCCTTGACCTCCCAACCCATTCGCCGACTTCCTCGACTAAAAACCTCAAAACCCTATAACACACGGCGACTTTCGCGACTAGTGCGCAGTAGTGTTAATTGCTTCGCTGACGACCACGGCACCGCGACTATGACCGATGAGTTGCAAATTGAGCGGCTCTGACGCCGAATCAAGACGTGCTTTGATCTGTAAGAAAAGCCGGATACCTGCGAGCTCCGCCCAACCGTGACTGGTGAAAGAGTCAACTTCGGTGTTGTTGCTTTGGTCTGCCCAATCAAACAACAGGAATGGCGAAGGACTGACCGTCGAATTCGGATTGTCATTGAACTGAACGCGCGACGCTTCGATGGCTTCCGGAATCGAATTGAAATCAAAGCCATCGTAATTGCTCACCGGCTCGTCAATTCTCGAATTGATGGCTGTCGCCATGTCGTAAACCCATCCCGGAAATCCACCGCCCAGAATATCGGGCACTGGTGGCACATATCCGTGCGTGATGACGAACAGATCGTTCGTCAGCAAGATTCGGTATTCGAGCTGCTCACAGTGCCAAGCCGATTGAGCGGCTCGTCGTCGTCGGGTCGAATCCCGCCGCTGCCGACAATGTCGGCGAGCAAGGTACGACTTCAGTGTTCCGAACCAAGGACTCAAACGCATATCAAATCCCTTCGGTAATGGCCCACCACTTCGCGACCAATTTGCGAAATCACAGTCCGCGTTAAGCTAGGGCGAGACCGACCGTCTGCCGTCACTTGCTGAGACGTGGGTATTCGTAGTCCTCGACGTCCAGGCGCTTCGCATCGGCCAATTCCTTCAACAGCGGCTTGAGGATCTTGTCGAGGTTTTCCTTCGCTTTATCCACACCGTGCTCGAACGTCATTTCCTCTGGCGGGCGGTCGTTGCCAAAGTCTTTCGGAAATTCAAGTTTTTTCTTGCGGAAGGGTTTCTTATATGCCGGGATGTCGAGATAGCCTTCCATCTTTGTGGCGTCGTTTTGAAGCTGTTCAAACTTTTGATGAGCCTCTTCGAGCTTCGTTCTTACGGCCATATCGATTAGCTCGTCATTCATTGCGGTCTTGAAAAATTGGTCGGTCACGATTTCGAGTTCTGGATTGAATTCCTTTTTGAGATGCTTCCGTAAATCGATCAAATTGTCATTGGCCTCTACCGCCTTTTGAATTCCCTTCGTCTTGAATTCATTCTTGACATAATCCGCGCACCCGGTCGCGATCAGGTGGTACAGCTCGGACGTGAAGGCCAGATACACACCGGCTTCGAAGACACGGCGGTCGCTGACTCGTTGGGTCCATTCGCGTTGGACTTGCTCGGCGCGAGCGGTTTGATCTTCGGGATTGAGTAGGTTCCAAGCGTCGAGCGCTTTGCGGACCAGGTGGACGTGCGACAGACGCGAGCGGACAAACGCAGCGTTACGGCCACCGATGTCGGTGCAGACCAATTTGGCAGACGTGATACCTACCACTTCACTGGTTTGTGAGTTGAACACCGGGCCGCCGCTATAGCCTCCTTTGACATTGCATGTGGTCAACAATGGGTTGTTGTTTGTCACCACGCCAGACGCGGTGTCGAGTGGTAAATACTGGCCTTTTCTGAAACCGGGATTGCCAACCGAAATGACTGGCACTTGCAGTTCCACTTTTTCTTGTTTGAGCAAGAGCGGCTGACGGTCTTCGGGGACCGCGTCGTTCAGCCGCAACACCGCGACATCCACTGTGCGATCGAAGTGAATGAGCCGTACTCCTTTCAACTTCAACTCGTCTTCGTTCGGAGAGGCTTTGTCTGCCGACGGGCTGAAGATGAACTCCAAATCGTCGAGCGACCGCGCATCTTCGATGACATGCGCGGCGGTAACGATCGTGTGTTGATCCTGGACCAGAAATCCCGATCCGTGTCCGTCGGGCGTTCGCAGCAGACAGACAGCGCGCCGACCGGTTTCGGTGATTTGACCTGTCGAGAAATCCTCAGTCGGTGCAGGCCAGATCAACTGTTGCGCGGGTTGGAGTTGCAGCTTGCCAACGCGCTTCTCCTTGCCAAAGGTGAGTTCGAACAGGTACTCGCCGGCCGGAAGTTCGACCGGCTTGTCTAGCGGCGTAGTCCCTTGGACCTTGCCATCAATCAGCACGCGTGCCCCTTTGACGCTGGTTTGAACCGTGACAAAGGCTGGACCTTTGGGCGGCTCGGGCGCGACCGTCGGAGTCACGGTGATGGGCGGTGGCGGTGGAGGCTTTTGGCCGAGCCTGTCGATCAGCGCTACGAGAGGACCGGCGACTCCCCAAAGAATTGCCAGTGCAGCAATACTTGATGCCGTCTTCAACATCAGCGAAGGAGTTAGCCACTTGGGAAGAGCACGCTTCGGTTTCGTTCGGCGGCGGCGTGTCGGCGCGTAGGCTTCGGACTCGGCAAGTTCCTCAAACGCGTCGGTCTCCCAAGCATCTTGTTCGGCGTTCGCCTTCGCGGATCGGCGCTCGGACTTCTTCGCCCGTTTGGTGGATGACGTTGGCGACTCAGCGACAGGTGATGTCGTCGGTTGTTCGGTAGCAACCTGCGATGGCGCGTCCGTCTGACACGCTGGTGTTTTTGCGACGCTGAAAGACTCAACCGCAGTTGCAGCAGTTGGGGCCTGAGCCTTCGGACTAACGACAGGATTGTTCGCTTTGGCTGCCGATTCGCCAACCAATTTCAATTCGGGTAGGTCGTCGGGTAGCGATTGAGTGGAACTCTTCCAAGAAGCTCCGGTTGCGATTTCAAGAGCGTCGTTGCCACCGTCCCGCGTGCGGTAATTCTCGTCGCTGAGCGATGCTGATTGCTCGTCCCGCGTTCGAGCTTTCGCACCAAGAGCCGTGCGCATCGACGCCTCGGTGAGATCGGGCCAGTACTTTCCGAGTATCCGTTCTAACTCCGATCGAACTACGGCGGCACTTGCAGGACGACGATCTGGAGTTTTCTCCAACAAGCGTAGAACCAGCGATTCAAGCTCCGTTGGCACCTGCGGGTTCAACTTTCGAGGAGACTCAGGCTGCGCATAAACGTGCTGGTGGGTAACATCAACAGCAGAGCCACGAAACGGAACACGATCCGTGCAACATTGGAAGAGGATGACACCCAAAGCGTAGAGGTCGGCGCGGTGATCAACGGGCGTGCCCGTTAATTGTTCAGGAGGAATATAGAGAACCGTGCCGACCGTTGATCCTTCGCGAGTCAAACCGACATCTTGTTCCAGCAACCGACATAGGCCGAAGTCAGCGAGTTTGGCAATTCCGTCACGCGAGATCAGGATATTGGACGGCTTCAAGTCGCGATGGAGAAATTTCCGTGTGTGCAAAGCCTCCAGTCCGTGCAGCACCTGAATGACCGCGTACAGTCGTCGGGGCAGTGATGCCAAAGACATTCGGCGCAGCACCGTTTCGAAGTTCGCGCCGTTCACGAACTCCATGACAAGATACGGGGTTGCTCCGGTTCCAACGTCGTACACTCGCACAATTGCTGGATGATCGAGTTGCGCTTGCAACTCGACTTCGGAACGCAATCGCGCCAACGTCTCGGGCGTCACTTTCTCCGATCGCAACACTTTGATCGCGACAGGCCGACCCAACTTCAAGTCACGCCCCAAAAAGACATCCGCCAATCCACCCGCGCCGATTTGAGAAACTATTTTGTACCGCTGATCCAGCGTTTGCCCCAGCATGGCCCACCTCGTCGGTTGGTCTGTTTTCAATTGCCTCCTCTCAAAACGAGAGGAGCGTCAAACCAGAGACGCCCGAGATGTCCCGACCAAAGGCACAAAGAACAGCACCTATCGAACGCTCTCTTTCAGGAACGCTGCCCAAGTAGTGCTTAGTTGTGCGAGAGCCTTGCAGCTCAAGTTGGTCGTTCTCTCTCGGAGCGGTTCTTGATGCACGCGCGTCAAACTCAAATCGTCATCGAAGCCGACAAACAGCCTCGCATTGGGTTCCCGTGCCTTCCAAAGAAATGCTCGACGTTCTTCACGTTTCAACGTGGTCAGCCACCGAATGGCCGACAATCTACAACTGATCTTTCGTAAAGGCCACCATTGAGGTTGTCGCGCAGTGGGCCAGGTCAAGGTCTTCCGAGACGCGGCGGTCGAGAACAGCAAAGTTCTCCCCCATTGAGTCGTGCCGTGAATCCTCGCCGGGGCGGGCTTGTCGCGACCGGGCGGGGAGTGACGGTTCCACTGGCGGACGGATCGGGGGTTTTGGGCTGGTTGTCGCCTGACTCCCCATTTTTCTGGACGTACTCTGATTCAGGCCGAGAGCTCCGCGTCGATCCTGGCGCAACGTCGGCGGTCGCTTTTCGGGATGACGACTGAAATCAACGACCGAACGTCGCGACAAAGACGAACACGGCAACGCACAGAAGCGAGAAGCCGAGATCGCTCGGCGTTGGGTCGCCGGTATGCAACCACTGATCGACGCGGACACGGAGACCGATGGCTCGCCGATTAAGTTCGTCGTGGAATGCCACGAACGGCAGAAGTTCGGAAGTGCTTGAGCATCGGTCGCATGGCGGTAGCGTATCTCGACCCCATCCAGCGTGTCGATCACGCCAGCAACCACCGTGGCCGCGAGACTCGGCATCGTTGGCCGCCGGATGGAAGTCATCTTGGATCACTTCCATCGTCGATCACTACTCCCGACTACCCGCTTTTCGCAAAAACGACACGTAACCAGATCACGAAAAACTTGCTCTATCGGCGGGAGTAGCTACTCCCGCCGGGAGTAGTTTTTGGGTATTTGTGGCTGTTCAGAGCAGACGCGGCGAAGTGCTCAAAACCCAGGAAAACACGGCACTTTCGCACGTTTCTTGAGACTGTTCACAACCACCCGGTTTTGCTTAGAAATCCGTTGCTCTATCCAACTAAGCTACGGGCGCAGAAACAGTGTCGCCGGAGAATAGCTGCCGTGGATGGGGAGCTAAAGTGCAACGGACGATCGGCGGAATTGCTGGACCGAGTGGCTCTCACGTAACGGCTCCGGATCGTCCGCACAACCGGTAGGTTCGGCGGGACAGGGGGCTGGGATTGCGAAGCTCACTAATGTGCCGAGAGACTCCGGGGGGGGACGGCGTCACCTAAACTTCGCGACCTGGAAAAATGACCTTCGCCGTCCACGATCGGGTCGCTTTCATGACTGCTGTGATGAAACCTCTTCAACCGCCTCGTGTGGAACTCGCGCCGCAAACTCAGCTCGCCGATGCGTCGATGCTCGAGGACAAAGTCCCCGACTACCTCAAAACATCACGCACGACGGCAGGCTTCGCCTTGGCGTTGGGATTAATGTACGTGCTCCTGAGCTTTCACCCGCTGTGGCACACCGATCTGTGGGGGCATCTGGCTTATGGGCGATTGATCGTCGCCACGAAGTCCCTGCCGGCCACCGAACCGCTGATGCCGCTGGCGGCGGGAGTGCCGTTCATCGACACGGCCTGGCTATCGCAGGTCATCGGCTTTGAAGCCATGAATCGGCTGGGAATCACCTCGCTGCTTTTCCTGTACGCGGCATCGATCACCGCCATGGCTGGGCTACTGGTGTGGCGAGGGTATCAGCGCTCGCAGAGCGCGGCGATCACCCTCACAGGATTACTCTTGTGGCTCTGGGGTTGCTGGCAGCATCTCAACATCATGCGACCACAGATGGCGGGGATCCTGTGCTTCATCCTGCTGCTGACGCTGCTGACATCGCGGCATCGCCGAACGTGGCATTGGGCCGCGGTGCCAGCGTTGTTTGTGGCGTGGGCGAACTTGCATGGATCGTTCTTGGTCGGCTTGGTGTTGCTGGCGGGCATGGCCTTTGGACGGATGCTCGACCTAGCAGTTCGCTGTGGTGAGGTCCGAGCGATCCGCCGCGACAGTCTCGTCCGTCGGCATGTGCTGATGCTGGAGTTGGCCGCGGTGGCGGTGCTGTGCAATCCGTATGGCGTGCGGCTGTATGCCGAGGTGTTCAACGTCGCAAGTAACCCCAACGTCGCGGAGTTGACCGAGTGGGGGCCGTTGCAATTACGAATGGCTCAGGGACAAGCGACCGCGGTGATCGCTCTGTTGTTGATCGTGCTGTATCGCCTGAGTCCTCGCCGCGTGACTGCTGCCGAAGTGCTGTTGCTGTTCGGTTTCGGAGCAGCGGCGATGTGGTCGTCACGAATGTTGGTGTGGTGGGTTCCACTGGTGGTGACCTTTGGAATGCAACACGCCGGCGCGATCTGGCATCAATGGCAATCAAACTCGGAGACCGCATTGCCGGCTCAGCGGAACGGCCGTTGGAGCGTGATCACGGTTGGCATCCTGTGGATTTGCTTCGCGTTCACTCCCTTCGGTGGGCGAGTGCTGCATGGCCATGAGGGCAAGCTCAAGCTGGAGAAAATGCTCTCGCGCGAAACACCGCTGGGAGTGATTGACCACCTGAAAAAGCAGGCGGATCAAAATCAATTGCCACGCGGACTGGTCTTCAACACTTATGAGTGGGGCGACTACCTGCTGTGGGCGGGATCCAATGACTTGTCGGCGGCGGGAACTCCAAAGTTCAAGGTGTTCTTGGCGTCGCATGTGCATCTCGTACCGCGCGAGGTCTGGAACGATTACGTCGCGATCAGCAACGTGGCGTCTGGATGGGAAGAGATGCTGGACCGATACGGCGTGAATTTGATCGCTCTGGATTCATCGACTCATGCTCCGTTGATCGGACGGCTGCGAGAAAATGAGAACTGGCGACAGACGTACTCAGACAATGTCGGAGCGGTCTTTGTCCGCCGGAAGGCGATTTGATTTTCACTTGTCGTTTGAGTGTCTCGCTCGGACTCAAGACGTTCTGAGGCTCACCATGAAACTGCGTCGCGTGCCAGCGTTGATGTTTGTCGTTCTGCAAGTGCCGATCGTGGCGGCGTTCGCGTGGTCGTATGCGTCGCTCAGCCCGGAATCGCAGCGGCAAGTGCGGCGGTTCGTCGTCGCCAAGCCACAGAACATCGAGATCCCGCTGGAACGGGACACCGCTCTGGAAATCACGCCGCTGTACGACGATCCGCAGCTTGTCAGCGACGAGGAGCTTGCGGCTGTGCTGCAGCAAATCGTCCCGCACTTCCCGGCCAAAAAGATGAAGCCGAATCATATCGAACACGCGCTCCGCGCGTGGCACGTCGATGCAAAGTTTCAAGACCCGGACGCTTTGTCGGGCGAATCTCTACGTGACTTTCTGATGGATTACGGACGCTTCGCGGCGTCCTGGCAACCGGAGAAAGAGACTGAAGAACAACCGCTACCGCTGCTGCAAGAACGTCCGGATGATGGCGTCTACGTGCAATGGGGTCGCGAATCCAACTCGGCGTCGGTCCATCACGATCATCTGCTGGCGTGCTTGACTGAGGCGGGGTTGCCGCTGTCTCAGCCGGTGTTCACACCCAATCGGCGAGACCTGACATTTCGCGACGTGCTGCGGCAGGCGCTGCGCGATTTTCGCTACGACGAGCGTGAGACCGAATGGTCGATCATGGCATTCGGCCTATGGCTGGCTCCGACAACGAAATCATGGCGACTGGCGGACGGCCGTGAAATGTCGTTCGACATGCTGTCGCAGCGGCTCTTGCGCGGACACAAGAAAATGGGAACGTGCGGCGGCACGCATCGGCTGTATTCGCTGATGGTTCTGCTGCGGCTTGACGAGCAATACGACATCTTGTCCGACGACATCCAAAAGGCGGCCTATCGGCATCTCGAAACGGTTCGCGACCAATTGAAGGTCTGCCAGTTTGAGGATGGTCACTGGCCGTACAATTGGCCGGCCGGCGAAGACGCGGTCAAGAAGCCGGACCTGTCGATCCCGCTGTTCCGGCATGTCATCGCGACGGGACATCATCTCGAATGGCTGTCGATCGCGCCGGAGACGCTGCATCCGCCGCGCGAACAAATCCGGCAGGCGGCAGCTTGGGTCATCCAGAAAACGGTCGCGATGAGCGAGGCCGAAATTCTCGACAACTACACGTTCTTCTCGCACGTCGGCAATTCGCTGGCCATGTGGCGCAAGACAACGCCGTCGAAGTTTTGGATGGAGTGGGAAAAGACTCATCCCTTCAAGCCGAAAAACGAAGCCGAGCCAAAGCCGACCGTCAAAGCCATTCCCGACAAACCGAGTGAGTCCGCGGTGAAGCATTAACCTTGCGGAGAACGCCACCGGGCTTGTGTCGGTGGCGTGAGTTTACGCGCGCACCGGCAATCCGTTCGGCCGAGTGAAAATCATGCGACCGGTGCTGCTTTGCAGCACGCTGGTCACGGTCGTCTCGATCTCTTTACCGATCAGGTCGCGACCTTGCTCGCAGACAACCATCGTGCCGTCATCGAGATATCCCACTCCCTGACCCTGAGCCTCGCCTTCGCGGATCACGCGGACTTTCAGGTTGTCGCCGGGTAGATATCTCGGTCGCAGCGAACTGGCGACGTCATTCAGGTTGATGACCTCGACTCCCTGCACGGCGGCGACGCGATTGAGGTTGAAATCGCTCGTCACAACGCGGCCGTTCAAGTCCTTGCCGAGTTCAACGAGTCGCTGATCGACCGTCAAACCACGATATTCGACTTCCTTCTTCTTGGTGTCGTAGACCGTGACCTCCGCGTGCGGCATCTGCTGGAGTTTGGCGAGGACTTCCAACCCACGCCGGCCACGTATCCGGCGGTTTTTGTCTTGCGAGTCGGCGATGTCCTGAACTTCTTTGAGCACAAAATCAGGGACGATCATCTTGGAATCGAGGATCTTCGTCTCGACCACATCCGCGATGCGACCGTCAATCAGCGCACTGCTGTCGAGAATCAGCGGCCGAACCCCCTTCAACTCGCGAGCGAACTCGACATACGGAATCACAAATCGAAAATCGTCCCGTGTCTGAATCAAAAGCGAGGTGCTCAAAAACGTGACCATCAACGTGAGCACCAACTTGATCGGCCCTTCATATTTCAACAATTTCAGGGCTTCGAGCAGCGGCGTTGTCGTTTGCATCAGCATGTAGCTCAGCAGCACGCCGATCAACAAACCAAAGTAAATGGCCGAGATCACTTCAATCCGTTTGCGCGGCGTGAAAATGTCGATCAGCGTGACCACCTGCGACACCGTCAACATCACCAGAAATGCGCTGAACTGGCGGTCCTTGAAGACCTCGTAGGGATCGCTCCAAGTATTTACGAACGCCGCGATCGCGCTGGCGCAGATCAAAAAATACGCGGCTCGAAGAACGATCAAGAACATGGTTGAGTCACATTCGACTGCGGAGGGAGGACGATTCGGTCTCCGGTCAAGAGCCTGAAGAACCGTCGAGCACACGATAATCTCTGACAACTGAGCGATGCAACCGCCGCCGAATCGTCAGCGACTCTGGGATCGTCGTCAGATCATTTCGCAACAGCTAAATCTTTTCGCAACAACTGATACAACGCTTCCAGCGATTGGGGAATGACCTTCGTGTCGGCGATGGCCGGCATGAAATTCACATCGCCGTTCCAGCGTGGGACAATGTGCCAGTGCAGATGCCCCGGCAATCCCGCGCCGGCGACGCGCCCCAAATTCAATCCCACGTTGAATCCCTCCGCGCCCATCACGAGGCTCAACAACTTGACCATGCGCCGCAGTTGGACTTGTAGATCGAGCAGCTCAGCATCGCTAAATCCCTCCAACGCTGCTTTGTGCTTGCGCGGTGCGATCAACAGGTGCCCGTTGTTGTACGGGAAGCGGTTGAGCACGATCAGCGAATGCTCGGAGCGATCGACGACGTAATTCTCAGTGTCATGAGTGTCGTCGCGGTAGCGGCAGAGGAAACAGTCCTCTTTCGGCTCATCGTCGGCATCCTTGTCCACCGCGTTGACGATGTAATTCAGCCGCCACGGAGCCCACAACGTTTCGTGCGACACGATCGATTTCCTTGTCGGCGAAGGCGAGCCGCCTGCTCCTACTTGGGGATATAAAGCAACTGCTGCGACTGGAGCTTGGCCGACGCATCCAAGCCGTTGGCCGAGCGGAGTTTCTCCGCGCTGACGCCGTATCGTTTGGCAATTTTAGTCAGTGTCTCGCCGGCCTGAACCGTGTGATACGTCGCCGAATTCGAGTCGTTTGGCAAGTTGAGCACCGACTCGGCCGGGACTTGCGGGATCTCTGGTGATTCCAGCGTCGGCAAACCTAACGAACTCGCCGGTTGCTGAATCGGTGGTGGCGCAAAATTCGTCGCACGCCCCGGATCGACGACCGGAGAGCCGCAACCCAAAACGCTCGCGGCCAGAACTGGAATCGCCATCCTCAATCGTTCGCGGAACATCATCCTTGAACCTTCGGATCTAGAACGCGGGCTGAGTCGATTGGCCGGGCAGCGCGGGAGGCTCGGTGATTCCGCTCTTGGCATTCATCGGCGGCGTTGGTGTCGGCACGATCACACCGCACGACATGACGTATTGGATTGCCTGATCCAGCGACATGTCGAGGTCCAGCAGTTCGCTCCGTTTGACATTCATCGTGTACCCTGCGAATGGAATCGGAGCACTGGGGATCAACACGTTGACCAACGGTTCGCCGGCGGCTCGAACACATTCGGACATGCCGTTTCCCGTCACGAATGCCAGCGACCAAATGCCGGGACGCGGATACTCGACCGCCACCACGCGGCGGAACTTCGGGTCTTTCTCGGCCAGGAAGAAATCAGTGACATGTTTCACCGCAATGTAAATCGCTCCAACCAACGGTACTCCGGTGACAAACGAGCCAACTCGCATCACAAACCATGCGCCGAGACGATGAGTCACGAACCGACCAATCGAGTAGACCATCACAATCGAGATCACGACCGCCACTGCGCTCAAGTGAAACAGGCTCTGAAAGTATCGCGTCGCGGCCAGTTCACGGTACACACCGATGACATCCAGAGGCTTCGTGACGGAACCCAGGCTCTTAACGGCATCGCGGTAATCGGCGTACGGAACCGCACGCTTGTCGAGCGGCACGAACGCCAAATCTTCCAACCGCCGACGAACTTCGTCGGTGACGCCTTCTCGCGTTGATTCGTTCGCTTGCGCCAAGCGCTCCAGCAAGATTGTGCGATCTTCCGGAAGCAAACGATAGCTGCGCTCTTTGAACATCAGCCCTGGCAATCCGTCGGGAGCGACTAATCCTTCCAATGGCCGAGATTTCTCGACCGCTTGCGCGATGCAGGACCGCACCGTCCAACTGATCGGTTGCACGATGAAATCGTTGATGCCATGCAGAATCCAAAACAGGATCAGCAGCGTCAGGATCGGCGGCAAAGAGATCGCCAGTCCGCGCAGAAAGATCCTCGTCGCCGAAACCTGGTTCGGTGCGGGAGTCGATGGCAAAGCAGAGCCGCTAGGCTGGGACATGCGACGATCCAACGGGCCGCGCGGGGAACGCAAATACACGACGACAGCAATCGGCTGGAAGTATAGTCGGCCACGGTCCTCGTTCAAGGACTTGCGCGGCCTAGTGGAACGGGCTGACGCGCGTTGCCATTTCCCGCTTCAGTGACTTTCGTAAGGGAGAATGTCATGCAACGCATTCGAAAACGACTTGGTGCCGGATTGATTCCGGGATTATTCCTGATTTCGGCAGCTCCCGCTCAGGCCCAAACCTCGTACGTGCAGTCAGCGGGTTTCCGCTCGGTCCGTGCCAGTCCAACCGTTGAGGCCAAGCGTCTAGAGCGCATCACGGACCTCTGTAGCGGTATCCGCAGTGACGGAAGTCGTTCTGCGATTCGGTGGAGGTGAAGCGATCGAGGAGTTGGCCGCAGAGGTTCCAGAGGCCATCGACGGTGCGTTCGTTGGCACTGCGGACGAGCCACTTGAACTTGGCGAAAACCAGTTCGATGGGGTTGAGGTCCGGACTGTACGGTGGCAGGTCGAGCACTCGCGCACCGACCGCCGCAACAGCTTCGCGGATGCCGGCGACCTTGTGCGCGGAGAGGTTGTCCATCACCACGAGGTCTCCCCCAGACAGCGTGGGCGCGAGATGATCTCGTACATAGGCCAGGAACACTTCACCGTTGATCGGACCATCGACTACCAGCGGTGCGGTCAGCCCTGAAGAGCGAAGCGCCGCGAGGAACGTGGTCGTTTTCCAATGACCATGCGGGCTTTGGCAATCCACCGTTCGCCTCGACGCGCTCGCCCTCGCAGCCGGGTCATGTTCGTTTTGACCCACGTTTCGTCGAGAAACACGAGTCGCTGGATGTCGAGCCCCGCTTGAGCGAGTCGGAACTCGGCCCGGCGTGTCGCCACGTCGGGACGATCCTGTTCGGCCGCATGGATGACTTTTTTTTGAAGCTGTCCTTCAACGTCCGCAGAGCCACCGACAAAGTTTGCAGGCTCAACGAGACTCCCAATTCCTCTCGCAGCTCTCGCAACGTGATGTCGGGCCGCTGCTGCACAGACGCCTCGATCTGCAAAGCATACGCCCGCCACTTCGGAGGAGTCTTTCGGCGGGGTGGACGCGGAGTAATCTCGCCCGTCTCGCGGAGGTATTGTCAAAGGTTGTGGGTGCGGTCGTGAATCAGGCGGCGACTTGGGTGAGGGTTTGGCCGTCTTGGAACTTGGTCTGTTTGGCGACTTCGATGAGCCATTGAGCACCGTCGAGTAATCGCCAACGGCGAGCGGCGGACTCGGCGAGTTTGAAGAGCATCGTCAATGTTGCCTTTCGTGTGCCGTTGCCTTTGGTGCGGCGGTGACGCAGGCGGATGGTTGCGAAGGTGGATTCGATCGGGTTCGTGGTGCGGATGTGCTTCCAGTGTTCGGCGGGGAAGTCGTAGAACGTCAGCAACTCGTCGCGGTCCTTCTTCAGGCAGTCGGTCGCTTTGGAATACTTCGCCGAGTAATCCTCCAAGAAGTTGTCGAAGGCGGTGATCGCTGCTGCGCGAGTCGGGGCCATCCAGATCTCGTGCAGCTTGGCCTTGGCTTTGGGTTGCAGAGTCTTCGGCAGTTTGTCCAAGACATTCGCCGTCTTGTGAACCCAACAGCGTTGTTCGCGAGTGCTCGGCCATTCTTTTCGCAGTGCGGCCCAGAAGCCCAAGGCTCCATCGCCGACGGCCAGCTTGGGAGCGATCGCCAGGCCACGACGTTTCAGATCGCGCAGCACGTCCTTCCAAGATTCTTCGCTCTCGCGATGACCGGCCTCGACGGCCAGCAACTCCTTCTGGCCCTCCTTCGTGACGCCGATCAGCACCAGCAAACAGACGCGATCATCCTCCAGCCGCACGTTCGAGTAGATGCCATCGGCCCAGACGTAGACGTACTCTTTGCCAGCCAGCGAACGCTTCGACCACACGTCGTACTCCTGCTGCCAGACCTCCTTGAGCCGCGTGATCGTGTTGGCCGACAAGCCCGGACACTCCGGACCGACCAACGCTTGCAGCGCTTCTTGAAAACCGCCCGTGCTGATCCCCTTGAGGTACAGCCACGGGATCAATTCCTCCAACGACTTCGTCTTCCGCAAGTACGGCGGCAGAATCTTCGACGAGAACAGTTCACGTTCCTCGGCGGACCGCCGATCCCGTACACGCGGCTGCCGCACCGCGACGGGACCAATACCGGTCAGGATCGTTCGCTCCGGCAAATGCCCATTGCGAATCACCAGCTTCCGGCCATGTTCGTCCCGCAGTCCCGATCGTTCGCTGAGCCACTCCTGAACCTCTTGCTCAACGGCCTGAGCCAACAGCTCACGAGCCCCCTTCCGCAAAACGTCGGTCAACAAATCCTTCCCGAAGGCGGGTTCGGATCTCTCAGACACGGGAAAATCGGTCAACCTCTTGATAGCTTCTGACATGGCGGTGTGCTCCTGGACAAAAAGGATGTTGTGCAACTCCAATTTCTCCCAAGCACGCCGCCTTCTTCAACTCACCGTCACCCACAACTTCCGACAATACCTC
>CAMAWN010000158.1 GCA_945861865.1 Candidatus Kuenenia stuttgartensis | reverse complement strand
AACTCCTGCAACTCGTCCACGGAATGATGCTCCACAACAGTCATGCCCAGCCTCCTGCCATGTTGACGGTGATCAATTCATGGCTTGAGTCTGCGCAAATCCCGTGCCGTAAGCGGCGCGCGGTTATTTATTGGGAACCGGATAAGAATCGTCCAGCCTCTCTATTTTCAGGAGTGACCGATGAAGACGTTCTTGTTGATGTTTGTGGTCATTGCTCTGGCGTTCAGTTCTCTGCAGGCGGCCGATCCTCCGAAAGTGGACGCGGCTGGCGGCGCGGCGGCTTCGGCTACCGAGCAGTACCAGAACAATCCCGATGACACCAAGGCATTCACGGCTTGGCTGAATGAGACTTTCAAGGAAATCTCCGAGTTGATGGACGCGGCTCCCGAAGACGCGGAGAAGAAACTGGCGGCGGCAAGAGAATTCGTCAGCTCGTTGAAGCCGGCATCCGCAGCGGGGAAGTCCAACCAGACGCGAGCCAAACTGATCGCAACCAATTACGAGGAAACCATCGCCCTGTCTCGCGTGTCGCTGGCCGATTTGGAGAAGCAACTCGATGACAAACCAGACGACCTGGTGGTCTTGCAGAAATACAGCCGCAAGGTCTCGACCGAGATCGGTTCCATCGCCCGCACCGAACCAGACAAGGCGGAGCAGTTGTTGAACGGGGCGAAGGACCGCATCGGGAAGCTCAAAGAAGGCACGGAAGAGAAAACGACGAAGACTCAATTGGAGACGCTGGAAAAGACGCTCGCGTCGTACGCTCGCACCATCGATCACGGCCACGAACTCGTGGCGCTGATCGGCAAGCCAGCTCCGGATTTAAACGCCGAGGACTGGGCCAACGGCTCGCCGTTGTCGGCCGACGAACTCAAAGGCAAAGTCGTGCTGCTCGACTTCTGGGCCATCTGGTGCGGCCCGTGCATCGCCACCTTCCCGCATCTCCGCGAATGGCAAGAGAAGTATTCGGAGAAGGGCTTGGTCATCGTCGGCATGACGCGGTACTACGGCTACGAATGGAACGCCGCCACGAATCGTCCCATGAAGCCGGTCAAGAAACCGGTCGAGAAGAAAGAGGGCGAGGACAAAGAAGCCGAGAAAGAAAAAGAAACCGTCGTGACTCACGAGGCCGAGCAGGCCATGCTCTTGAAATTTGCCGAGTTCCACGGCCTGAAGCATCGATTCGCATTGCAAGGCAACGGCAACACCGTCGCCAAGCAACTCGCGGTGCAAGGCATCCCGCAAGCGGTACTCATTGACCGCCAAGGCAACATCCGCCTGATCCGAGTCGGCAGCGGCGTGAAGAACGCCAAGGCGATTCACGACATGATTGAGAAACTGCTCGCCGACAAACCGGTCGCGGCCAAGTGACATGGGACGCTTGGATGGCACCGTCCGCCGTGGTGGACTGTGCCTCCGCAGGTTTGATTGACTAGGCGAATGGGCTGCCAATGACTGGAAATCTCTTCACCACTGCGGCCAGTTCCGCAACTGTGGAACGCGTGAAGGTCTGATCCGTAGCCAGCAGGAACTCCAGCGTGTTGCCGATGCCAGGCTGATCGCGAACGGTGCATTCGAACGTCATGTGGCCACAGCCGTCGCCCGATGCCCGGATGGACAGCCAATCCTCCATCGTCTGGAACTCCGCCGTGCCCTGAAGCGACACTTGGAGTTGGACGAGTTGCTCGAGGAATCGAGCCAACTCATCGGTTCGTAAGTCGCCCGTCATGGAACCGCGGAACCCGCCAACGGACACATCGACTTTGACCACCACCCAGTTGCCGTCCCAATAGTCCGTGCAATCCAGATTTGAGCGGCGCTGAACGACGATCGTCAAGAACTCGCCACGCTCACAGCGGATTGAAACCTCGCACATCACTCGGACCTCCGCCGCCACAAAGTGAAGGCAACCGCACGCTGCCATTGGCGACAAGGATTGTCAACGCGAGGATTGAACGGAGCGTCAAGCTACCGTTGGCGAAGTCACTTGCCAAGTTGTCTCTGAACGACCTACGTCACGTTCGGCTGTGATCGGCTGTGATCGGCTGTGCGCGATCCACTGCGCGAGTACTCAGGCACAACCACATGCCACCAAACACGATCACGGTTCGCGGATTTCGGCGAGCAGACGACTTCAATGAATCTCCTCGCTGGCCGATCAACACAAGCACCAGCCGGGACGGTACTCGCGGCGGATCAAGCGATCCGCTTCGGGAGCGTTCGGGCAATTCAACTCGGCGGCATCCCACTTGATCTTCTTGCCGAGTCGATACGCGACATTGCCGAGATGATTGGCTTCGGTCAGCCAGCCGGAGTATTCGAAGTTGCACGTCGTCGGTGCTCCGGTCTTGCAGGCGATGAGCCACTCGTGCATGAGGCCAGGAGATTTCGGGATCGATGGATCAGGACGTTGATAGCCCTCGAAAGTTTTCTCAGGCAGCAGGACATGCTTGCCGTAGTCGGACAGCAGCATCCCTTTGTCGCCGATGAAAAGCACTCCGCTGTCCCATTTGGGGATGCCGCCGTCGGTCCAGATCGCCGGCTTGTTGACTCCCTGGTGCCACGTCAGTTTGACGGCAGGCATGTCGCCGCGCGGGCCATATTCGTAGGTCGCCTGCATCGAGGCCGGCGCGAGTTCCGGATGCGGCGGTGGGCCGGAGGCTTCGATGGTCAGCGGCGCTTGCAGCTTCAGCGCCCAGAACGGCAAGTCGTTCCAGTGGCTGCCGAGGTCCGACATCGTGCCGCTGCCAAAATCCCACCAGCGATACCACTTCGGTCCCGGAAAATAGACGTTGTGAAACGGCCGCGGCTTCGCGGGGCCGAGCCACAAATCCCAATCCAATCCCTGTGGCACCGGTTGCACTTCGGTCGGGCGTTCTTCAACGTGGACGATGTCCTTGTACTTCGCGGCATCCTCCACGCTTTGCCGTCCCCACGCTCGGCCGACCCAGACATGAGCCTCGCGCACCGGGCCGATCGCGCCGGCTTGAATCAGCTCGACGACGCGGCGGTAGTTTTCGCCCGAATGAATCTGAATTCCCATCTGCGTGGCGACCTTCACACGGGCGGCGGTCTCGCGAATCTGCCGAGCTTCCCAAATGTTGTGCGTCAGCGGCTTCTCGCAATAGACGTGCTTGTTGAGCAGCAACGCCGGATAGGTCGCGAAGGCATGTGTGTGCTCGCAGGTGCTGACCACGACGGCGTCGAAGTCGCGGTCGTGATCGAACAGCTTGCGGAAGTCGGCGAACTTCTTCGCCCGCGGATACTTCTCGCTGACCTTGCCGAGCGTCGGCTCAAAGACATCGCAGATCGCGGTGACGTTTTCATCGGCCAGCGCGGGCAAGTGTGATCCGCCTCGGCCGCCGACGCCGATGCACGCGACGTTGAGCTTCTCGTTGAGATTCTTCGCCCGCAGGATCGCTGGAGCGGCAAGCAGCGATGTGCCGGCGACGGCACTCGTCATGAGGAACTGACGGCGAGTGGTGGAACGAGCCATGTGAGTCTCCTGGTCGAGAGGCCGAAGTTGGCCGATACGGTATCGCGGCCGTGAGTGTGCGGCCACGCTGCGACCGCTCGGTGGAAGCAATCGTTGCAACCGGTCCGTGATGTGATTTGGTTCGCTCTTGCCAGCCGCCACGTCGGCGAATCGCGGCCTAGAGTTGCCCGTTCGATTGCGGACCCTCTGGCGGTGGGACGTCGATGTCTGCCGTGCCGCAGTTCCCTTCACGATTCGGTTTCCAGGCGAAGTTCACGATGTTGCCGCTCTTCAAGAAACTTCTCGACGACGAGCAGGGTTTTGTCGCCACCTCGGAGTTGATTCTGATCTCGACGATCGTCTGTCTGGCGATGGTCGTGGGCCTGACCGAAGTTTCGCAGGCGATGTCCGGAGAGCTGATCGACGTCGCGAACGCCGACAACCGCCTCAATCAAGAGTTGGGCTGGAATGACAACGGCGGGAACAACGCGATGGCCGAAGTGAACGGGACGCCATTCGGGATGAAGACCACTAATCGACGTCCACAACTCGGGAGACTGACGTCCCCCGCTCGCTTGCGGATGCCGGCTGCCACAGAGCCAGCGCGTCATCTCCGCGCGGTCGACCGGCATCATCAACCAGCACTTCGCGGCCGATGCGGTGCGAGATCGCGGCGAGCTGTCCCCATCCCGCCGAGACCGTCCCGGTCTCTAAATCCGCGGCCGGAGCACGACGCTCTTTCACCGCCGCGAGGAAATCTGCGAGATGCGGCAATGCCAACTCGCTGGAGTCGGACGTCAGCGGCTCCTTCGAGTCGTAAACTTTCCAGCCGCCTCGATCGACGACCAACGTGCCGCGCTCGCCGAAGAACGCGACGGCGGCGGTGCGGCCTTCTGGAGCATGATTGCTCCAGGTGCGGTGCTCCCAAATCACGGTCTTGTCGCCGCAGTCGAATTGCACATGCAGCGCATCAGGAGTCTCGGCTTCGTCCGCGATGACTCGCCGACCGTTCGTCGAAGCGACTCGCTGAGGCCACGCGGCCCCCAGTCCCCAGCGAGCGACGTCGAGCAACTGCGAACCCCACGCTCCAAGTTCTCCGTTGCCGTGATCCCAGAACCAGCGCCAGTGATAGTGAAAGCGATTCGCCACGAACGGCCGCTGCGGCGCGGGACCGAGCCACGATTCAAAATCAATTCCGGATGGCGGCTCAGCCGGAAGAGCCGGCACGAGCGGTTGTCGTCGCTGCACGAACCAAGCCTTTGCGAGCGTGACTTGGCCGAGCTGTCCGCTCTGCACCAAACGGATCGCCGATTGGAAATGCTGGCCGCTCCGTTGCGGCAAGCCGACGGCGACGATCCGATGATTCGTCCGAGCGGCTTCGATCATCCGAGCCGCTTCGCCACCGAAGTGACAGACCGGCGTTTCGACGTACACGTCCTTGCCCGCTTCGCAGGCCAGAGCCGTCATCGTTGCGTGCCAATGATCGGGTGTCGCAATCACGACCGCATCGACCTTCGGATCGTCGAGCACTCGGCGGAAGTCTCGTTCCGTTTTGGGAGACGTCCCCTGAATGTTCTGAATCGCTTGGACTGCGGCAGGCAAGAGGTTCTCATCGACGTCGCACAGCGTCACGACGCTCGCATCGGGCAGCGACGCGAAGCCGCTCGCCAATGCCTTGCCTTGATTTCGCACGCCAATCACGGCCAGA
Source organism: Candidatus Kuenenia stuttgartensis (assembly GCA_945861865.1). GTDB lineage: Bacteria > Planctomycetota > Planctomycetia > Planctomycetales > Planctomycetaceae > SXKJ01. The sequence continues at coordinate 9,114 of CAMAWN010000158.1, read as the reverse complement.
TGAATTCGCTCGGCCGCCGCCCCTTTGGCCAATGCGGCGGCTCCTGTCAAACCGACCATGCCGGCTGCGACTCCGGCGGCGTTCTGAGCACTGCGTCCCAAAAACTGCCGGCGATTCAAATCAGCTTTCAAAAAGTCGTCCACTTTCATGGCGGAGTGACTCGGACCTGTTTGTCGTGCGGCGACTTGCCAGCACCGAAAGATTTGCGGCACAGTCTATCGGTCGTGGCAGGCAATGTCTCGGAAGAAGTGACTCCGGCAACCTCACGGCTTGACGGCGCGAAGCCGGAGCGGAAGATGTTACCCAAACGCTCGACTCGGACGGTCTGGCTTCGGAACCTCGAACTCACAGCGACACCTCATGCAACACACACGAACTTGGATCGGCCGCTTGTTTTGGACCGGAGCCGTGCTGACGTTTGTCGGCCTGCTGGCGTGCGCGATCTCGCTGGTCTTGCATGCCGTCGGCGACAGCAGCGGAGCGTCCGGCGTGTGGGGCGTGTTTCTGGTCGCGGCCTCGGCTTGGGTCATGAACGTTGTCTCGCTGGTCGCGCTGCTGGCTTGGCGAGTGATGCACGACACAAATCCCGACAACACATCTCATCGCTGAAGCCGTTCCGGCTTCGGCGTTCTGACCACTGACTTTTGACTTTTCATGCCCATCAAGTTTCGCTGCGAACACTGTCGACAGTTTTTGGGCATCTCGCACACCAAGTCGGGAATGCTGGTGGACTGCCCGACATGCGGCCGGACGATCCGAGTCCCCGACCCGGAGGGGAATGTCCAGCCACTGCCGGAACTGAAGCTGAACATCAAGGACTCAAAACTGGCCACCGCGCTGGAAGAGCTGGCGATGTTCGGCCAAAACGAACCGGCGATGGAACCAGAGTCCGCAGTCGCTGTTGCCGAAGGCGAAGGTCCGACTCCGAAACCGCCAGCCGCGCCGCCCCTCGCGCCTGTACCGATCCGAGTTGAACCGGTCGTTGTCGCGAAGCCAATTCCGATCGAGGTTCATGGCACACGCCAACCAGTGCCGGTCGCTTCGATGCAAGAACTCTCCGCGCTGGCCAGCCTGCCGACAGTCCGCGATCCGGCCGCCGAGCAGCCTGTCGTCGATGTCGAGATGCTGCTCGGACAACGAGGTGCCAATCGGGTGCTGTCGAAACACAGCGGAACGAGTTGGATTGTGATTGCCTCGTTGCTGAGTTTTATCGGCGGCTTTGTCATCGGTCGTTGGGATCGATCGTCCGTCACAGTTCCAAAATCGTCCGTCGGTGCGGATGGAAAATCGCCGGACGTGAAGACCAACTCGTCTGATCCAGTTGCATCGGGCAAACAGACCGTCGCGGTGCGTGGTCGCATCACGTTTCAAACCGACTCCGGCGAGCGGCGTCCCGACCGAGGCGCTCGCGTGTTGCTGCTTCCTGAGAAACGAGCCGGCACGACCAAGCTGGCGGTCACCGGCTTTCGTTTCGCCGACGCGGATGCCGATGGCCAAGTCGCCGCCGCCAGTCTGCGAGCGTTGGGAGGCGACGTCGCAATCGTCGATGATTTCGGCAATTTTGAGTCCGCTTCGCTGAAACCCGGCACGTACCACATCCTCGCTCTGTCGCACTTCCAACCGCGCGAGGACCGGGTGGCCACGGAGCCGTCGGTCAGAGCACTGCTCGACAACTATTTCGACAAGCCCGAACAACTGCTCGGCAAATGCCGGTATCAACTCGCGGAGTTAAAGGTCTCAGGTCAAGACGCAGAGATTTGGGATCACCTGTTCGAGCGCGAGTGATCGCGCCCGCATCACGGCCCTCTCCCAAAGGAAGAGTGAGCAACGCCGACCGACACGGCGAACCAAGCATGGCTGAGTCACCCTGTCCCCTCCGCGAGCAACTGCTACGATGCTCCCCTCTGGCTGTCGTTCTGATGAGCCAATCGCTGTTCATCACTTTGATCATTCTTGAAAATATCCGAAGGGGTGTCATGCAGGATGTTCCCTTGCGAGTGGCGTTGATCGGAATGGGGACCGTCGGCACGGGAGTCGCGCGGATCTTGACCGATCAGGCGGAACGGATCGCTCGCCGAGCCGGTCGGTCGATCGAGATTCGACGTGTCGTCGTGCAGCACGTTGAAAAATCGCGGACCGTCGCATTGCCGAACGGCCTGATCACCGACGATCTCGAAGCGGTGTATGCCGACAAGGACATCGACATCGCCCTGCATCTGGTCGGTGGTTTGGAGCCGGCGCGGACGATCATGCTGCGGCTGCTCGAATCGGGCAAAGACGTCGTGACTGCAAACAAGGCGTTGCTCTGCGAGCACGGCGATGAGGTTTTCCGGCGTGCCCGCGAACTCGGTCGAACGGTCGCGTTCGAGGCGGCGGTCGCGGGAGGCATTCCAATCATCGCGGCGATCGGGCAGTCGATGGCGGCGAACCAAATCACATCGATCCAGGCCATCATCAACGGGACCAGCAATTTCATTCTGACCGAGATGCATGAGAAGGCTCGGCCGTATGCTGATGTGCTGGCCGAGGCTCAGCGGTTGGGCTACGCCGAGGCCGATCCGACGATGGACGTCGACGGCACCGATGCGGCTCAGAAGTTGGTGTTGCTCAGTCAGCTCGCGTTCGGCACGAAGGTGCCGGTGTTGGCGTTTCAGCGGACGGGGATCGACAAGCTCGAACTTCCCGATCTGCGCAACGCCACCGAGTTCGGCTATCGGGTCAAATTGCTGGCGACCGCTCGGCTGATCCAGGGGCAGTTGGAGATGCATGTGCAACCGACGTTGGTCAAAGCCAACCAACCGCTGGCGAAAACCTCCGGTGCCTTCAACATGGTCGAACTGACCGGCGACGCGGTCGGACGATTGTGGTATTCCGGCGCGGGAGCCGGCGAGATGCCGACCGCCTCGGCTGTCGTCGCTGATCTGATTGACATGGCGGTTGGCCGAGCACAGCTCACGTTTTCGCGGCTCGACATTTGGCGCGAGCACGCGCCATTGCCGCTTTTGCCGGCCACCGAAGTCCGCCGCCGATTTTATCTGCGATTCAACGTCGAGGATCGCCCGCATGTGCTTGCCGACATTGCGGACATCCTGGGACGGCATAACATCAGCATCGCGTCGGTCATTCAGAAAGAAGCCGAGTCAGCGGCGATCCCCGGCGGTCCGGTGACAGTGCCGTTGGTGATCATGACTCACGAAAGCACCGAAGGAGCCATGCGGGATGCCGACGCGGAACTCGAACGGCTGAAAAGCATCCGTCCGCCGCGCGTACGCATCCCGGTCGCCGCGTAAATGGAGGATGGGCTCTCTTGCCCGTCCGCAGTCTCCGAACTCCAATGATGGGCAAGAGTGCCCATCTTCCTAGAAACGAATCATGGCTAATCACATCATCCGCTACGGGATCATGCGAATCGTTGGCGAGTTCTCTGCGAGGAACGACGACCCGATCGAACGCGGCACGGCGGTCATCGTGCGAACCGACCGCGGTGTCGAGTGGGGCGAAGTGCTTTGCCCCGCGTCCGAGCAAACGCGGTCGTATCTGGGACGCACGGATGAGACCGGCCGCATCCTGCAAATCGCCTCGGCCGACGACCTCCGCAAGCGCGATCAAGTGGTCGCTGCTCAACGACAGGATTTCGCGGACTGCGGACGGCTCATCGCCGAGAGCAAATTGCAGATGCAACTCATCGACATCGAGCGACTCTTCGGCGGCGAACGGTTGATCATTTACTATCTCTCGGAAAAACGAATCGACTTCCGCGACTTGGTCCGCATGCTGGCGGGGCATTTCAAACTGCGGATCGAAATGCGGCAGATCGGCATTCGCGACGAAGCCAAGCTGCTGGCCGACTACGGCGACTGCGGCAAACCGGTCTGCTGCAACACGCACCTCCGCGAGATGCCGCCGGTCACGATGAAGATGGCCAAGGTGCAAAAGGCGACGCTCGACCCGAACAAGATCTCCGGCCGTTGCGGACGGCTGAAGTGCTGCCTGCGTTACGAGTACGACACCTATGAGGAACACCTGCGCGACTTGCCTCCGATCGGTGCCACGGTGGTGACCAAGGCCGGGCAAGGGCGAGTCGTCTCGCAAGAGATTCTGGCTCGCAAGGTCATGATCGCCTACGACGAGTCGCGGCGAGTGATGGTCGATGCGGCCGAAGTGCTGACGGTCATCAGCACAAAAGGGCCGAAGGCACCGCGCTCTGAACAACCACCGCGAACCGGAAGCGTGTGATGCGTCCGGGCTACGATCGATCGCATCGCAAATGTCGTCCCGGCAGCGAGCGTGACACGCGATCGGCCGGAACGGGCTGACCGGCGGCAACCAGTTCGTCGGTCGTCAGATCGCCGATGGAGTCGATGCGATCTCCGGTGATGACAATGTCCGCTGAGAATCGCGGCGTGCGAGCCCCGTCGATGACCGTGGCGTGGCGAATCAGCACGTCAAACATGAGCAACCTCCTGCGTTTGGGCCGGGGGTTCTCGCCGGACGCCCCGGCTGGCAACAATGCGGAATCCTTTTCGGAGAGGCGGGGCCACGCTAGAGTCCTCTGCGGTTTCAGAGTTGAATTCTCTGCCAGGAGTCTTGCTCGTGAACTTGCGACTGTTTCCAACAGATTCGCTGACGAGCCGCGTCATCGCGGCCGAGGTTCGAGCGTTTTGTCGAGCGGAGAATCCTGCGGCCGCCGTTTCAACAGGCTTCTCTTGAATGGTCTCCTAATTGCGGCGGCGTGTCCGGTATCCGCTTAGCATCGTCACCTCGCGAACTTTCCACGATCTGGGAGGGCGAGGATGATTGATCGGACTGCATCGCCAATGTTTTTTGGCAGCTTGTGTTTTCCCAAAGTCTTGTTTCTTAACCCCCAAGGAGAGAGAAATGCGTCGAATTCTGTCTGTGACATTTGTGGCGAGCGCGCTGTTCGCCGGAGCGTTGATCGCGGCCGAGCTGAAGTCCGGTCTGCAACCAGGCGATGATATTCCGGCTTACAACGTCAGGGACGTCACCGGTCCCAGCGAAGGCAAGACCCTTTGCTATCGCTGCAAGTTTGGTGATCGTCCGGTGGTCAACATCTTCGCTCGCGAGATGACGCCGCAAGTCGTCGCGCTCGTCAAGGAGATTGACGGGATCGTCGGCCAGAACGAAGAAAAGAAGATGGCCGCGTTCGTGACGCTGCTGACGAATGATCCGGACAAGGACGAAGCCAAGCTCAAGGAAATCGCCAAGAAAGAAGGGGGCTTGAAGAACGTCCCGCTGACGGTCTTCGATGGGGTCGCCGGTCCCGACGGCTACAAGATTTCCGAGAAGGCTGACCTGACTGTCACAATGTGGGTCGGTGGCGACGTGAAAGTCAGCCACGCTTTCGCCAAGGGCGAGTACAAGGCCGCCAACGGCCGGGCGATCATCGAGGCCACCAAGAAGATTTTGAACTAGCAATTGATGGTGCGGGCGTCTGGCCTGCATCGGAGGAATTTCGGCAACCGAACCGGTGTCGATGAGACGTCGGCTCCCCAGTCAATGTAGCCCCGGCTCCTGTGGCCGGGGCTATTTTTTTCCCGTGATGGGCGGCTCGTCTGAAATGAACATCTCTCCGTCGATGGGAATCCACTCGGATGGCGGTTCCCGATCGATCAGTTCGTCGTTGATGGCAAACAAATAGAATCGGATCAGCGGCCGAAGGGGAGTTTCTGGATTCAAATCGAGCAGTCCGGCCAGCGTCTTGCCAGCCAACAGGGGATTCCCCGCTTCGATCTGGCACATCGCCGTGTACCACTGCAACGACGCCATTTCGTTCTCTGAGGCCAATTGAGCATTCTCCAGGAGCAAGGTGTGGTGCGTCGGCCAAACATTGGGATGTCCCAACAGGTGAAACCGGGATTGAATGATCGGCAAGGTGGCTAAGACTCCGGTGACGGATGACCGCTGTGAGATCGCGGATTGAGTCATCCACAACTCGATCGCCCGGTCATATTCTCCGTGTGCGAGTCGAGTCCACGCGGCGGGGATGCGCCAAGACGTTCGGTTGTCCTCGGAGACATATTCGAACAGCCCGTGAACCTCTTCAATCTCGCCCGACTCGAACCGCAGCAAGGATTGCAGTAGCAGCAAATCGGGCGACTCACGGACATCCTCCTGATCGAGATTCAATAGCCGCAGCGCTTCGAGCACAAAGCCAGACGCATACACCTGGGGGGCCAACTCGGCGGCATTCTGTCCTTTTTCCAAACTCGGATTGATTTGTTCTAGCAACGTGGCCTGTCGACTTTCGCAGTGTTCGCGAAGAGCTAAACGGCGCTGCAGTGATTCACTTTCTTCCGAGTTTTCGGAGCCTGTGAGTGGCGTTAGTTTGTCAATGACATCCAACTCTCGCAAAACCAAGTCGAGGCGATTGTGCCTCTGCAACAGGTCCACAAGTCGATCTCGCAAAAAGAGGGACTTCGGCTCCAAGAGGATCGCTTGGTAGTAGGCCGCGAGCGCCTGATAAAATCGGAGTCGGTTCTCGAACGGCACTCCGCCGTCTTGCTCGATCGCGGTCTCAACGTTGAGCAAGAACGAGTACGCCTCTCCCAGAATTTGATAGGCCGCCGCGTTGTCGGCCGATTCCGCTAATCCGGCGTTCGCTTTGCGGATGGCCAGGTGAGCGATCCCGATAGCCGATGGTTCGTCAATCGTTAGTTGTCCGTTCATGATCGCGCGTAAGTGCAACAGCAAAGTTTCCGCCTCCAGCACTTTGTTGGAAACGTGAGATTCTGGAGGTCCAAACGATCTTTGAAGCGACGAACGTATGCGCGGCCAATCGGTGCGCAGCGAAGCAGGCTCCGTCGATTGAAACGCTAACTTTCGAAGCGAGAATTGATGCTGTTCCAAAAACTCAGTCAGTTCGGGAGGGGCATCTTTCTGGCGATAGAAGACCGCGCAATGCGATCCCAAATGTGTTAACCGCCAATCCGGTTTACCGAGCATCCGAAAGTAAGCGGTTGGGTTTCCGCCGAACAACCGTGGAATCGCGTGTGTCAGTTGAAAGCGGTTGAAGATGAGACGCCAGGCAGTCAAATGGTCGTCGGAGTGGGCAACATTTGGCACTTGATCGGATGCGGTTTTCGGATCCGTCAATGCTGTCAGAGATTGTCGCGCCTGATCGTGCAGGGCGAGCAGATCCAGCTCGCCGCGTCGCGCGAAGACCGCCAAGCGGCTGTCGAGGAAAGGTTTCTGATCGATCCACAGCAGCACATCTCCCTGGCTCGGCATGAAATTGAACGGCCGATCGTCGAATGAGTCGGCCGTCGCGTCGCGATATGCTGCGATCATGGCTCGCAGTTGATTCGACATGCCGACGCCAACTCTCTTACCCTCCGTGCCGAACAGCGATTGATTCACGGAGACCACCGCCAGTGCGAAAAACACCAGCACCGTGATGGCTCGGCCTCCTCGCGTAAACAGCAATTCTTTTGGTTCGATCGAATACGCCTGCCGGAAACTCGATTGATACCACTGCTGGGCGTTCAGCGTTCCAATCGCGCAGGCGACGACACTCGCCGCCGCCAGTTCGTGCGATGCGAACGCAGCCAAACCGACAAATCCCGCGAATGACAGCACCTCCCCCAAGTTGACTCGCCGCGCGTTCAACACGATCGATACCAATGTCGACGCCAACACAACCATGCCCGCAACGAGTGGCAGACGTCCCGACCCGGATCGCCACAAATCGGACGTCAGCAACGAGAATGCACCGGCTTCCCCTGATCCAGAACTCGCCGAAGCATACAACTGCCAAGCGGGATACTCGCTGCCGTACAATGCGACCGGTGAAAACAGAGCCTGTCCGCCAAATGGGTTCAGGCTACTCGCGACGATGCATGTGCCCAGAACCTTCCAAAAATGTGTTCGCTGAGTTGCGGTCAAGCTGGTGCGTCCCACTGCATGGCCGACGACCTCGCCGAGCCCCCACAGCAGCAGCAGCGTCAGTCCCAGAAACATGCGATTGTCGAGATTGCTCCACAGTACGAATCCCGGTACCAACCACCACAGCGACACCGGTCGTCCGGACATTGCAAGGACGCTCGTCGAGGCTGATGCGTCGGTTGACGACCGCCAAACGTGTAACCACCAGAATGTCGCTGCCAACCCGAACAGCGTGATTGTCTCTGGCTGACCAGAGAATTGTGGATGACAGGCCAGCAACGTCAGCACTCCGAGAATCGAGCCGAACCAACTCGATACCCCCGACCGGCTGGTCTTTCCGAGCAGCGACCACGTCGTGGCCACGAGCAGCGCCGTCGCGAGCGACAATCCAATCCCCTCACCGATCGCGAACAACCCGCTGGCGATCAAATCCCACAGCCACGATAAATTGACCCAGCGATGCTCACCGGCCGTTGTCGAGAACACATCGTTCGTGGGTGGCCAGAATCCGTGAGAGGCCAAGTACCGTCCGGTCTTCACATGCACGAGCGTGGTTGTCTCGACGATCTGCCGACAGCCAATCAGCAACGCGAGCAACACCACGGCCCAGCTCAACATGAAGTCGCCACGGATGGCCTCATCCTCGACCAACTCCGGCGTGAGCGGTTCCCATTCGGGTAGACCTTCGGCAGATGTGGGGTTCGCAGATTCGTTCGTCAGCGAATCCGGTTTGGCAACTTCAGTCACGACGACCGGCGGCGGAGAATCAGAGTTTACAAAGGGCGTTTTTTCAGATTCCGACACAATTCATCCCCAGACAGGAAACGCGGCGAAGTGAGACCAGACTTTAACGTGAAAGGGAGCCGCAACGTTGGAGCCATTGCCAGGAATTCCCAGACCGAGGAGGCCATGCTAGGCCCATCGAACGCACCGAGCAACTTGTTGCCGCTGGAAGATGCCCGGCGCACTGATCGGTTGCAATCGAAACTCGGTGCGATAACATCCCGCCCCGACACGGGTGCCTGGGAGCCTGTTGCTGCCAGGAGAATAGGGAAGACGGTTTGAATCCGTCGCGGTCCCGCCGCTGTAACCGGGGACGAACGTCGCCATTGCCACTGAGCCAGGATGCTTGGGAAGGCGCGGCTAGTAGATCGATCCGGGAGCCAGAAGACCTGCCCTGATGTCGTTCAAGGAATTGGCTCACAAGACTCG
>CAMAWN010000157.1 GCA_945861865.1 Candidatus Kuenenia stuttgartensis | reverse complement strand
GCCGGAACTCGGCGCACCGCTGGCCGTTCCGCAACTGTTCGAGCTGGCGATTTACTGCGACTTCGCCGACGCTCCGAATCTGGAAGTCTGCGGCAACGACGATGTCTTTCAACACAAGCTGCGGAGCATCGAAGCGTACCGCTCGCAATTGCAGATCGCCTCGCTCGTGGAGAGCATCCGCCAAGACGGCCCCTACGAGTATCTCCGCGACGTCCACTTCCGGCTGTACTCGTCCAAGAAGTACCGACCGCTGTTCGCGGATTGAGTTAAACGGGTGGCACGCTCTGACCAACGGGAAGGGCGTGTCGAGTGCTCTAACCACGCCCTTCGATGACTCAGGGCGTGCCACCCGACCGCTTGTTTGGCCGGGCTCTCCGCTTTACTTCTTCGCGGGTCGTTCCTTTGTCGGAGCGAGTTCCCACAGCTTCACGTCTCCTTCGTCAGGATTCTCGGCCCAACGATTGCGGGTCGCTGTTGCAAGCAGCTTGCCGTCCGGGCTGAAGGTTAGCGCGTGGACCGGCCACTCGTGGGCCAGGGTCGCCCGCTCCTCGCCGGAGGGCACGTCCCACAGTTTTACGGCGGAGTGCCAACTGCCCGTTGCCAGCGTCCGTCCGTCCGGGCTGAATGCGATTGTGTAAGTCCGGCCCTTGTGGGTCATGCGGGCTTGCACCTTCCCCGACTCCACATCCCAGATGCTCAGGTCCGACTCGCAGGCGGTGGCGAAAGTCTTGCCGTCCTTGGTGACGACGAGGCGTCGGGCCGGCACGTCGAACGTCCGCAACAGTTTACCCGTGGTCAGATCCCAGAAGTGCACGCCGGTCTCGTCCCCGGTCGCGAGCGTCTTGCCATCCGGCATGAACACGACCGAGCCGACCTCGCGCTCGTGCTTGAGCAGTCGCACCTCGTTGGCCGTGGCCAAGTCCCACAACCGCGCAGTGGAGTCGTTGGCACACGACGCGAGCATCTTGCCATCGCCGCTGAAGGCGACCGACCGGACGCGGTCGGTGTGTCCCTTCAAGGTGGCCCGGTGTTTGCCGGTGACCGCCTCCCAGAGGTTGACGTGACCTTTCCCGTCGGTCCACGCGAGTGTCACGCCGTCCGGGGCCACGGCCAGCGCACCGCCCGAGCGGGCCGGATTGAACGCAACACGCTCTTTGTGGAGTGCCATGTCCCACAGCTTGAGAGTCCCGGACCTGCTGACAAGGACAAGGGTCTTACCATCGGCCGTGAACGCGAGATCGTCTGTGGCCGAAGCGGGGCCGCTGAACAGGACTCGCACGCTGGCTTCCTGCGCCGTTGAACCTTGCACTCCCAGCGTGCAAACGGCCGCCAGGGTGACCAACAGCCAACACCCAACGCAGCGAAGTGGATACATCGCATGGCATCCTTCCAATGGCCCAACAGTCTTATTGAGCAGCGTGCAGCCTAACTCGATCCTGCACTGATGGCTGATCAATCTTGTCGGCGAGCAGAATGCCCAGGAAAAGGTGGTTCGTCAATCAATTTGGTGGCGCAGGACTCGGATCGCGATCCTGTGTTCGGCAGCGTGCTGCCTCACTCTGTTCGCACTGCACGCTGCCGTACCGGGGACGCGAGGTCGCGGTGGGGGACGGGGGTTGGTCAGAGGTGTTGACTGGGTTCTGGCGTGAGTTTCTGGGTTTGTGCCGGCCGATGTGCTCAGACGAAGGGCGGACTTTGTGCCTTCGTACTTTGGTGGTTCATTGCGGTTTCGCTGGATGGTCCCGAAGATCGCGGCGCAATTTCTTCACGAGACCGATATGTCCAACATCTTCCAAGATCTCATCACCGAGTACGTTCACTCCCGGCCGAACGCCAAGAAGCTCGATCCAAAGCATGTCGCCAAGCGACTGAGTATTCGCAAGCGGGACTTCGACGAATTCCTGACGGCTTGGAGGACGATCTTCCAGCGCGGCGTCGCAAGCTTCGAACAGGATCAGCAACATCCGAGCGAGGATGTCGGCGAATCTGAACCGAGGGACGTTGCATCAGAGAAAACGAAACTCAAAACAGGTTCGCTATCGGGCGTCATCAAGAAGATTGGCGTGCGCGGCGCGGTGTTCATCGCGACGGCCGATGCGGCGGGACATCGCGCGGGGATGAAGCCGCAGGAGGTCTCAATCGCGACACGCGATTTGAAGGATGCTCAAGTTGGCGACAACGTCATCGTTCAATTGGTTGGACGGCCCCGCGAGGGAGAACGGTTGTACGGCAAAGTTGTCGAGGTCACGCAGCGAGCGACCAATTCGTTCGTCGGCACTTACGACGAGTTTGACGGCCAAGGCTATGTGAAGATCGACGGCCGCAACTTTGAAGACCCGATCACAGTTGGCGATCCCGGAGCGAAGGGAGCCGCTCCCGGCGACAAAGTTGTCATCGAGATGCTGCGGTTCCCGTCCCACGCGCACTCCGGCGAAGCAGTCCTGACGCGAGTGCTCGGCGCGAAAGGGGAACCGGGTGTCGATCTGCTGTCGATCATTCACGAGTTCAATCTGCCCGACGAGTTCCCACCCGAAGTACTGCACGAAGCGGCTCGGCAAGCGGAACTCTTCGACGAAGCCGATCTGCGCGGCCGACTCGATCTGACGAACGAAACGATCGTGACCATCGACCCGTTCGACGCTCGCGATTTCGACGACGCGATCTCGCTAAAACGGAACGAAGCCGGCCATTGGGTGCTGGGGGTCCACATCGCCGACGTCGGTCATTTCGTGCGTCACGGAAGTGCGCTGGATCGCGAAGCTCGACGACGCGGCACGAGCGTGTATCTGCCGACTCGTGTTTTGCCGATGTTGCCAGAGGTCATCTCGAACGGACTGGCCAGTTTGCAACAAGGCCGCGTGCGGTACACGAACTCAGCCTTCATCGAGTTCACTCTCGACGGCGTCCCGGTCCACACCGAGTTCGCGAAGTCGGCGATCAAAGTCACGCAACGGTTCGCGTATGAAGAAGTGATGCCGATTGTGGGGCAGGTTTCCAACCTGCCAGGCCACACGACGTCGGATGTGCCGGGCAAGTTGAAAACCTGCTCCACGGAGATCGTCCAACTTCTTCGCGACCTGCACTCGCTGGCGATGACGTTGCGGCGACGGCGAATCGCGAAAGGTTCGCTCGATCTGAACCTGCCGGAGGTGAAGCTCGACTTCGACAAAGACGGCCGCATGATCGGTGCTCACGAAGCCGAGCATGATGAAAGCCATCAGCTCATCGAAGAGTTCATGCTCGCCGCGAACATCGCCGTCGCGACGAAGATCAATGACCTCAAAGTCGGATTTCTGCGACGAGTTCATGCCGAGCCGGATTCGCTCAAGCTGCAAGCCTTCGCGAAGTTCGTCGCGACGCTGGGCTTCGAGGTCGGCGAACCGCAGCCGCCCAATCGCGAGCAACGGCGAGCGAAGGGAAAACCAAAAGGGAATCACAAATCTCAAATTTCAAATCTCAAATCCCGTCCGTCACCGTTCGACAGCCCGATGATCCTGTCGAAGGCCGCGTTGCAAAAGCTGCTCAAGGACGTCGCTGGCACGCCGGCCGAGCACGCCGTCAACTTCGCCTTGCTCCGCAGTCTGCGGCAGGCGGCGTACTCCGGCGTGCCGATCGGGCACTACGCGCTGGCCGTCAGCGAGTACTGCCACTTCACCAGCCCGATCCGCCGTTACCCGGACCTGACAATTCACCGCTTGTTTGATGAGTTTGCGAGCGGAAAATCCCCGCGCGGGCCGAGCGACGTCGAACTCGAAATCCTCGGCACGCACTGTTCAGACACCGAACGCCGGGCGGCTCAGGCCGAACGCGAACTGACGAAGATCAAACTGCTGGCGTTCATGTCCGGGCGAGTAGGCGACGAGTTCGACGCGATCATCACCGGCGTCGAACGCTTCGGCCTGTTCTGCAAAGGAACGGAGATCCCTGTCGACGGTTTCGTGCACATCAGCACTCTGGCCGAACAAGACTATTTCGACTTCGATCCCGCCAGCTTCAGCCTGGTCGGCCGACGAACCGGGAAGCAACTTCGTCTCGGCGACAAGGTTCGCGTCCAAGTTGCCTTCGTCAACGTTGACCGCCGCGAACTCGATTTCCGTTTGGTACTCGACCGCTCATCCGGTCGTCGTCCTCGCGGCGAACAACAGACCGCGCCCAACCCGCCGCGAAGAAAGCCGCCTCAGTCGAAAGAACGCAAAGAGCCGCGAAGATCAAATCGTCGGTGACGTTCCAGCGATCAATTTGCGGCGAAAGCTCGTTGCAGGGTGGAGTGGCTGCGGGAGCGGACGGCTTGGAAGGCTTGGACGGTGGCCCAACCGTCGCTGCTGTGCAGAGCGGACAACAGTTTGTCGCGCGGAGGTGATGGTTCGACATGGGCAATGAGTTCAGATTTGGAATGAGTATTCTCAGATTTCAAATTTGAGATTTGAGATTTGAGATCAGGTTCACGCGGCAGACCGAGGAACTCGCGGTCGTGACGCAGGGTCCAGGCGGAGTTCGGTTGCTGCGGGGACGAAAATGATTCCTGTGACGCGAGATCAATGGGCGAGGCGAAGCTCGGCAACGAAATGTTTGCGATTGGTGACAACACGAACGATGCCAGCAGGCAGACGCTCAGGAACGACGCGGCTTGTCGAGCTTGTGCCCAGCGGCGGGCTTGTCGATAGGCGGACGTCGCGGTGTCCAAGATGCGAGCACGCAGACGGTTTGACAGTGTTGGTAGCGAGTTCGCGCCGCGCAGCAGTTTGGTCTCGGCAGTGAAGTCGGCATCGGTTGGATCGAAGGCGTGCTCAGCCATTTCGCACCTCCTCGGCCAGCGGCTGCAACGTGTGTTGTAGTTTTTCGAGGGCGTAGCGATATCGGCTGGCGGTCGTGTTCGGCGATTCGCCCAGGATGTCGGCGATCTCAGCGAAAGTGAGCTCTTCCCAAATTTTCAGGACGACGACTTCGGCTTGTTCGGGAGGCAGACGTTTAACGGCGGTTTGGATTTGCTCGCGCCAATCGTCATCGGGCAACGACCAGAAGCGCGGACGCGAAACCCACGTCCGCAACAGCTCAACCACGCGCGAACGGCTGCGACGCGACTCGGCCAGCTTGAGCGTTTCGTTGCGGACCATTTTCACGAAGTACGCCCACGGCTGCTCGGCCTGCGCGAGCCGTTCGGGATGTTGAGCGAGTTTGATCATCGCGGCTTGCAGCGCGTCTTCAGCATCCTCGCACCGGCCGGAAATCGTTTCGGCGTACCGCACCAGGCGAGCGGCGGTCAGATCAAACAGCCGTCCGAGCGCGGCGACATCTCCCTCGGCCAGTTGTGCGCACAACTGCGAGACTTGCGTCGCCAGCGATTCGGAGTGATCGGGCATGGTTGGCGTGGTGTCGTCCGGACGCCTACATCCGCACATTCTTGAGTTCGGACGTAGGCGTCCGAACTACGATCCGTCAGGTCGTGGATTTTGTCTAACTCAGCCCCTAAATTCCCGCCCGAAATTGGTCTGATCTCCAAAGATTCTCCGACCCGATCGACTGCTCATGCCCGAAACCGCTGAAAACGCCGTCTCGTCAACTGATCGCCAAGCACTGCTCAACGAGCTGCGGTGGAAGAAATTCCCCGTGCTGGACGACGGATTTGTCTGTCTGGTGGACATCATGGGGGAGGACAGCTCGGTCGTGCAGGCCGCTCGGGTCAGCTACGGCGAGGGGACGAAAAAAGCCTCCGACGACCGCACATTGATTCGGTATCTGCTGCGGCATCGCCACACGACGCCGTTCGAGATGGTCGAGCTGAAGTTCCTTGTCCGCGTGCCGATGGATTGCTGGCGGCAATGGATTCGGCATCGGACTGCGAATGTCAACGAGTACAGCACGCGGTACTCGATCGCGATTGATTCGACGCAGACGACTCCGGCCGACGAGTGGCGGACGCAGTCGCAGACGAATCGGCAAGGGAGTGAAGAAATGCTGCCGGTCGAGGTCGGCGAGAAACTCACCGCCGCGGAACGCGAACTGCAAGAGCTGACTCGTCGCGTCTATCAGGACCGGCTCGATCTCGGAGTCGCGCGCGAACAGGCTCGCAAGGACTTGCCGCTCTCGACGTACACCGAGGCGTATTGGAAAGTCGATCTGCACAACCTGCTGCACTTTTTGGCACTGCGAATGGACTCGCACGCACAGCTCGAAATTCGCGAGTACTCGGCGACGATCGGCCGGAAGATCGTGCAGCCGCTGCTGCCGATGGTGTGGGAGGCGTTCGAGGATTATCGCCTGCACGCGTCCGGATTGTCCCGGTTGGAGATCGGTTGCATCCAGCGGTTGATGCAACACGCGACAGCGAATGGCCGAGTGCCGCCGCTGTCGACCGCAGATTTCCTCGCCGTGCAAGACCCCTCGTGGCGCGAGTTGACTCGCAGCCGCGAGCGCGATGAATGCCTCGTGAAGTTGCAGGAGTTGGGCGTGGTCGCAACATAGGATGGCTATGTTTGGTAGCTTGGCTGGGTGAGCGAAATGTCGCGCACGTCTGTTGGAAAGCCACCGGCGGGATCGAACGGGGAGTCGTCGCCGTGTTGTGTCAGCTCGGCGACGTCATCTCGGTCGTCAATCCGCAGTGCGTCCGAGACTTCGCGCGAGCCTTGGGACAGCTCGCCAAAACCAATCGCATCGACGCGCAGGTTCTGGCCTTGTTCGCCGCCAAGATCGAACCGTCACCCACGTCGCCGCCTGCCTGTTCATTCCCACGCTCGTGGCCACGCAGCACAATCCCCAGATCAAAGCCTTCTACCACCACTTGCTCCAGAACGGAAAATCCCAAATGACCGCACTGGTCACTGGCATGAGAAAACTCCTGACCATCCTCAAATCCAACTCCCCTTGGTCGCTCGCTTCTCAAATCGCTTGACCTTCAAGACAGTCGCAACAAACAAAATGTCGGGAGCCTCTCCATGAAGTCCATCTCATTGACCGTCTCGTTGTTCCTCGGTCTGTTGGCGAACTCACTGATGGCGGCCGATCAACCGCTCGTCATTGATCTCTGGCCGGGCAAGCCGGCTGACGACAACCCCGATACGATCGGCGATGAGAAGTTCATCCAACTCATGGTCAATGGAAAGCCGTATGAGGTCGCCGGCAAGCCAACCAAGTGGAAAACCAACGTCACGAAGCCGACGCTCACGGTCTTTCGGCCGACGAACGACAAGAACACGGGCACGGCGATGCTGATCTGCCCCGGCGGCGGATATCACAACCTCGGTTGGGATGTGGAAGGCGAGGAAATCGCCGAGTGGTTGAACTCGCTGGGCATGACCGGCATCATCTTGAAGTACCGCTGTCCGCGCCGTCCCGGTGACGAGAAGGGTGTGCCGCCGATCGGTCCGGTCAAGGATGCTCAGCGCGCGGTCAGCCTCGTGCGCAGCAAAGCGAAAGACTGGGGGATCGACCCGCAGCGGATCGGCATGATTGGGTTCTCGGCGGGCGGGCATCTCGTTGGAGCAACCGCGACCAACTTCGAGAAGCGAACGTATGAGCCGATCGACGCGATTGATGAAATGAGTTGCCGGCCGGACTTCGGCATCCCGGTTTATTCGGGGTATTTCAAGTTCAAGGAGGTAGGCCCACTCTCTCCCACCGTGAAGCTGCCGGTTGACTCGCCACCGCTGTTGTTCATTCACGCCTCGGACGATCCGATCAGCGACGTGGAACACAGCGTGACGTTCTACCTGGCCTTGAAGCGAGCCGGCATTGCACGTCTATGCGTCCGGCGGTCACGGCTTCGGCGTGCGGCCGACGAGCGCCGCGTGCTCCGCTTGGACGACTGCCTGCACCGACTGGTTGTGGAATCGAGGGTTTCTCAAGACAACTTCCACGAAATAAACGGGGACGACCGACGAATCCCCATCGAAGAACCTTCGGCCGAACCTGTTTGATGTCGGCCACCCAAGCCGAATCTCGACTTGGGCATGTTTCCGAGAAATCCGACGTGGAGGTCTGTCATGGAACTCGCATTGGTGGTGGCCGTTTCGATTGTCTTTCCGCCGATCCTGCTGTTCGGGTTCTTTGTGGTGAACCCGCGAGAGGAAATGGTCATCTTGAGGTTCGGCAAATACATCGGAACGCTCCGCAGCGAAGGCATTCGTTGGATTCACCCGGTCGGCCGTTCGCTGCGCCGGATTCCGACGCGTGATCTGACCATGCACATGCAGACCTCCACGGTCGTTGAACGCAACGGCAGTCCAATCAACATCAGCGCCGTGGTCGTGTACCGCGTCGAGGACACACGCAAAGCTGCACTGGATGTCGAAAACTTTCACACGTTCCTCTCGGATCAAGCTGGGGCCGTCATCAAGCGTGTCAGCTCTCGCTTCCCCTACGAGTCGCCCAACAAGACTGAGGCTTGTTTGAAGAACGAGAGTGATGAAGTCACGAAAGCCTACATCGCCGAACTGCAACAGGCCGTCGATCCTGCGGGCATCCGAGTGCTCAACGTCAAGCTGAACGATCTGACCTACGCCCCGGAAATCGCTCAGGCCATGCTGATGCGGCAGCAGGCGCTGGCCTTGATCGACGCTCGCAAAACAATCGTCGAAGGGGCCGTCGCGATTGTGCATGACGCCGTCGAACAGTTGCGAGCGGCCGGCTTGGAGGTCTCGCCCGCTCAGAAGGAAGTGCTGATCTCGAACTTGCTGGTCGTGCTGTGCAGCGGCGAACACGCGCAGCCGGTCCTGCAAGTGCAGGCATCCCAAAAGTCATGAGTACGGACACCAACTCTGGCCGTTACTCCTTGAGCTTCTCAGCATCCACGGACGTCATCGCTCCGTAACCGACACGCCAGTTGGCTTGGAATTCCGCTTGGCCGACGAAGTCTTCGTTGCGTAGCGTCGCTCGCCAGTCGGTGAGCGTGCGGTCGGAATGATCGACATGCACTTTGACGAGGTATCGGCCTGCGGGAAGTTGGCCCGAACCGCGTTGCCATTCTTTGGCTCGCGCGGAGTCGGCGGCGGCCAGCAGCGTCAGCGTGTGTTGCCAGAGCCTCGGCTTCGCGGCCACCTGACGATCCGAGATCGCGATCGGCGCGTCCTCCCATTTTTTCGCTCGGTCATCCCAACGATGAATGGTCACTTGCAGCAATTTGTCACCCCAAGCCGGTGCCGTGTTGGTGAGCTTGAACCACAACTCGCTAGTGAATTCTTTGAGCCGCCGCGGATCAGACTTCGGCAGATCGGAACTCTTGGCATACTCGTCGCGAGCGACCTTCGCGTAATCCTCCAGCCAAGTACGGAAGCCTTTGTAGCCCAAGTCCCCTTTCAAAAACTTTTTGCCACCGCCGTGATCGACTTCTTTGAGCGGCTTGAGCAGCAGCAAACTTTTCTCCGGGTCTTCGATGTCGATCAAATCCTTTTTGCGAATGAGGTACGTCATCGCTTCAGCAGCGGACTTTTTCATCCACGAGACTTGCTCGCCGTTTTCTTTGACGAGCTTGCGATTCTGGTCCGAGCCTTCCGTGTGGCAGCCCATGCAGCGATGCCGCTGACCCCAGATGTTTTGCTCAAACGATTCCAGCAGCCGGTCCGTCCGAGCGAACCGAATCACCTCGTCCGGTCGAGCCGGTTTGGCGAGTTCGCTGGCCGCCAGCTTTGGCGCGCTGCGCAGTTTCGGATCGCGGCAGCACGTCTTGATCCACTCGACGAACGCAGTGAGTTCTACCTCGCGTGACTTCGCGTGCAATAAGTTCGCGCCGGCGTTGTCCGTGTCTTTCATGTTGATGAGCTTGAGAATCTTCGACTGCTCTGGCTGGTCGAGATTGACCAAACCTTGATCCCGTAGCGATTGAAACGTCGCCTCGCTGGAAGGCTTGATGTAGTTCTTCAAATCAACGCCGGCCAAGTGGCACTGCACGCAACTGCTCGGCTGATCGGACTTGAAGATCGGCAGGATGCGCTGCTCAAAAACTTTGCTCGCGGTGTCATCGGCCGCCGCAACCGAAGTGACCAACCAGGCACCCAGACAAATCCAGCGAGTCTGCATGATCGGCTCCCAGGTTACGGCAACGTGTTGAAACTTCGGTCACCGGCGTCGCCAAGTCCGGGGACGATGAATTTGCGCGAGTTCAATTCACGGTCGATCGCACAAACGAAAACTTGAGCCTGCGGGCAGGCTTCCGTCACGTTGCGGATCCCCTCCGGTGCGGCGATGACCGAAAGGACTTTGAGCTTCGGCACGCCCCAGCGCTGCAACGCCTGCAGCGCGGCGATCACCGAACCGCCGGTCGCCAGCATCGGATCGAGCACCAGCGCGACATCGACTGGGCTGTGCTCCGGGAGCTTGCTGTAGTACTCGACCGGCCGAGCGGTCGCTTCGTCGCGGTACAGGCCGAGATGCCAAACCTCCGAGTCCGGCAACAAATCGAGCACCGGATCAACCATGCCGAGTCCCGCCCGCAAGATCGGCACAAGTCCGATGCGTTGCGACAACTGCCTCGCGGCCATTCGCGTCAGCGGCGTTTCAATCTCCAGCGATCGCGTGTCGAGGTCGTGCGTCGCCTCGTAAGCCAGCAAAGAGGCCAGCCGCCGAATCAACCGGCGAAACTCGGCTGGCGGAGTTGCCTTGTCTCGCAGCTTGGCGAGGTGATGCTGAATCAGCGGATGCTGGACTTCGTAAGCGTTTGGCATGGCGGTTCAACCTTCCTCCGGCCGAACACCGAATGCCGTTGGCCGACAGCCGTCATACGGTTTTCTGAAAACGGTATCGCGGCAGTCGGCCAACGGCCGAACGATTATTTCGCCGCCTGAGCGTTCCATTCGTCGAGCAATGCTTGGATGCGCGGACGGTGTTTCGTATCGAAGTCGGCGGGGATCGGTTCGTCGTGATTTTGAAGCAAATCTTCGAGCGTCACTTTGCCGGCGGGGACTCCGTCAGCCGGGACACCGACGCCAGCGGTCCAGACGATGGCGTTGAGCATCAGCTTGCGAAACTGAGTGTTGCCCCAATTCCAATGGTCGTGGCCGCCGGAGCAGCCGAAGCCTCGGCCGCCATCGGAGCGTTGCGTGGCCCAAGCGGTATGTTGTGGAGCCTTGTCCTCCAGCACGGCCTTGCGAGCGTGCGGGTTGTTGTTGTGAGCGTTCTCCGGTCGGCTGAGCTTCGGGACTTTCTTGCCGTCCTTCTCTTCCATCACGATCTTGCCGTCCTTGTCGAGCACGACCAGCGTCGTTGCAGGAGGCAAGTCGGTGAGGATCGGCGTGACGCCCTCCATCTTCTCGCGAAAACGCATGTTGTAGTACCACTCGTCGTGCGTGCTGAAGGGCTTCACGCCACTGGTCGTCGGATGCTTCGGGAGCTGGCGGTAGTACGCCTGCCAGTGTGGATTGACCGAGTAATTCGGCTCGAAGTACCCGCCGGTCCAGTCGATAAACGCCTGGCCTGGTTTTCCGATGGTCGTCTCGACGCCGTAGTGAATACAAACGATGCCCGTTCCCTTTGCGGTGCGCGCGGCGAGTTCATCCAGATGCGCGTTGAAGGGGTGACCGCCACCGCCGTCCGAGTAAATCACGATCGTGTTGGCGGCTTCGATCACCTCTGGCTTCGGCCAGCCGTCGTTCTTGAGCGAATGCACCTTCGCCTCGACGAGGCCACTTTCATTGAGCAACTTCGCTAGCAGCGAGCAGCCCGAAAGATGATCGTGAGCGCCGAAGCCGTGGCTCGGATTACCGGCTAACAGCAGGGCCTTTTTTTTTGCGGACGACGAGACTTTGTCCTCGCCCTTCGAGCCGGAAACGGCGTCGCTCTTGAGTTGCTTGATCTTGATGTTGCGGAACTGGACCTTCATCGGTGGTCCGGCGTGAAGCTGTAGGGCCAGCACCCCTTTGGCTCGGCGTTGTTCGGTGTCTTCGTCAGTGCAGATCGAGGTGGTCACGTCATTGATCTTGTGCGTGAACGTGAAGCCCTTCGCGGTGACGTGGTAGGTGTTCCAATCCTCCTTCTTGATCTTGGTCTGAATCTCTTTCGTGTCGCCAATTTTCTCGACGACCTTCGGCTTGTGATCGACTCCGATGACGGTCTTCTCGCCGCGTCCGGCCAGGATGCCGCGGAACCGCTCGCCGTAATTGATGCCAGAGTAGGTATCGCCCGCCTCGAAGTCCGCCTGATAACCGCCGATGACCCATTTGTTGTCGGGCACTTCAAAGCTGCGGTACTGAATGCCGCTGTTGCCGCCGATGATTTTGTATTCAAGCTTCAATTCGAAGTCGGCGGTCTCTCCTTTGCGCCAGATGATGAAGGTGTTGCCCTTGGTCGGCTTGTCAGCCGTCGTTTGGCCGGTGATCGTGCCCTCTTCGACACGCCAGAAGTCGGGATTGCCGTCCCAACCGTCGAGCGTCTTGCCGTCGAAAATCGTTTGCCAGCCATCGTCGTCTGCTCCGACAGACGCTCTGGACCACAAGCCAATCGCCGCCAATCCAGCGAGCGCAAAACTCAACCAGCTTCTTCGCGAAATCATGTTGAACCTCTGGGGTTGGAGATCAAGGAATGCCGTTCGAAACAGAACTGCTGGCCACCCAGGCCAGGGCTACTTGATAGGGATCGCAAAATCGCCGCCCAGATTCCGCCACATGCTGTGGACGTGATTGGCGTTGTTTTGCGTGTTGTTGTACTCGATCAAGAACGACTTGCCCTGGACGCGGTAGTAGTGCCGCTTGTGTTGCTCGGCGTCGCCCCACCAGGCAAAGTGGATGCCATCGAGACCGCCCGCTTCGATTGCCGCGCGGCGTTCTTTCTCCACGTCGCCCGGCATGTTCCGCAGATATTCCGCGAGCAATTCCGCGAGCAGTTTCTTTTGGTCGTTGCTCATCTTCGACGCGGGCAAGCCGACGGGAGCGGTTGTTTCCGGTTGGAAAGCGACAGGGTTCGTGCCGGTCGCACCGCCCGTTCGCAGATCGTCCGGCGCGGCGGTGTCGATCCACGCCAGCTTCTTTTGCTCTTCATTGCACAGCTTGAGAATCGAACGCGCGATATCCTCTTCCGTGCCGAGCACTCGAATCTGCCGGCCGACACCGGAATCAATCGTCCCCGGATTCGCTCCGAAGAATTCGGGGGTACTCGAAACAAGCTTGCCGTCCTTGATCGTGTAGTTCAGCGACATGTGATGGCCTTCGAGTCGCCAGCCCCACGTTCCTGTTTCAGCAGGCGTGCCGAAGAAACTGAAGTAGTATTTCTTGGGATCGCGCCGCTCGCGTCGTTCTTCGCGGACGCCCCCTTCGAGCAGATACAGCACCTCTTCGAGACTCATCACGTTGAGCGCCTGATCGTAGCCGGCCGTGCTCAGGCCCGATTGCAACAAGGCGTGAGCGGCTTTGAGCGAGTCACCCTCAAGCTGCCGGATCGGCAAGCCGTTTCGCGGACGGGGGATGTAGTGCCAGTTGAGCCGCTCTTTGTCATCGAACGCGAAGCTCGCTTGTTTCTTCTGTTCGGGAGTCAGCGTGCCGAGAAACACTTTCGCGGCGGCGGTGATCTTCAAGCCGGAGGCCGGCTCCGTTTGAAAGTTCGCGGAGAGCAATGCTCCAAACGCGATCAGAACGGATGCGGCCAGAACAAGTTTGCGAGTTCCCATCATCATTCCTTCTGGAGTAGCCACGCTCACCAGAGCGTGGGGGGTGTTGGTTTGCGGATTTGCCCACTACGGCTGAACTTATCCTGGCGGCCAGTGGAGTGCTCGGCCGCCGAGGATGTGAATGTGCAAGTGATCGACCGATTGGCCGCCGTCTCGGCCACAATTGATGACGGTGCGGTATCCATTCGTCAAACCGAGCTGCTCGGCCACGTTCTTGGCAATCAACAGCATGTGTCCCAACAAGGCTTGATCCTCACCCGAAGCCGCCGCGAGGTTCACCAACTCCTTCTTGGGGATCACCAACACATGCGTCGGAGCTTGGGGCGCGACGTCGTGAAACGCCACGCACAGTTCGTCTTCGTGGACGATCTGGGCAGGGATTTCCTTGTCGATGATCCGTTTGAAAATCGTGGGCATCGCGGACACCGGGCGTCGGCCTGAAGAACCTTGGACAACGCGCGGCACCGTATCAAACGCGGTTTCGTTTGGGGAGGGACCGCACGAATGAAGAGTGAGGAACGGCGAAACGTCCATGCGGCAGGAGTGACTTCGGTTGCGACATTGATTGAAGCCTGAAGCGCGAGCGAAGGACGTCTCTAAAGCAACCTTCGCTCGCGATTCAGGATTTACTCACTCGCCCTCTGAGGCTCTGTTGCTAGAATCTCCGCCGTCTCACGGACCTTTCCCTTGGTTGTGAACGGAGGAAATTCTCATGCGACGTTTTGCTTTGATCTGCACTTTGTTGGCTGCCGTGTCTTCGAACATGCTGATGGCCGAGGATAAACCCAAAGACGAAAAGCCCAAAGAAGCCCCCAAGGCGACTCAGGCTGAGATGGATGGCATCGCTGCCGTCAAGAAGGTGGGTGGAGCGGTCTTGCAAGTCGCTCAGAACGACAA
>CAMAWN010000156.1 GCA_945861865.1 Candidatus Kuenenia stuttgartensis | reverse complement strand
CTCAGACTTTCGATCAGATTCATTGATTCATCTCCTGAAAAATGGAACTGAAAAACGAGTCAAATCACGCCACGAATTTTCAGACACGCAGCGCACAAGGAACTCTGGCAGCAGGTGCAGCGCGACACGGTCCTTGAGCTGCCGCATGAATCACAAAATCCGGTCGGCGTGTATTTCAAACTTGGCGGAATCGGCGCGGTTTGTAGTGGCGGGGTCTGGGGTTTCGTTGGAACGGGTGGCATCATGTGTCCTTTCGAGTTTTCAGGGAGTGCCGAGCAGCGACATGCGGCTCTGGCTTCAATCAAGAGGTCGATTTAGGCTGTGACGTTCCGGCGGCTTCCCAAATCGCACGGATGGCGAGGTCGGTCGGTCGGACGTGACACGGACGGTTTGACGTGGTGCGGATGATCCAGCCGGCACGCTCAAGACCGATCAACGCTCGCGATCTCGCCTGCCGACCAGCGGCAGACGAGCCGAGCCAAGTTCGATCAACCTGCAGGCCGTAGCGACTCAGGCCGTCGAGGTGCGCCACACGCCTTTTCCACACATAAAACCCCTCGCCGGGTTGTCGAGCGGGATCCATTTCTCGGAGCCGGACCCACTCGCCGATGATCAGTCCAAGTAACGCGGTTTCTGAGTCGCTCATGTTGTTTTTGTCACCAAGAAAAGAAAAATCCGAACTTCAAGGGTTGGGTAAGTGGCTACACGGTTTTCTTTCCTCTTGGAGAACCTAGACATAGCCGGGGGGGGGGGTAGGGGGTGTTGTCCGCTTCGATGTCATGCGACGGACTCCACTGGATGTCCGGCGACACAACCTTGGTTTTCTGCGGGTTTCTGGGGGTTGTGTCGCCAGTCGCCACCCTCGCGCAGTCGAAACTGACGGGATGGTGCACCGCCAACAGGTGTTGTCTCGATTGGTTCCCAAACACCTTGACCAGATTTCACGAGCTTGTTGAGTTCAGACTCAGCGAACTCGGCAGTGGCATTTCTGAAACGGCGCGGACCACGTTGGAGTTCACGGCATGTCACTGTGCCGCCTCGTGTGGTGATCCACTCCACGAGTTGCCGTTGGTCTCGCTCACCCTCGGTCTCGGCGAGCATGGCATAGACTCGCTTGGCTTCGTGACCGAACCAGCGGGACAGCACAACACCTGCTCCGATGCTCGATTCGTCGATCACATCCGGCGAGGTTAGGGTCGGGTCATTGGTCACGACTCGGACACAATGAACAACCAATGCCAACCGCGCGGTGTAGCATTCGAGCTTTGACCAGGCGGCGGCGAGGTCGCCGGACAGGTCAGCTTGCTCGGCGGCGTGCTCGTTGTAGAACGTGACCCACTCAGATTTCGCTGCGGGACTCAGACCGAGAATTAGCGGCTTTGCCTTGCCGTCTTCGATCTGCGGTTCCAGAGCAAATAGACCGTCAATCAACGCCTTGTAGGTCACTTCTGTGTCTGGTGAGATTTCGGCTTCAGACCAACGCTTTGCCTGTCGTGGCGGAAAGGTGAACAACAACCGTGCTGCCAGACCGCTTTCAATGTGACCAACCGCCAAGACGCTCCGCAGGGTCGCAGGTTGAATCCCACCGGTGACGCTCATGGCGGGACGTGGCACGAAGAGCGTTCGTCGGTCTCCGGTTTTTCGATCA
The DNA here is from genome assembly GCA_945861865.1 of Candidatus Kuenenia stuttgartensis. GTDB lineage: Bacteria > Planctomycetota > Planctomycetia > Planctomycetales > Planctomycetaceae > SXKJ01. The sequence goes on along the minus strand of CAMAWN010000156.1, from coordinate 13,213 downwards.
ACCGTAAACCCCTTCGCCGAATGAATCGTCAGCCAGTGTGCCGCTTCGCTGCCACCATGAGATTTGTATTGGTCGAATGCCGACACCCAACCCGCCAACTCATCGCGCACGAGGATCATGCCGTGCGGATTATCGGCGAGCATGAGGCAGATCGATTCAATCGTTGCATCACTCGTGAGCCGTCGCTCGGCAGTTGGCATCACCAGCGATCTCGGCGGCGGTTCTGAGGATTTCTTCTTTTTCCACTCGGCAACGGCGGCATCGTGTCGCATTTCCTCTGCCTCGAAATCCTCAAGTGCGGCGGCGTGCCGCTCCAAAGCAGTTTCCTCACGGTCTCGGAGTGTTTGTGTCAGCCATTCCAGCGGTGGCGATTTCAATGTGCCGGACTCACCAACGATGCCTGTCCAGACAATCGCTGGCTCGGTCCACCCGTGTTTCAATCGGATGCGTCGGCTGTTTCCGATCGCTCCCGCCAGCACTGCCAGCGCGGGAACGGCGACGAATGACGGATCGCATCCCATTGCCTTGCTGACACGGCGGACAACTTCGGCGACCAGCTTTGGCAGAACAGCCACCGGGAACGGACGGAAGATTTCAGGTGGCGACAGTGGCGACGGCGACACAACCTCGATTTTCTCGGAGTTTTCGGGGGTTGTGTCACCACCCTCCAGCACTTCGCACTCGTCAACCAGTGCTTCGATTGTTTGTCGCAGTGTCTCAGGTTCGATGGCATCACGATCTTCGAGCCAATCGTGGATGTCGCCGCCAGCCGGTAGACCTGCCAGCCTCAGAATTTTGATCGTCGGTCGCGGTGTGAGCTTCGAGAGTTGAGCAATCACGTCGTCGGCGTACTTCTCGCCAGCCGGGTCGTCGTCGGGATTGATGACGATTTCGGCGATGCCGGACAGAACCGACCAATCGGCTTTACCGGCGGACTGTGCGCCGTGCGGTGATGTCGTTGCCACAAGTCCGATTGATTTGAAGTCATCGACACACTTTTCGCCTTCTGCGATGTAGATGCGTCCGGTCGCCGTGAGCACCTCCGGCAGACAATAGAGCGGTCGCGGTTCCGCCATGCCCTCTTGTTTCCAGCCCGTGCAATTCATGCTGACGGGGCGGATGTCTTTTTTGCCGTCCGCCTTATTCCAGCGAGCGACAACTCCGATCTGCTTGCCGTCTTTGCTGTGATAGCTCCAAGACGCAGCACACGGCCCCATGTATCGTTCGTAATCGGCGAGAGCTTCGTCAGCCGTAGCAAAAGTCGGCTTCGTTGGTTTCGCCGTCTTGTGCAGGGGCGCAGGACGTTGCCGATCTGATTCGGGAAACAAGTCCCGCATCGTCAATCCCATCGCCTCCACAATCGACTCGGTCGAGCATCCCGACCAGCACCGCAACAGCACCTTGCCGTCGTCGGCCTCGGTGACGTTGAGCGAGGGGTTGTGATCTTCGTGAGCAACACAACGAGCCTTGAAGCCCGGTCCATCACGGCGAGCATCCGGCAGTTTTTCGAGCACGACTTCGAGCGGACTCCTCACTTCGAGCCTCGCATTCCAAAACGCGAGGCAATGCCGGCGAAGACTGCCGCCATCACACTGCGACGTGTGACCGTGTTTGACGCTGCCCTGCCGGTCGTCGGGTCGAGTCCGAGCCGTGAGCGATGTTGGCGAGTTGCGTCGTGAAGTCGTTGACGAGCCATGTTGTCGAGCGTCATAATTCGGGCGTCCTTTGATCTGGGACAAAACGAATCGAGATGAAGCCCGTGAGTCGAACCACGGGCTTCGTCGTTTTGTGGGTTATCGCCGCGCCGCTTGTTCGCGAAACTCTGCGATGTATGCCGCCTGCAATTGCGGTTGTTCCTTCGCGACCAGCACCGCCGCTTGCTGCCGACTGATACCCGGTCGGACTTTCTTTTCGATTTCTGCGTACTACCTCTCGGTCGCAGAGCCGCCGTTGCTGTTGGTCGTCGTCGCGCTGGCGGGTGCCGCTTGCGTTGTGTGCGGCGGCATTGCAGCGAGCGGCACATACGCCATGGTCGCCGCCACATTGAGCGCGTCGGCGTGTTTCTGCGACCAAACTGTTTCGGGAAAGGTCATCATCATTTTTCGATCTCCAAAATCAGACACAAAAATCAGCCACGCCAACGTGACGGGGCTTCGTGCGTGGGTCAGACGTATTCGGTGATCGTCGCTGTCCGGCGACGGCGGGTGATGCGCGGGGTCGGCCTCGCTTGTCGGCTCGTCAGCCAGAGCGAGAGGTCATCGGGAGCGACTCGCCAGCGCGGTCGTTGTGTGCCGCTGCTGACATTGCTGGCGATGAGGTCGCCGTTATGAATGAGCGCGAGCACAGCGGGGCCGGTCAGCCCAACATAAGCCGACACATCGGCGACTGTGAAATAGTGATGGAAGTCACGCACGGACGGCCTCGCTTTCGAGCCATCCCAGGCGGCGAAGTTCGTCAGCGATGATTGAGACATCGTTGGCCGAAACGGTGCGATACAGGCCGATGCGTTGCACGTCGAGCAAGTCGTGAGTCACAAGCAAATCGACGATGCGACGGAGCTTCCAATCCGGGACGAGACGTCCGCCATAACGCCGCTGAAGCGACTCGGCGGTCTCGTGGATGCTGAGACGGATTGTTCGCATGATTGCCTTCGGTCGTGTCGGTTAATTGACAACGACCCAAAATAGGCAATCGGATACGGCGGTCTAGCTGGGTTCGCTCACTCACTCACTGAATGACCGCGCGGACATCAGGTGTCCGCGCCTTCCCACTTCTTCAACGCCAAGAGGAATCGCCTCGCTGCTCTCTTGAGTGATGCGACTGCGTTTTTAGGGACGGCGCGTTTCCTCAGAAAATCACGGTTAATATCCTCGGTCTTCTCCCCGCGAGCCTTTCCCTCTTGCAACGCGATGATCAGGTCTCGCGTTGTCGGGTCTGTTGGCATAGTTGGGCGCGGACATTTTGAAATGTCCGCACCGACTTGCCCTCCGTTTAAGGCTTGTGGATCGATCTTCGCTACCAGTTTGTCAACGTCAGCCGCGAGAGACGCTAACCGTTCGCGTGGTGATTCGGCCGTTCCTAATTCGATTTCGCTGAGCAATCCGCCAACCTTATCGAACAACCGTTGTTGCTCGCTGTCACACCGTCCAAATGCAAACAGTGGTTTGTACCAGCCATTGAGGATTGGGAGACGGATGCGTTCCGCTTCCACGCTCACGGAAGGAATGTTCGCCCCTCCCTGGAAGATGTCCGTCTCCAGTGTCCGCAACAGCTTGGTCAAGTCTCGCAGTTCGTCCACCGTTGCTGTTCGTCCGAGTTGCTGGCATCTCACAAATATCTCGAACTCAACTCCCCACCGGGGTGTCCTGGGGATTGTCCACTGTGATCCTCCCATGTTTGCACCTTGCTTCAAAGTCGGGTGGCTGGTTCGCTATCGCCAAGGTGCGGTCGATGAACGAACCAGCCGGCGCGGTGATCAAGCCGCTGCCCGACAATTTCCTACTCTGCGAACAACCAGTCGTGAACCACGTCCACAACAGCCCGCAACCGTTCGTCGCTGACTCCCTCACGGTACGCGCCCGAGATTGACTCATCGACGTGTCCCATAATGTGCCGAATGGCCGGGAAGTCTTTCGAGACTTCGGCAATCGTTTGGAAGATGTGCCGCAACGTGGCGAACCCCAAGCCGGGCTGATGGAGTTTGTGCTCCACGAGCATCCGCCGAAAGGTCAACCCGATGGCATCGTTGCCAGCCGCCCCTTTGGCGTAGTCCGTCCCTTGCTGTGTCTGAAACGCCAACTCGCCTTCTGTGGCCATCGCCGCGCGGAGTGCCTCAACGGTTTCTGTCCACAGCGGGATTCGTCGCGCGACACCAGTTTTGGGACGGGCGTAGCCGATGAATCCGGCGTCCAGATCAACGGCCTTCCTCGGCAAAGTTCCGCAATCACGAGACACAAATCCGCCATTCAATCCCAGCAGAACGAATGCCTTCATCTTCGGACTGGCGTTGTCGATCAGCAGTCGACATTGCTCCGCCGTGAACATCTTGGGGGCGCGACTCGCACGGGCCAGCCGAATCGTCCGCTTCGGTGGTCTCACGAACGCCGCGCCGAATTGCACGGGCTGTTGGATCAGTCCATCGGCCAGAGCATACTTGAAGACGCTGCGGACTCGCTGCACTTCATTCGTCAGCCGTACCGGGCCGAGCCGCTTCGCGAGCTTTGATCGTAAGTCGTCGAAATCTGCCCCATGTAAATCGGAAACCATCCGGTCCCGGCCAAATGCCTTGGTCAACGTCTGGCAGGTCTGAAAGAGTTCCTTCCATGTCCGCTCGGTGATCTCGCCGGAATCGACGCGCCGCCGCTTGGCGGTTAGAAAAGCGTTGCAGGCAAACGCGACGTCAACCCGCCCCGTTGTGACCTGTGCCGGCCGTGGGACGCGGCCAGCGGCGAGGTCGTTCTTCTCCGCGAGATACCGCTTCTCCGCTGTGTCTGGATCGTCCAGCTTGCCGAAGTAAAAAATCCGGCCGTTGATCTTCTTGCACCATTGATTCGATGTCCGATGAGGCGTCAAAGGGAAATCATGTCGAGGCTTCAGAATCACGCTCTGAGTTGTAGTCCGGCGTGCCATGATTTCGGTCTCCCCATTGGCTCGGTTGTAGTAAAGGTTGTAGTCGATACTTTACCGGGCGAATCGAAAAACGTCAAACTTGGTATTTATTCGGTGTTTATTGCACTTTGCTCCCGTAGCTCAGTTGGATAGAGCGACGGTTTCCTAAACCGTAGGTCGCCAGTTCGAATCTGGCCGGGGGTATTCAGTTACAACGACAGATTGAACTCTGTCACTGGTTTCGTCACAGTTTCAGCAACGAAAAAGCCCCCTGCTCTAACAGGGGGCCGCAAGCCCTTCGGCTCGCTTTGGTGATCCCTTTCCAAAGCCGGAGGTAATTGCGATGAAAAAGTTTCCGAAACCGTGGTTCCGCCCTTCACGTGGGCAGTGGTACGTGACCCTCAATGGGGTTCAGCACAACTTGGGGCCGGACAAAGACGCGGCTTTTGCTCAGTACCGGCAACTGCTTGGTCAGCCGGAACAGGTGGCTGTCTCGCGTCACACGGTGGCGTCGATCGTCGATGCGTTTCTCGACTGGAGCCAGAAGCACCAAGCCGAGCGGACGTACCTGCGTTACCAAGACTTCTGCCAGTCGTTCATCAATCATTTTCCCGATCTGCTCGTCGCGGAGTTGAAACCGTTCCACATTCAGGAATGGGTCGATTCGCACGCGGGGTGGGGGAACACGACGAAGCGAAATGCCGTGGCCGCAATGAAGCGGGCATTCAATTGGGCGGAGAAGCAAGGTCGGATTTCCGCGACGCCGATCCGCTATGCAGAGATGCCAACTCCCGACAAGCGGGAAGAGTTCATGACCGAGAAGGAACACGAGCGAGTTCTTACGCTCGTCAAAGATCAGGGATTCCGTGACCTCCTGGTCCTCGCGTGGGAAACGGGTGCTCGACCTCAAGAGTTGTTCCATCTCGAAGCGCGGCATGTGGACATTGAGAATGGCTGCTGGTTGTTTCCGAAGAATGAATCGAAGGGCAAACGTCAGTCGCGAACGATTTACTTGTCGGAAGCGGCACTCGAAGTCACGAGCCGTCTCAGAAAGGCTTCGGCCAACGGCCCGATTCTCAGAAACGGCAGAGGGCGACCTTGGAATGCGATGGCGGTCAATTGCCGATTCGATCGGCTCAAGAAACGTCTCGGCAAAAAGGTGTGTCTCTATCTGTGGCGGCATGGGTTCGCTCATCGGATGTTGAGTCAGCAAGTCGATTCGCTCGTCGTGGCGACGCTGATGGGACATGTCGATACGACGATGCTTTCGACGGTCTACGGGCACTTGATGAAAAACCAAAAGTTGTTGCGTGAGGCGGTTCAGAAATCAGTGAGTTGAGACATGGACGAAGGTAAAGAGGGGAGTCTGTCTCCGCTGATCGGGGCAGACTCCCTTCGTTTTCAAACCGGCAACTTGATGTGCTTGAGTGTCTGTCTCGCTGGTCGCCTCTTTGTGGCGATTCGTTCCTGTGGTCCACGCCTCGTCGATTCGAGGTAGTCCTGCAACTGCTCATCGCTGACGCGAACGCCGGGGCAACGATGATGGCCGAGCTTGCCGGTTTCGATCAGTTGATACGTTGTCGAAACCGAACAGTTAAGGAGCTTTGCGACCTGGCTGACTTTCAGCATGGCTCGTCTCCTTCTCTTTCGAGTCGATTTGTTCGGATCGGGACTTCAAGGCTTCCCAAAAGTGTTTGCGGCAAAGGAAACCGGTGAGGCCGTCTTTGAAATCGGCCTCCACGCCTTCGCCTTTTGTCAGACACCAGACGCAGGTGCCTTCGCCGTAACCATTGATCGTGAGCATCACGCACTCCTTGTGTTTTCTGAAATGAGCGAAACAACATCCCCGAAGAGGGGAGCGGGGGATTGGCTTTTGCAGCGACTAGCTGCGAAAGCAAAAGAGTGCGGACGCATCGGAAAGCGGGATGCGCCGCAAAGAAAGAGGTTGCGTTGATCCCGGCGAATTCGGTGGTCGAACGTTTTGAGCGACGCTGCGAATTCACGCTGGGACAGCCGGAGAGTCGGCAGGGCGACTCTCCGACATTGTTCATCTACTCCGCAGAGTTCTCATCCCGGCCGCGAGCGGCTTCGGTGTCGAGAATGAACTGCCACGCGCGATCCGTCAGGAGTCGCACGATGGGCAGATCGTCTCGACCAAAGCTTGCGGTCGTCTTGAACTCATTGCCGTCCTTGTACGTTCGCTGCACGGTCACCTTGTGAAAGGTGACGTCACCGTTTTTGGTCTCGGCGATGTTCGCGAAGACGCTGGCGGTGATGCCGCGCAGGCGAATGACATGAACTGGCTTCACGGAGTCTTTTGAGGGAACCATAAGAATTGGGGGAACAGAAATAATCGGCGGAGTTGCGTGAGGTTCACGTTCACCGCCTCGAAACATATTTCTCCATTTGATCGCTTTCAGCGACGGCACACGAACGTCATTTTTCGCTTCCCTGCAAGCGAGCGTGAGTTCGTGCGTTTGTGATGAAACGGCCATGATGGAGAACTCCACTTCCAAGCGTTGCTTGGAAGAAACGGAGTCACGGGGAAATCGGCTGCGAACATTCGCAACCGGGGAAACTCAAGTTTGGTCAGCGGGTGAAATGGACCCGTGACAGGAAAAAATGAGACAAGGTGTCTCGATGGCGGGGGAGTACTCAGGTTACTCCCCCGATCACCTTCAAAACATTGCGAGACATCCAGCGATGAGGGTGACGACAATCACCAACAGGTCGAAGAGTCTTCCCGGTGGTTCGTAGCGCCGTCGTCGATACGGCGGAGTGGCATCGGGCGTGTAAGCCAGAGCGACTCCATCATGAACTCGCCGCCGAAATCTCCTCCAAATGCGTGAAGTTGAGGGTGACATAAAAAAGGGGGAACAGAAACAAAAAGCCGTCTTTGTGAGACGGACTGAAAACGCGAACTACCGACACCGTCCTGAGTCTGGTCAGCAGTCGCGAGACAGTTGAAACAAGAAATACATCACACTGTTGAAAACGCACTCCTTCTTCAAATCAACGAAATTGCCCGATCGCTCCGGTATATTGAACTTTGGTTGTGGGCCGATCGTGGCGATTGCTTCGGCATCGTGCCGAGGGGTGTACCGGACAGGTGTCCGGACACCTGTCCGGCCCGGTACACCCGGCCTGTTTTGTGTGTTGAGTTGTATGTTGTTTTCCCACCCCAGCTTGGGGGTGCCAGGGGCTTGCTCGGCAGGGCCTCGCAACCCCTGGCCTTTCAGCCGTCCGTGGCAATTGCTCGCTAGCGCTCACAAAGCCACGACGCTCGCTCTGGCTCGCTACGGCTGAAAGGCCAGGGCTATCGCCCCGGCACCCCACGAACCGACTTGAGGAACGATCCGATTCTGAAGTCATGGACGACGACTTCAACGTGGTCGGTTCGTCTTCGGCTCTGAGCCGAAGCAAGCTGCCCCCCATTTTGGTTGTTTGCTGTTGGTGTTTGTTTTTAGGTGATGCCTTGGTCATAGGTTTGCTCAGAGCGTGACTTGTTGATCAACAGGTTTGACGAGGGCAACTGGATCGTCGCTGTCGCAGCGATAGAGAATCGGAGCCGAGAGCACTGACTGCGGCGTCAGATCTTCTTTGGCGATAAATCGCCAAAGTCCGCATCCCGGTTTTCCGTTGATCGCACGGCGCAGATGATCTCGACGCCGGGCATTGGGCGCGATCATCAAGACCGTAAACGTGGGGACGGTCGTTTCGGGCCAATGTCGTAGGTGCCAGCCTCTTTCGGCCAGTTCGGCAAATCCTTTTGTTTTGATCGCCGCGATGCGCTCCACGCCGGTGGTGTTCATGTCCTGTTCCAGATAATAGACCTTGCGGTGCGGACCGAGAGCCAGCAGGAAAGAAGCATCCGGTGCGCAGACCAGCCGCGGGGACTCGTCGAGAAGGGTATAGAGCCGATAGCGTTTTTCCGGTTCGGCGTCTTCCGGAGAGGCCGTGTCCCATTCATTGAGCCAACCAGAAAGCTGCACGGCCGATTGTGTCGCCAGTGCTTGGTCAATGAGGATGTGTGTTTCGCTCACTGCCAGCCAATGGCGAACGCAGTGCGGCTGGGGAGCCTGGGTGCTCACGCGAAGCAAACTCTTGTCGGAAAAATGTTCGGCAATGATTTCGAGCCCGCGGCGGGCAGGAAAATAGACCGACGACGGGGTGCCGCCGTCGAGATCGCAAATCTGCACCGGTTGCCTTTGCAGCACACCGTGTTTCACGAGTTTGATCAGCCGACGACGTGTGATGCGCCCATCGGGATCATCGGCAAAACACAAATTCTGAATTTGTGGCCGGTTCAGAACGAAGTAGCGTGCGACGGCACAAAGTACCGCGAGATCACGGTCGGTGATCATGATCGACCTCGATGAAAGCAGACTTTTCTGAGTGCGGAAAAAAGAGGCCGAGCACGTTCGGATAGACGAACGTCTCGGCGGAGAAAAGTCCCGAGGTCGGGATTCTTCCAGGCAACCACGTTGCAACGCTCGAAAGCGTCGTCCACGCTGGTCGTCTCCGGAGGCCAAACTCGCGAAGCGAGAACGGACACGAAAACTGTACGAAGTGATTGCCTGAAGTCAAGAGAACTGGCAATCTCATTTCGTGGTAGAGCACCCTGACGCGCACCGGGATGAAACGGAACATCTCACGGATGTGTGGGAAAGGCGTCGCGTGCGAATGGACGCCGAAGAACGGCTTTCGATCATGCGGCGCTCGGAGTTTCTTGCCACCAAATGGGAAGCCATTGCGGCGTGCGATGGTTTGACGGAGAGAGAACGAAAGCGATTTCGCGATCGCTATGCGGAATCCTATTGGGACGCAGTCGGCGTACCGCCAGACCTGCGAGGTGACTTTCGTCGATCGCTCGAATCGCTCGTTGAAACACCGGAGCAGACCGTCGCTGAATTGATTGCCGAATTCCGTCATCGGGCCTATTCCAGTCCCGAGTTGTCAACGGGCAACTTGGTAGCTGCGGCGTGTGAGAGCAATCCAGCCGGGATGACGATCGTCGGCGACTCAAAGAGTGACAATCGAATCTGCTCGGCTTCTTGATCGGCCAGCGCCGCCGAGATGAAAACATCGGACTCAAAGTTCTTTTGAATCAATTCCTCAACGGCCGCACGCAGCTTGGGCGAATCCGGAATGGGATCTTCGTTGACCCGCACCGGATAAATCTCGCGGTCGTTGTAGAACTTTGCGAGCGTCTCACCGGTGTTGAGGGTACGAAGCTCCTTACCCCATTCGATACGTTCTTCCTCAAACGATTTGAACATCACTTTGGAAAGCTCGGCCACCTCTTCGTGGATCGGAACGAGGACTTCGTGAGCACCGGTCGCCTCAGCTTCGCCTAAGCTGCCCCCAGACGCTTTGGAATTCGTCACCGACGTTCCACCACCTTTTGTGCGTGTGGGGTTGAACTCATTCGCGAAGAGTTTGCGCGACTCGTTTTCTTGTTGGTTATTGCCCGTTCCGTGCGCTTCTTGCCAACTGGACCCCGAAGAGACGGTTTTCGACTGTGTCACGAGCCACTGTTTTTCATGACCAACCAAACGCTGACGATGGGAGAACAATTGATGCTTGATGGTCATCGGATCGAACTTGAGATGGGCGATTTCGTGAGCGAGGCGATCCGCATCGTCCGCATCGCAGGAAAACATCAACCGGTTGCGCGGTTGCCAAATCAATCCCGTAAGATCGACGCTGTCCGTATCGAGTTGAGAAAGCGATTGGTGCGAGAGAATCAGCCGGATATTCTTCTGGCGGACCGTCGGGATCGCATCATAAATGTCGGGACCGACGAATTTCTGGAACTCGTCGAGCAGGAGATAGACCATGCTATCGGCAGGCCGCGGCATACTCAGGGCCGTTTCCAAGATCTCATTCAGCGCCAAAGCACCGATCGTACTGGCCAAGTGCTGGGGAACGCGGCGGTAGCTCGCCAAGTTCAAGATGACAATTCGCCGTTCCTGAATAAATCGCTCGACGTCAAATCGGCTCACCCTGGAGCCGAACATCCGCTTGAGGATGACACTGCGGAAAAAGGGATCGAGGCGATTGCGAGTGCTATCGAGAATTTTAATTGCCTCGCCACCTTTGGCCCGCAGAATGTCCTCCCATTCATATCGCAGATCCGTGGGGAGAATCCTGAGAAGCGCTTTATGCTCATGTGATCCAGGATGTAAAAGATACTGCGACATGGCAATCGGCAGACCCAATCTCGCAAGGGCCAGAAAGGAATTGAAACACCATCGCCGCAGACGCGGCATGGCCGACAGATCCTGACCTTCCCAGGCGCGCTGGATGAGACTGACAGCTCGCTCGACCTTGTAGAACTCATTGGCGGGCGAGAACGAAATTAGCGGGTTAAAGGTCATGACGACCTCTTCGCGAGCGGGCTCCAAATACAGCAAGCGGTCGCGGACCGATTTGGGGCAATCGCGCTTATTCGCCATCCAGCGGAGCAAATCCATCGATAAGTTGCCCATCGGATCGATCAGAAAGAGGCAGGTTGGTTCATAAGTTTGAGACAGAATCTGACGAATGATCGTCAAGATGGCCGTTGTTTTTCCGGATCCCGTGGAACCAATCAGATGCAAGTGCCGCGCGAGCGCGGAAGAATCAAAGGCAACTTCTGCGTCAGTCAGTTTGTTCGTTCCGAGAATGATTTCGCTCATGATTTGAGGAACCTCCGCAAGACTTCATCTTCTTGCTTATTGATCTGGACGCGGTAGTGATCGACGATCTCTTCCCCATGCGGGAGTTGTTCCAATTCCTGTCGGCGAGCCTCAAAGTGGGCCGCGATTTCCGAGACAGTGCGAAATTTAGGCGTCTGAGAGTCGCTCGTTCCAAGGGTTTCGCGAATCGTCTCCTTGAGAAGCTCTTCACGCTGCTCAACGGACTCTGCCGCCAGTCCGTCGTGCATATAGCGCGCGAGGAACTGCTCAAACCGATCTCTCGGAAACGCCGTTGCCAAGGGGCGTGAGTTCCGCTCGTACAATAATTCGCAGCGCAGGCGACACTCTTCGCGTCTTTTCTGCGCTTCGGCCTGGAGTTCGGCGTCCTTCGCCGCCTGAATCTGCGATTCCTGTCGCTGCCGTTCCAACTCCGGGGCCAGCCGTTGACGTTCAGATTCGGCGGAGCACTGTTTTTCGAGACGTTCGCGTTCCAGCCGTTGTTGCGTCGTCCGGGTCGTCAGAGCGTCACGAGAGGAGCGAAAAACACGAAGAGCGGGTGCGATGGTTTGCGCCCATGCGAATGCAAGTGGGGGCAGAATCGTCCATGAAACGCCGAGAACTACTCCAGAGAGAACGAGCGCCCTGATGAGAATGCCCGCCCAGTCTTCCGCAGAGGTTGGTTTCCATTCCACATAGAGCATCCACACAAACAAAAAGAACGATCCGAGCGCAAACCGCTTGCTGAGCAGTTGCAGCTTCTGGTTGCCATGCACCAATTTCGCCCCAAGGAAGTAGAGCACGACCAAAAGCAAAAATGTGCCACCGTCGATTGGCTCGCTAAAAAAATCGAACCCGCGCATGATCGGACCTTTGGAACCTTGGATATCATGACGCTTCAGTTTGATGACGGACGAAAAGACGAATGACATTCTGTCGATGCCGTGAAGCACAGCACAGCCGAGCCGTGGATTCTGGTGCTAACAGAGACGGTCGCAAGGAGATCGAAGAAGCAATGACTCATCATGCGTCACGAATCATTTGACATAGATCAATTTGCACCATGAGCATGGCTCCTCAAAGGAAATTCAATCGTCCCGCTTCCCCGAAGCGGAGTGGGCGGGCAGGGTGGGCAGCTTCGTAGAATTACTAGCCGCCACGCCGGTTGTGGATTATCGCTGCTATTCTTCGACACTTCTCGCTCATCCCGACAGCCCTGAATTTGCTTTTGCAACGTCAATGGACCGAGAAACAAGATACCATCACGAGAAGTCGAGGCACTGAAATCCATAAGGACGAGACAACAGTCTGAGAAAGACTGCAAGGTGTTTGCGTGCAATGCGTTTAAGTTAAAACAGTCGGGTTCGGCGAGAAGTGTCTATTCTTCTACAGATTTAATCTTCACGTTTGGCTTGTAACCAACCGGCAATTTATTTTCAAATTTTGCAGACCAATTTGATTTGACGAATTTCGTTGTCGTGAGAATTTTCGGTGGCCTCTTGGTCTGCTTGTCTCTGAGAAGTAGTTGATCCTTCAGATCCTGTTTGTAATACACCTCAGTCTTTTCGCCTTTGCCATCAATGAACCACGATTCATTCATCACGACCTCCATCTCATTTTCCAGTTTGTTCCCTGCAATCACGAGTCGCACCAAATTGGCGACAGGAGGTTTTTCTCCCGGGAATTTTGCAACGACCCATTTAGCTCCGTCATTTTCACCTCTGGCGAAGTAATACGTCCCCTTTCTCCATGACACGTCGTCCTCGCTAATAGTCAACATCGAGGTATTGTCAAATGTTGTGGATGAGGTCGTGAGTCAGGCGGCGACTTTGGGGAGGATGATGCCGTCTTGGAACTTGGTGTCTTTGGCGACTTCGATGAGATGCTTTGCGGCGTCGAGAGTTCGCCAGTGGTGTGAGGCGGACTCG
>CAMAWN010000155.1 GCA_945861865.1 Candidatus Kuenenia stuttgartensis | reverse complement strand
ACTCTGTCCCGATCATCGCAGTCAGCGACCGACCAGAAATCGCACGCCGGATGTGCCTGTTCTGGGGAGTCACCCCGGTGCTGACCGACACCCACACCGTCGGCAACGCCGAGCCGTTGCTCCGCTACGTCGTCGATTGGGGTAAACGACAGCACATCGTCCAATCAGGCGGCCGCATCATCCTGGTTGCCGCGACCAATTGGTCCGACGAAGGACAGGATTTGATGATGGTTCACATGGTGCCGTGACTGGAAGGACAAATTGCGGATTGGCTGTTGGTCATTGACGATTTCCAAGCCAATGACCAATGACCAATGACCAATGACCAACGCTCCGAACTGATTCGCCTCGCGTGCGAGGCTCGCGCGAACGCTCACGCGCCGTACTCGAAGTTTCACGTCGGAGCTGCCTTGCTGACCGAATCCGGCGAGATGATCTGCGGCTGCAACGTCGAGAACGCTTCATACGGTCTGACGATCTGCGCCGAGCGAGTCGCGTTCGGCACGGCCGTCGCCGCCGGCCATCGACGCTTTCAAGCACTCGCCATTGCCACATCAGGAGGCCATCCGCCGTGCGGAGCCTGCCGCCAATTCGCGGCCGAATTCTGTGACGACTTGCCGATCCTGCTCATCGACAGTGACCAGCCCGATCGTGTGGCCGTGACCAACCTGCGAGACTTGCTTCCAGGTCGTTTTGTGTTTCCGCAGCCGTAACGCGGAATGCTCGGCTCGCGTGCCCGACATCACCAGATTTGAATGCGCTCGGCCTTCGGTTTGAAGAGTTTGTCGCCGGGCTTCACGTTGAAGGCGTCGTAAAACGCATCGAGGTTGGTCACCGGGCCGTTGCCTCGGAAGTGCGATGGCGAGTGCGGGTCGGTGACGAGCCGTTTGACGAGTTCGGCATCGCGGTACTTCCGCCGCCAAATTTGGCCCCAGCCGAGAAAGAACCGTTGGCTCGATGTGTAGCCGTCGAGCATCGGGCCGTCCTTGCCGCCGAGCGACAAGCGATACGCTTTGAAGGCGATCGCCATGCCGGACAGGTCGGCGATGTTCTCACCCAGCGTCAGTTGGCCGTTGACCTTTTTGCTCGGCAGAGCTTCGTAGCCTTCGTATTGTGCGACGAGTCGGCGCGTGAGTTTCTCAAACGCCGCTTGATCCGCCTCGGTCCACCAGTTCTTGAGATTGCCGTCGCCGTCGTACTTGCTCCCCTGGTCGTCGAAGCCGTGACTGATCTCGTGGCCGATGACCGCTCCGATACCGCCGTAGTTCACGGCGTCGTCCGCGTCGGCATCAAAGAACGGTGGTTGCAGAATCGCGGCCGGGAAAACGATCTCGTTCAGGCCGGGGTTGTAGTACGCGTTGACTGTTTGCGGAGTCATGTGCCACTCGGCGCGGTCCACCGGCTGGCCGAGTTTGTCCAGCATCCTTCGATGTTCGAAGGCGGCTGAGCGACGCATGTTGCCGATGAGGTCGTCCGGTTTGATTTCCAGTTTCGAGTAGTCGCGCCACTTCACCGGATAGCCGATCTTCGGGGTGATCTTCGAGAGTTTGACGAGCGCCTGCTTCTTGGTTGCGTCGGTCATCCAGCTCAGTTCGTGAATGCTCTGCTCGAACGCCTTGAGCAGATTGCCGACGAGCTGATCCATCCGCTCGCGCGCCTGCGGCTTGAAATGTTTGGCGACGTACAACTGCCCGACCGCCTCGCCGAGCACTCCCATCCGATTGCTGCCACCCCCGGCGACGGTATCGACCGCTCGCTTCCAGCGCGGCTGCTGCTCCGGGATACCGCCGAGTTCCCGACCGTGCAGTTTGAAGTGCTCAAACGCGAACTCTTTCGGTAGCACCGAGGCGTAGGCGTCGATCAATCGAAAATGCAGATACCACTTCCAAGTCTCCAGCGGCGTCTCGTCGAGGATTTTTTCCAAGCCTTGGAAGTAGCTGGGAGTCGCGACGTTCAGTTCCTTCAACTCGTACGCACCGACCGACGGAAAATAGACGGACCAGTTGATCTTCGGCGTCAGTTCGCCGAGTTTGCTGACGTCGAATTTGTTGTAGCGTTTCTCGGCGTCGCGCAGTTGCGTGCGATCCCACTGCACTTCGGCCAGTTTGGTTTCGAGCTTCAGCACCACCTCGGCCGCTTCGGCTCCGTTCCGTTCGTTGCTCAGCCGGAACAGCGTTTCGATGTACCCCTTCAACGCCTCACGAGCCTTGACGTACTTCGCGTCATCTTTCAGATAGTAGTCCCGATCTGGCAACGTCGTGCCGCTTTGAATGACTCCCGCGAGATACCGCGTCGAGTCCTTGTCGTCTTGATCGACGAAGAAACCGATCGGACTCCCCACGCCGATCATCTCCGACAACCCGAAGCGTTTGAGAACCTGATCCTTGTTGGCGATCCCATGAATCCTGCTGATTTCGGATTGGAGCGGCGTCAGCCCCAGCCGTTCGACCTGTTCTTCGTTCATGTAGCTGTTGAAGAGGTTGCCGACTTTACGTCCATTCTCGTCGGTCGGGTTCTTCGCGACTTCTTCGATGATCGCGCGAATGTTGAGCTGCGCCTCGTCGATCAGCTTATTGAACGAGCCGTAGTTCGACTTGTCGGCCGGAATCTCGGTTCGCTGTAACCAACGGCCGTTCACATGCAGAAACAAGTCGTCCTGAGCACGCACCGTTTTGTCGAACCCATCAGGATCAATTCCCGAATCACGAGTCTGAGCCACCGCAAATGGGCAGATCGACGCGGAAAGCAGCAGTGCCACGGAAACAACCGATCGACGCAGACGACGCATGGATGATCTCCCAGAAAAACCACACCGAAGGGGGCGGCAGAAACTATCGAGGCCACTGGTTCGATGCCAGTCATGCCTCACTGGAGTTTCATCAGAAAGGAGTTGCTCGATCGCGTTGTTCATGGGGCGAACTCAATCGGGCGATTCTCGCGTGCCGAAAGTTCCGCCATGAGCACAGCGTGGACGACGTCGCGGGATTCTTGCGGCGTGATGACGCTCGGTGTCTCGCCGGCCAGAACGCACTTGAGAAAATAGTCGAGTTCCTCTTTGAGATAACCGCGGCGCAGGCCATGCACCTTGGGCCAATACATGGACTGCGGGTAGCTCAGACCGTTCTTGGTCAACAGCGTATATTGGCTGCCGGAGTTGTCGATGTAAATCGCCCCCTCCGTGCCGATGATTTCCATCCGCGCGTCGATCGCGAACGGCGCGTTTTCCGGCAGACACCAGACATTTTCGATCACGGCGATCGCTCCGTCATCGAACCGAAACATGGCCCAGCCGAGATCATCGTGCGGCAGATGCGGCCGAGTGTTCGACGTCTGAGCGTAAACGCTTTTCGGTTTCGCTCCGGTGAACCACAGCATCAGGTCGAGGTCATGCACGCCGTCCCCGAAGAGGGCACTGATCTTCGGCAGATGACTTTCGGTGATCCACTTTGCCAGGTTCCGACGAGCATGCAGGCTGATGATCCGGCCCAGTCTTCCGGCAGAAATCTCCTGCTTGGCGAGCGCGTAAACCGTATCGAACCGGCAGATGTGTCCAACCATGAAAGCTTTGTCGGTCGATTTCAGCGCCGCGAGAATCTGATCGCACGCCTCGACACTGTCGGCCATCGGCTTTTCGAGAAACACATGCTTGCCGGCTCGAATCGCGGCGAGCGTTGGTTCCAGATGATCGCCGACGTGCGTGACGATCGAGACGAGATCGATGTCCGGATTGGCCAACAACTCGCGATAGTCGGTGTAGGTCTGCGAGACACTGTACTTCGCAGCGACCTCGCGGAGTCGCTCCGGATTTCGCGTACAAACCGCCGTCAACTCGGCCTGCGGGAGCTGCTTGAGCGTGTCGACGTGATGTTCGCCAAACCAGCCCAGCCCGATGACGCCACAACGAATCCGGTTCATGAGCCGCCTCCATCCTGAAGATTCGGCGTCCTGTTTAACGGCGATCCGCCCGTAGTCAACCTACGGCGGCAGCGACGTTATTCGGCCAGTACCCCCGAGAGGATTCGAACCTCTAACCTTCGGCTCCGGAGGCCGACGCTCTATCCAATTGAGCTACGGGGGCAAGTATCACAAGTCAGCATCTTGCGAGCGTTTGGGGATACGGCAAGCAATCCGATGAAACTGAACCGAGTTCCGGAATTTACTGCTTTTGACACCGATAGCCAAGGATAGCGTATCAGGTAGCGGTCCTTCGCGCCACGCCACATCGCCGGCGCATCGCGAGAGAGAAGACGATCTTGTTGACCAAGACATCGCACGAAAACTTGGCGGCGCGTTCGAGGTTGTCTCGCTGGATCAATTCGTCATCGGACAGATGCCAGCCCTGCGAGTCTCGCATCCAGCGGTCGAGCTTGACCTTAAAGGGGCCGTCTTTGCCGTACTTCGTTTCGATAGCGTGTTGGACCGTCAGGATCGGACGTTCGAGGCCGGCTTCAAGCACGGAGATAAAGAACGTATCGAGCGGCTTGCGGCCCAAAGGCAAATCACCGCGAAAGGCCGCGGCAGCACGCTCCAAAAACTGAACCAAACCTTTTCGGATGTTGTCTTGAAATGCCAGGGAAGGCTTGATTCTGCCCGCCCGAATCAAGCCGGAACGACAAGGCGGGCGCGAGCATGATCTGACTCAAGTCGCGGATGGCCGCCTCTGGTGGAAGTTCACGAAGCCTTGGTCTTCCGGCTATGCCGTGGATTTGAGCAGCCCAGAACCGATACTGCTCCCGGCCAGACCGCTGCAATACCTCGCCCGCCTGAAATTGCAAAACCGATACTTTGGCGACGCGATGCGTTTCGTCGGTATCGCGCACGACCCCAAGTCGCGCCGCCTCGTCATCAGTCAACCCGATATCCAGGGTCGTCCCGCCGCGTGGGACGAGATCGACCAATAGTTCTCGGAACAAGGCTTCACGAAGCTCAAGATTCAACGCCTGGGGGCGTATGATTCCGACGCCTTTGCTGGTCACGGAGTCGGCGTTTTCGACGTGCGGCCCATCAACGTCGTGATGAACAAACAAGGGATGCTGCTCCCCATCGACGTCAGGATGCGCCTGATGACGAAACTTCAGTTGAGGCGACTGTCAGCGCCATGATGGAGCCAGACGCGGGCACGTCCTCTCGGACGCGATGTGGCTGCGAACAAAAGAATGGTTTGCGAGACATCTGCGAGGCTAATCGGCGGCATTTGTCCGGGAATGGCAAGCTGGTGCCAGAGAAAGTTGACACTCCGGGGGGCAGGGTTAGAATCCTCCATCGACCGCTCACCCCACCTGCTCTTCCAGCGGGCGAACCGAGTGGACATCCACGAGACACGACAGTTCCCGCCACGGCTGTTGGGGATGTTCGCACTGAAGTTTGCCTGAAGCCATTCTTCCGTGTTCCCCACCCGAGACGCGACTGCTTATCGCGGATGACTCTGTTCGAGCTTCCGTGTCCGTGGAATTGTGAGCCTTTGCCGGGAGAACATCATGTTGCTGGGATTCGGTTTTTCAGGGCCGACAATGCTGATCGTAGCTGTCGTGTTCGTGTTGATGTTCGGCGCGAAGCGGATACCGGACCTCATGAAGTCGTTCGGGAAAAGCGTGACGGAATTCAAAAAAGGGATCAACGAGACGACGTCCGAAGACGATCCTCCGGCGAAGTCGTGATTCCCCGTTTCACTGTTCGAATCTGAAAACTGTTCAATTCGGAATTTCAGAGTGGGAGCTCATCATGTTCGGTTCACATCCAATGGAACTCATCATCGTCGGCGTCGTCGCGCTGCTGTTGTTCGGTAAGCGATTGCCGGAAGTGGCTCGCAGCCTGGGCAAGGGAATTACCGAGTTCAAAAAAGGGGTGCGAGGAATTGAGGACGAAGTGGACACCTCCAGTACCGCTTCGTCGCGTCCCAGCAGCCGCCCCGCGACCGAAGATCGGCCAGTCGAAACGACCGCTCCGAAATTTGAGCCGCCCAAGTTTGAACCGGGCGATTCCAGTTCGTCAGCGAGTTGATTCGTCGACTGACAAGCACGACGCGCCAGCGAGTGGTGGCTCTGAGATCACTCGCTGGCGCGTCGTGCTATTTCATGCCCAGCGTCTTCACCAGGAACGCCCACTGATCGCTGACCTCTTCGATGATCTTGGAGGTCGGCTTGCCGGCTCCGTGCCCGGCGCGGGTCTCGATGCGGATTAGTGTCGGAGAGTCGCCGGACTGAGCGGCTTGCAGAGCTGCGGCGAACTTGAAGCTGTGCCCGGGGACGACTCGGTCGTCGGTGTCGGCGGTCGTGACCAGCGTGGCCGGGTACTTTTTGCCGGGTTTGAGATTCTGATACGGCGAGTACGCGACGATCGCTTTGAACTGTTCGGGATCGTCCGCGCTGCCGTAGTCATCGACCCAAAATCGGCCAGCCGTGAACTTGTGGAAGCGGAGCATGTCCATCACACCGACTGCTGGCAGACACGCGCCGAACAAGTCGGGCCGCTGAGCCATGCAGGCTCCGACGAGCAAGCCACCGTTGCTGCCTCCTTGAATCGCCAGCTTTGATGACGACGTGTATTTGTTTTCGATCAGCCATTCGCCGGCGGCGATGAAGTCGTCAAACACGTTTTGCTTGTTGAGTTTCGTGCCCCCTTGATGCCAGTCCTCGCCATATTCGCCGCCGCCACGGAGGTTCGGCATCGCAAAGACGCCCCCCATTTCCATCCAGGCGAGACGAGCGACCGAGAAGCTGGGCGTCAGTGAGATCGCGAAGCCACCGTAGCCGTACAGCAGCGTCGGGTTGTGGCCGTCCTTCTTCAGGCCCTTCTTGTGAGCAACGAACATCGGCACCTTGGTGCCGTCTTTGCTTTTGTAGAAGACTTGTGTGACTTCGTAGTCATCCGGACTGAATCTGACATTTGTCTTTCGGAAGAGTTCGCTTTTTCCAGTCAACAGGTTGTATCGAAAAATGTTCGCCGGAGTGGCGAAGCTGCTGAAGGAATAAAATGTTTCGGTGTCCTCACGCTTGCCGCCGAACCCGGCTGCACTGCCGATGCCGGGGAACTCGACCTCGCGCACGAAGCGGCCATCGAGTGCGAACAGCTTCACCTGCGTCTTGGCGTCCTTGAGATACGTCACCACGAATTGGTTGGCGAGGATGTTCACGCCAACCAGCGTTTCCTTCGCTTCGGGAATCAGTTCTTTCAGCAGATGCGGCCTGCGAGTGTCGATGGCGATGACTCGCCTGCGCGTCGCTTCGAGTTCCGTCTGAAAGAAAAAGACGGGGCCTTCGTTGCCGATGAACGTGTACTCGTGATCGAAGTTGTCGATCAGATCGACCGGCATGCCGTACGGTTCGAGCAGGTCTTTATAGGCGACGCGATACTTGTCGTCGGTCCCCTTCCAGGTCGTGATGATGAGGTATCGGCCGTCCTCGCTGACGGTTGTTTGGAATCCCCAGTCCGGCTGATCGGGTCGCTTGTAGACCAACACGTCGTCTGACTGCGACGAACCGACTCGGTGATAGAACACCTTCTGATTCTTGTTGAGGCTTTGGAACGCGGCCCCCTCTTTCGGCTCGTCGTAACGGCTGTAGAAAAACCCGCGCGAGTCCTTCGTCCACGACACGCCGCTGAACTTGACCCACTTCAATTCGTCGGACAGCAACCGACCCGAATCGGCTTCCATGACGCGCCAGATGTTCCAATCCGAACCGGCTTCGGCCACGCTGTAGGCCAGAAACTTGCCGTCATCGCTGAATGACGTGGCTGCCAACGCAACCGTGCCATCTTTCGACCACGAATTCGGATCGATCAGCACACGTGGTTCGGAGGTCAACGTCTCCATCGCGTACATGACCGACTGATTCTGCAATCCATCGTTCTTGAAGTAGTAGTACCGTCCGCCCGCCTTGATTGGCACGCCGTACTTTTCGTAGTTCCACAGGTCGGTCAGCCGCTTCTTGATCGCCTCCCGCTGCGGGATCGATTCTAAAAACGCGATCGTGACCTTGTTTTGAGCCTCAACCCAAGCGGCGACCTCTTTCGATTGCCGCACGTCATCTTCGAGCCAGCGATACGGGTCAGGCACCTTTGTCCCGTGATGGTCATCGACATGGTCGATCTTTTTCGTCTCCGGATACTTCATCCGAGTGTCTCCTGCGAACGCCAGACCGAACGCTGCGATCAGCGTCAGGCCGCCAAGAATCGTTGTGCGAGTGAACGGCATGGGAACCTCCGGGGTGAGCTTCCAAGGGGCAATGCGTCGGAAGGATAGGCGGGCCGAACGAGGCAGGCGAGTCTGCTTGCCAATCCGCCGGAGGCGGACTACACCCGCGCTCATGACCGTGAGCATCCCATCCTCTGACTCTGATCGACAGGCCCTCGTGTCGGCGCTACACGTTTGCGGACGGCAAGCGGTCATCGCTGTCACCGGCGGTGGCAGTTTGGCGATCTCCGATTTATTGAGCGTGCCGGGTGCGTCAGCATTTTTGCTGGAAGCTCGCGTGCCGTACGCTCCACCGGCGCTCACCGACTGGTTGGGCCGCGAGCCGGAACAGTATTGCAGCCGCGAAACCGCACTGGCGATGGCCGTCGTCGCGTGGCAGCGAGCGAAAAAGTTATCGACTCCGCCAGTCGAAGCGGTCGGTGTCGGCTGCACTGCCGCGCTGGCCAGTAATCGGCCGAAGCGTGGAGAGCATCGCGCGTGGATCGCGACTCACACGGCAAATGCGACACGCTTGATCGGATTGTCGCTGGCGAAGGGTCTGCGCGGGCGGGCGGGCGAGGAGCGGCTGGTGGCTGACGTCGTGTTGCGGTTACTGGGCGAGACGTGCGAACTCACAGCGCAACCGGAGATTGGTTTTCGGGATGGCGATTCGCTGACGAGCGAGGCGTGTGTCGCGCATCCGCTGCTGGTGGACCTGATGGCCGGCCATCGCGCAACACTGTGGTCGGTTCAAGCGGAATGGCGGACGGAACCGCCGATCAAGCCGGTGGTCCTTTTGGCCGGGGCGTTCAACCCGCTGCACGAGGGGCATCGCGAACTCGCGCGAGTCGCCGAGCAGCGATTGGGCGGGCCGGTGGCGTTCGAGTTGGCGTGGATCAACGTCGATAAGCCGCCGTTGGATTTTCTGACGATCGAGGCACGTTGCCGGCAATTCACCGATCGACCGGTCGTATTGACTCACGAACCGACCTTCGTGCTCAAGTCGCGGCTGTTTTCCAACAGTGTGTTTGTTGTTGGCATCGACACTGCCGAGCGAATCGTGCAGCCTAAATATTACGGCAGCGAAGCCGACATGCTCGCCGCGTTGACCGAGATTCGCTCGCACGGTTGCCGGTTCTTGGTCGCCGGCCGGAGCGGGGAGGATCCTTTTCGTACGCTGTCGAAATTGAACTTGCCGCCGCAGGTGCGAGACCTGTTTGAGGAAATCTCCGAAGGAGAATTCCGGCGCGACATCTCATCCACGGAGTTGCGGAAACAGAACTCGGAGTGACCACGCACTCGGCACAAAAAAACACGGGCGGAAAATCCGCCCGTGTTGCACATCTCGATCGCTGATTGACGAAGTCGAACTCGGGGGATTGACTTCCCCCACTCGACGGGATCACTTCTTGGCCGGCTTCTCGTCTTCCTCGGCGGTCTTCTTTTCCTTCTTGATGACTTCCGGTTCGATCGCGACAGCATCGGCGGTAGCGGTTTCGACAATGATCGGTTGGACCACTCGGACGACGATCGCGTCTGGGCTATTCAGTACCTTGACCCCTTCCGGGATATCCAATTCCTTGACGTGAATCACCTGACCAATTTGCAGACCCTGGACTTTGACCAAGATCGCCTCGGGAATATTGATCGCCAAGCAATCGACATGCAGCATGTGCAGCGAGTGTTCCAACACGCCACCCGCCAACGCGCCAGCCGCAGTGCCTCTCAAGACGACATCGATGTCAACCTTGACTCGCTCGTTGGCATCCACACGCATGAAATCCACATGCCGCAGTTCCGAATGAAATGGATCCCACTGAGTTTCGCGAAGAATCGCGGTCTCGGTCTTGCCGTCCAACTCCAGTTCCACGACTCGATGCGTGGAACGCACGAGCGCAGAGGTTTCTTTCGCGGGGAAAGTCACCGAAATCGGATCTTGCTTGTGTCCGTAGATGTTGCCCGGAACGAACCCACTCGCCCGCAGACGACGATTTGCCGACGTTCCCAACTTGGTTCGCCGTTGAGCGACCAGCTTCGTTTCCATGTCTCAATCACCTTAAACGATTGTGCAAACAGTTTTTCAGGCCTCAAAGAGGCGAGGCAAGATAGCGGCGTCGACCGGCGTCCGCAACCAAGGTTACAGGCTCGCCAGAGGGCTCAACGGCAGACGTTCGACCGGTTCACGGACAGTCAGGGAATCCGCTGCGAGCAGGGAATCAGGTCAATTTTCAAACTGGGTTACTCGACACTTGGCCGCGACGGATTCGCCCAGTGTCCGGTCGGATCGACTCCGCGAACGACGACTCCTTTTTTATTCCATTCGGAGCCGGCACGCACGTCGGGGGTGCAATATCGCAATGTCAAACCACAGCGTCGACGATCGGAAGCGTTGGCTTCAGAGCTATGCAGCAACAGGTCGGCGTGAATCGAAATCTCGCCCGCTTGAAGTTCGTCGTACACGACCGAGCCGTATTGCTCGGCGTTGTCGATCGACTGATTGAGCACGTTGTGATCCGCTTCGCTGCTGGGGCGATACGTCAGATGGCCGACGTTCTGCGAGCCGGCAATGAACTTCATGCAGGCGTTGTCACGGTCGGCATCGTCAATCGCCAACCAGACGGTGACGGTCTTCGACGGTGTCAGCGGCCAGTAGCTGGCGTCCTGATGCCAGGCCACCGCCTTTCCATCCTTGGGCATCTTGCAGAAGAAATGCGAACCCCAGCCAATGACATTTGGTCCGAGAATGTCCACGACACAATCCACGATGCGCGGGTTCGTGATCAGATCGTAAACGTAACCGTATTTCAGATGAGCCGTGCTGATCGAATAGCTGTCTCCGCCAGCAGCCAACACATGAGCCAGCAGGGCGTCGAAGTACTGCCGGTTTCGGGCAGTGCCGGCGGAGTCGAAGACTCGCAACCCCCGCACATAACCGTCGCGATTAAACTGAGCGATTTGCTCGCGGCTGAGCACTCGCGGATCCGTCACCTGGCTGGGATGGAACCGCAGATCACGCTGCATCTGCTCGAGTTCGTTGGAGTCAGGCAGGATCTTGAAGTTGGTCGCGGCGTTCATCGTGGCTCAGTCTGAAGAGTCATTCTCGGCAGTCGTCCACACCGAGTATCAACGATTCCCAAACTGGCTGCAATCAGCGTCGCACCGATGCGGCAATCAAGCGAACACGGATGAATTTGGAAGTGACCGACTAACGATCCAGAAGCCCCCCATCAATGATGTTGTCAATGTTGTTCACAGGTCGAGATGACCCCAGTCGAGCAGTCGAGAAACCGGGGTAGAGGCGTTTCGTCAGGATTCCTAATATCCCAACCCTGTTGCCCGGCAAATCGGCCCAAGGCTTGGTTGAGCCGCCAGGCGAGCTGACAAGGATGTCTCCTCGACGCAGGAAAATCATGCCGCGACCCAGGTTCGGAAGGATGCCGATGCGAGGACTCGTGTGGATGGCCATGCTGGCCGTGGGGTTGAGCGGACTGGCTGATGCTACCGCCCAAGACCGTAAACCCGGCACGCGGCCGACGGCAGCCAAGACGTCGCCTGCGAAGAAATCCATTTTGCCAGTCGGAGCCGAAGAACCAACCGCTGGCGAAAAGCTCGCGCGTCCGGAAGGTCTACCGATGCGAGTCAAAAACGTCTCGCCGGAGTTGATGGCGCTGCTGAAGGACTGGGAGGTCTCGTCGGCTAAGGTCAAGAAGCTCGAAGGCGAGCATCGCCGCTGGGAATTCGACTACGTTTTCAATGTCGTGAAGCACAACACCGGGAAGTTTTACTACGAGTCCCCCGACAAAGGCCGGATCGACCTGACTCCCGACAAGAACAAAGTCGGGGTCGTCGAACCCCGCCGGCATTGGGAGACCGGTGAGCGAGTGGAATTCAAAGGCATTGCAGGGCTGTACGAGCGTTGGTACTGCGACGGTCAACTTGTCACTCAAGTCAACGTGCAGGAAAAAGAGGCCACACGCATGCTGCTCCCGAAGCAGAATCAGGGAGCGAATATCATCGATGGCCCGTTGCCGTTTCTGTTCGGTATGCCGGCCGAGAAGGCCATCCAACGCTACGACCTGGAACTGAAGAACCACAACACCGCGACTGGCAAAGCGACCATCCGAGCCACTCCGCTGTGGCCTACCGACGCTGCCAACTATCAGCTCGCCGAGATCAACCTCGACACGAAGACCTTTCTGCCGGATGCCGTGCGTCTGATCGATCCGGCCGGCACGAAAGAAACGGTGTTCGTGTTCGGAGCACTGGAAAAGAACTCGAAGAACCTCCTGCCGGCATGGCTCAGCAAGAACCCATTCAAATTCGAGGACCGCAGCTACAAAATCACTACGAAGACCGCGGACGAAGAGCGTGCCGAGCAACCCGACGGCCTCGGCGGAAAGGTCGTCCCAGCCAGCGGCGTTCGCCCGCCCATGAAGCCTTCGGCAGAAGGTACTAGCAAGACCGCACCAACAACTGGCGCGAAGAGCAAACTCTCGACGCTGCCGCCGGACACGGTCCCCTCGCTCATTGGGATGGATCACGACAAAGCTAAAGAGATCCTCCAAACATTGGGCTACAAGGTCTCGTTGCAACGGGGTTCGCTGACAAATCGGAAGGAACAACACTTCCGCGTCGAACGTCAGGAACCGGACGCGCGAACGAAGTTGGCCGAAGGCGAAACCGTGACGCTCTGGCTGTTCACCAAGTCGAAAGAGCTGGAGTAGGCGCGCCCCGTCGAGAGCTTGAGAGTCGTTCGGCCCAGCCACCTTCGGTACGCTGTGGCCGCGGCCTCTCAACGTTCGACTTCGGAGCGAAGCCATGCAACTGACGTTTTTCGGAGCCGCCGGTGAAGTCACCGGCAGTCAGCACCTGCTCGAAACCGCTGATCGTCGCATCCTGTTCGACTGCGGCCTCTTCCAAGGCCACCGCGCGGAGGCTCGCGCGAAGAACGAACGGTTTCACTGCGAGCCGAAAAAACTCGATGCGGTCATCCTCTCGCACGCGCACATCGACCACTGCGGCAACTTGCCGGGACTGTTCAAGGCGGGCTTTCGCGGTCCGGTCTTCTGTACGCCCGCGACGGCGGACATCGCCGAGATCATGCTGCTCGACAGCGCCCACATCGCGGCCGAAGACGCCCGATATTTGCAAGGCCGATTGCGACCGGGGCATCCGCCCGTCGAACCGTTGTACGAAGAACACGACGTCCATGAGTTGTGCAAACGGTTCGAGACCATTCCGTATGGCAAATGGCATGAACTGGCGAAGGACGTGCGACTGCGATTCCACGAGGCGGGACACATTCTCGGGTCCGCGATCACCGAATTGGAGATCATCGACAGCGGACAAATGAAACGAGTTGTCTTCACCGGCGACCTCGGCAGGCGTAGTCTGCCGTTGCTCGGCGATCCGGTACTGATCGACAGCGGCTGCGACGTGCTGATCACCGAATCGACCTACGGCAATCGTGTGCATCTGCCTGCCGAAAACCTCAAAACAGAACTGCTCCGCATTCTGCAAGAGGCGTGTGCGATTCAGGGAAAGGTCGTCATCCCCGCATTCAGTCTCGGCCGCACGCAGGTCTTGGTCTATTTCTTGAACGAGTTGTTCAACGAAGGCCGGCTGCCACACATTCCGATCTTTGTCGACAGCCCGCTGTCGCGAAAGCTGACGCAGGTGCATCGCGAACACCAAGAGGTTCTCGATCAGGAAGCTCAAGAGCAACGAGGAGCCGATGCGGATCTCTTCGGATTTCGCGGGCTGACGTACGTTGCCAGTCCGCAAGAAAGCCGCGTGCTCAACGATCGCAAGGGGCCGTTCTTGGTCATCGCCGCCAGCGGCATGTGCGAAAGTGGCCGAGTCGTCCATCACCTGCGACACGCGGTCGGCAGCGAACGAAACACAATCGTGATGCTCGGCTATCAAGCCGAGTACACGCTCGGTCGACGCCTCGTCGAGCGGCAGCCGCGAATCCGCATCTTCGACCGCGAGATTGATCTGCGAGCCAAAGTCGAAGTCCTCAATGGACTCTCCGCACATGCCGACGCGGAGGATTTCCAATGGTGGTTCGGCCATCTCGCCAAGCGCGGCGGCATCGGCCAAGCCTTCATCGTCCACGGAGAAGCTGAGTCGGCTCAGGCCGTCGCCCAACTGCTGCACGATCAGAGCAACGAAGATCCGATCATCCCGCAGTTCAAGCAGTCGTTCACGGTTTGACCGTAGCCGCCACGCACGCCGTTCGTGACCTCGATTGAATCTGGACCCATCCACATTCCATCGCGGCGGAACGGCATCATGTGGACGAGTTGGACGTGCTCGACTTTTACGCCCAGTCGTGGGCGTTGACGTTCTTTCTGGTCGAGACTCGGCCGCGGAATTACTCGGCGTATCTCAAGCGGATTGCAGCTCGCGACCCGCTGCGGGACTACCCCGCCAAGAAACGTCTCGCCGATTTCAAAGAGACGATTCACCCCGACGTCGATTGGCTCGACGTGCAGTTCGTGAAGTACATCGACGGGCTGAGGTAGCCGCTACGCGATCGGGCTGTTCGAGAATCCGCCGGACCATTCGGCTCGCTTCGCCTTCGGACGCGCCGATTCGTAATCGGGAATCTTGTACTCGTGCAGCATGGTGTCGATGCGGAGTTCAATGTTCGTCAATTGCTCGCCCTGATCGCGAGTCACGAACGTGAAGGC